>JAKONI010000072.1 GCA_022702015.1 Beijerinckiaceae bacterium | reverse complement strand
ACGCCGAACTCGCCGCCGGATACGCCGGTGATGATCTTGCCCTTCACGATCAGCGGGGCGGCCGTATAGCTGTAGCCGGCCTTAAAGTCGTCGATGTCCTTGCGCCACACGACCTTGCCGGTCTTGGTGTTGAGCGCGACGAGCTTGGCGTCCAGCGTGCCGAAGTAGATGTTGTCCTTGTACAGGGCGGCGCCGCGGTTCACCACGTCACAGCAGGGCAGGATGCCCTCCGGCAGGCGGGCGTCGTATTCCCACTTCTTCTCGCCGGTGTGCGAATCGATCGCGTAGAGGCGCGAGTAGGAGCCGGTGACGTAGATCACGCCGTCCTTGACCAGCGCCTGACTCTCCTGGCCGCGCTGCTTCTCGCCGCCGAAGGAGAAGGACCACGCCGGGACGAGGGTCTTCACGCTGTCCTTGTCGATGGCCTTCAGCGGGCTGTAGCGCTGGCCCTGCGGACCGAGCCCGTAGGTCACGACGTCGCCCGGCGTCTTGGCGTCGTTGATGATGTCCTGCTCGGTCACTCCGCCCGTCGAGGCGGAGGCGGTCTTCTCGGGCTCCTTGGCCGAAGCCGACAGGCTGGCGCTGCCGGCGGCCAGGGCCGCGAGGCCCACCGCCGTGAGAAACTGGACGCGTAGTCTCATGACATCTCCTCCGGTAATCCGTTGGCCGACGGGGCTTGAGCCCCTTATTCGCGGCGTGGCCTGACGCGAGGCTCAGACTAGGCGAGGTCTCGCGGCCGGGTTATTGGCCATAAGTCCAATCTAAGAATGAGTGCTCGTGCTTCTTTGGACTATTGCGCTGCACAACGCGCTCCGCCCGAAGAATCGATGCGGAGAACTTCGTCGATCTTGCCGGGACGGGGGCTTAAGGCTCCGGTCAGTACCCGGTCGGCGGCTCGTAGGTGACGCCGTGCCGGGCGAAGATCTCCTTCATCGCGCCGCCGTCGATCATCGCCGTGAGGGCGTCGCCCACGGCGTAGCCGAGGTCGCGGGAATCGCTCTTCACGGCCCCGCCGAGCTGCCAGGACGTCTTGATCGGCCCCGCCAGCTTGACCTGCGTCATGCCGATCGTGTCCCGGGCGGTGCCGGCCTTGGCGAAGGCGCCCTCGAGCTCGGAGCGGGTGCCGGCCAGGATCGGCGCGTCGCCGCTCAGGAAAGCCTTCGCCGCCTCGTCGAAGCTCTTGAAGTGCTTGAGGTTGCCCCGCAGCGAGCCGCCGTTGGCGGTGAGCAGCATCGCGTCGGCGGCGCTGTTGCCCTCCACGTCGATGGGCGTCGCGCCGATGTCCCCGAGGGTCTCGAAATCCTCGGTAGCCCCCCGGCGCCAAGCGAGCGACAGGCGCTGCTCCAGGTACGGGCGGGTCATGAAGACCTGCTCGTTGCGCTGGGCGAAGATCCGGTCCGCCGGCACGTGCAGCATCAGATCCGACAGGGCGGAGCCGGCCAGATCCCCCCGCCACAGGGCGAGGCGCAGGTCGCCGTCCGAGTTCTCGCCGGCATCGACGAGCTTCAGGTCGAGCTTGACCTTGAGGGTGTCGGCCAGCGCCTTGGCGAGGTCGACCTCGATCCCCTCCGGCTTGCCGTCCCTGAGGGCGGAGAACGGGGCGTTGTCCTCATAGAGGGCCACCCGCAGGGTCCCGTCCGCCCGCACGGCGTCGAGGGGCCGGGCGAAGGCCGGTGTGACGGCCATCAGCGAGGCCGCCAGCAGGAGGGATCGTCGGAGCGGCGAGGCGGGCATCGGCGGCGCTCAGTTGTCGACGTGCTGGGATTCGATGTAGCTGCGGATCGCCCACAGCCCTTCCTGGGAGATCACCCCCGCGAAGACCGGCATCTTGGTCATGCCGTCGATGATCGCCCCGTGGGTGACGCGCTCCTTGAACCACTCGTCGCCCTCCTTGCCCTTCTCCAGGTAGCGGAGGTCGGGGGCGATGCCGCCGGAGATGACCTGTAGGCCGTGGCAGCGGGCGCAGTTCTGGTTGTAGCCCGAGGAGCCGATCTTCACGGCGAGTTCGTTGTCCCGGTAGGGGTTCTCGTCGCGCCAGGTGTCGCCGAGGGAGGGCAAACCGTCGGTGTTGATCGCCTGCGGTTGCACGTCGCCGTGGCTGAAGACGGCGCCGCTCGACACGATGAGCGCGGCGACGACGCCGCCTGCGAGCGCAAGCCTTCTGGACATCAGGTATTCCTCCCTCGCGGACGACGGCCCGCTGTTTGATCGGAAGCTATCAACCCGGCGGGGGCGAACCCATTGTGCTTTGGTACGGCCCACCGGAACTGTTCCGGCTCCCGACCTTGGTCCTATTCCGCCCCCTGTCGCGCGCCCCTATGTCGGAGGGCCGGAAAGACTGGCCGGAGCGGACGCGAGATCTGCCGGATGAGGGGGGAGACCCGACGAGACGGCCCTGAACGGCCGGCGCGCCCGCCGCGCCGGCCCGTCGTCCGCGTGGCCGTGTCGATGGTCGTCTCCCTGGCCGCCTTCGGGGTGGCCGCTCCGGCGCGGGCGGCCGAGCCGGTGGGAATCGCCTATCTGGAGCGCCGGATCGAGCGGCCGAACCCCCTCAACAACGAGGACCCCGTGCCCGCCGACCAGGGGCTGCGCGGGGCGGAACTGGGCCTCAGGGACTCGAACGCCAGCGGGCGGTTCGTGGGCTTGTCCTTCGCGCTGACGAGCCGGGTGGTGGAGCCGGGGGCAGACATCCGCGCCGCCTTCGCCGGGCTGGTGGCGGGACAGGGCAAGCCGCGCTTCGTCGTCGTCAACGCCCCGGCCGCCGACCTGCTGGCGCTGGCCGACGCCCCCGAGGCCAAGGACACGGTCCTCCTCAACGTCGGCGCCACCGACACCCGCCTGCGGGACGCCGATTGCCGGGCGCGGGTGCTGCACGTCATCCCCTCCCGGGCGATGCTGACGGACGCCCTCGTCCAGCTCCTCGTGTTCAAGCGCTGGTCGAGGATCCTCCTCGTCTCCGGGCCCGAGCCGGCGGACGGGCTCTACGCCGAGTCCCTGCGCCGGAGCGCGCGGAAGTTCGGGGCGCGGATCGTCGCCGAGACGAGCTTCGACGCCCGCGGCGCCGACCTGCGCGACAGCGCGCTGCGGGAATTCGCCCTGGCCACCCGCGGGCCGGAGCACGACGTGGTGGCGGTGGCCGACGAGGCCGGGGAGTTCGGCACCAACCTCGTCTACAACACCGAGGCGCCCCGGCCGGTGGTCGGCACGCAGGGGCTGACGCCGGCCGCCTGGGGCCGGGCGGTGGAGGCCTGGGCGGCGGCGCAGTTGCAGGACCGGTTCAGGAAGCTCGCCGGCCGGACCATGGACCCTACCGACTGGGCGGGCTGGATGGCCGTCCACACGGTGGGCGAGGCGGCGGTGAAGCTCAAATCCGCCGACCCCGCCGCCATCGCGACGCTGATGTTGAGCCCCACCTTCGAGGTGGGGGGGTTCAAGGGCCGGGCCCTCAGCTTCCGGGCCTGGAACGGGCAGTTGCGCCAGCCCCTGTACCTGCTTTGGCCCGGCGCCGTGGTCGGCGCCGCCCCGGTGGAGGGCTTCCTGCACCGGACCACCGAACTCGACACCCTCGGCCTCGACAGGCCCGAGAGCGCCTGCAAGGCCTTCGGAGGATGAGATGAGGCATCCCTCTCACCGGCGTCCCTGGCATCGCCTTCCCGCCCTCGCCCCGGCGGTGGCGGCCCTGGCCTTCGCCGTCGCGCTCCGCGTCGCCCCCGCCGGGGCCGACGAGATCTTCGTGACCAACGAGCGCGACAACACGGTCTCGGTGATCGATTCCGCCACCTACGCCGTCACCCGCACCTTCCCCGTGGGCCGCCGGCCGAGGGGGGTGGTGTTCGCCAGGGACGGGAAGCGCCTGTTCGTCTGCGCCAGCGATTCCGACACGGTGCAGGTGATCGACGCGGACAGCGGCAAGACCCTGGCCGACCTGCCCTCCGGCGAGGACCCGGAGCAGTTCGCCCTGTCGCCGGACGGCCGCACCCTGTTCATCGCCAACGAGAACAACGCCACCACCACGGTGGTCGATGTCGAGTCCCGAAGCGTGAAGGCGCAGATCGACGTCGGGATCGAGCCCGAGGGCATGGCGGTGAGCCCGGACGGCAAGATCGCCGTCACGACCTCCGAGACCACCAACATGGTCCACTGGATCGACGTGGCGACGCTGACGGCCATCGACGCGACCCCGGTCGATCAGCGCCCCCGCCACGCGGAGTTCTCGAAGGACGGCAAGACGCTCTGGGTCTCCTCCGAGATCGGCGGCACCGTCGCGGTCATCGACGTCGCCACCCGCACGGTGACGCGCACGATCCACTTCGAGATCAGGGGCGTCGCCTCCGACCGGATCCAGCCGGTGGGGATCAGCCTCACCGACGACGGCCGCCTCGCCTTCGTGGCGCTGGGCCCCTCGGACCGGGTGGCGGTGGTCGATGCCAGGACCTTCCAGGTGACGAACTACATCCTGGTCGGCCGCCGGGTCTGGCACACGGCGCTCACCCCGGAGCAGGACCGCCTCGTCACCACCAACGGGGTGTCGGGGGACGTGACGATCATCGACGTCCCCTCCCTCAAGGCGATCCGCACGGTGAAGGTCGGGCGGTTCCCCTGGGGGGCCGCGATCCGGCCGGTGGCGGGGGCCGCCCCGGCCGGCGAGGCCGCCGCCGGCCCGAAGTGATCCGCCCCGGCCCGGCGGCCGCCCCCGGGCGCGGATTGCAACATTTGCCCATCGCGACTTATAGTTCCTCCCATGAGGGCCGCCATCCGAGAGCGGCCCCGCGAGGGGAGAGCGCCGTGATCGAAGGGACACGGATGCGCACGCATCTGTGCGGCATCCAATCGGCCTGGACCGATGCCGGGGACGCCCGCGGGGCGGTGGAAGCCGTCGCGGCCTTGCTCGACCGCGAGCCGGTGGGGAACCTTTTGGTGTTCTTCTCCCCCTCCTACGACGCCCGGGATCTCGTGGACGCCGTGGACCGGCACTTTCCCGGCGTCGTCCTCCTCGGGTGCAGCACCTCCGGCGGCATCAGCCCCGCCGGGGCCATCGACCGGGGCCTCGTGGCCATCGCCTTCCCCCGCCAGGGCTTCCGCATCGCCAGCGACGTGCTCACGCGGATCGACCATCTCGATGTCGGCCACGCCGCCGGGGCGGTGCGCGGCCTGCGGCGCCAGCTCGACCTAATCCGGCCCGCCCCGATCCCCGGCAGCCAGTTCGCCCTCTCGCTCATCGATGCCCTCGCCAACGCCGAGGAGACCGTGGTCTCGGCGGTCGCCTGGGCCCTCGAGGGCATCCCCCTGGTGGGCGGCTCGGCCGGCGACGACCTCGCCTTCGCGGGCACCGTGCTGATCCACGACGGGGCGATCCACACCAACGCGGCGGTGCTGATCCTCGTGGAGACCGACTTCCCGATCCGCATCTTCAAGAGCGACAACTTCGCCCCGACGCAGCACAAGTTCGTGGTGACCTCCGCCTGCGAGGAAAGCCGCCGCGTCCACGAGCTGAACGCCGAGCCGGCGGCCCGGGAATACGCCAAGGCGCTGGGCCTCGACCCGGAGCACCTCACCCCGATGAGCTTCGCCGCCTATCCCCTCGCGGTGAAGGTCGGCGGCGAGTACTACTGCCGCTCGATCAGCCGCGTGGAGCCCGACGGGTCGCTGACCCTGTTCTGCGCCATCAGCGAGGGGGCGGTGCTGACGCTCGCCGAGCCGCACGACATCGTGGAGGCGACCCGGGCGGAGCTGTCCGGCCTCGACGACACCCTCGGGGGGCTCGACCTCGTGATCGGGTTCGACTGCGTGCTGCGCCGCCTCGACGCCGAGAGCCGCCAGGTCCGCCACCGGATCTCCGAGCTCTATTCCCGCTACGGGGTGGTCGGGTTCGAGACCTACGGCGAGCAGTACCGCTCGATGCACCTGAACCAGACCTTCACGGGCATCGCGATCGGCCGGAACCATCCGGCGTGATCGGAGCCCCGGCGATGGAGGCGGAGGACGCCGCCGGTCCCGAGGCCCTGGCCCGCCGGGTCGTCAAGCTGGAGCGGATCAACGCCGCCCTGATGGCCCATGTCGAGCGGACGATGGACCAGCAGGGCGGGGCCTACGCCCTGTTTCAGACCGCGATCATGCTGGAGGGCCGGGTCCGCGCGCGCACCGAGGAGTTGACCTCGCTGATGAAGAGCCTGGAGGGGTCGAACGCCGCGCTCCAGGCGGCCAAGGACGAGGCCGAGACGGCCAACCGCTCCAAGACCCGCTTCCTCGCCGCCGCGAGCCACGACCTCCTTCAGCCCCTCAACGCCGCCCGGCTCTCCCTGTCGGCGCTGGCCGACCTTGCCCCCGGCCCGGAGGCCCAGACCGTCGCGGGGCAGGTGGAGCGCGGGCTCCAGACCATCGAGGACCTGATCAAGGCGCTGATCGACATCTCGAAGCTCGATGCGGGGGCGGTGCTCCCCGTGGTGAAGCCGGTGCGGCTCAGCGAGCTCGTCGCCCACATCGAGGCGAGCTTCCGCCCCTTCGCGGAGCGCAAGGGCCTGCGCCTCGTGACCCGCGTCCGCGACCTCGTGGTCGCCACCGACCTCGTGCTGCTGCAGCGGATCCTCCAGAACCTCGTCTCCAACGCCGTGCGCTACACCGAGGCGGGGGGCGTGCTGATCGGCGTGCGCCGCCGGGGGGACCTGTGCCGGATCGATGTGGTCGATACCGGCTGCGGCATCCCGGAGGAGGAGCGCGCCCTGGTCTTCGAGGAGTTCTTCCGCGGGACCGGCGAGGGCGAGGATGCCGGCGGGCCCGGCCTCGGCCTCGGCCTCTCCATCGTGCAGCGGATGGCGGGGGCGCTGGGCCACACGGTGCGGCTGCACTCCCGGGTCGGCCGGGGGACGCGGATGACCCTGGAACTGCCGCTGGCCGAGACCGCCCCCGACGCGCAGGCCCACCCGGCCCCGGTCGCCACCACGCTCACCGGGGCGCGGGTGCTGGTGATCGAGAACGACGCCTCCACCGCCGAGGCGCTGGAGCGGCTCCTGCGCGGCTGGGACGCCGAGGTGGAAAGCCACCGTGCCCTGTCCGGGGTGACGGAGTCCCTCCGGACAGGGATGCGGCGGCCCGACATGATGATCATCGACTACCACCTCTCCGACGGGGCCTGCGGCCTCGACGTGGTCGATCACCTGCGGCACGAGCGCGACTGGTACACCCCGGTCATCGTGACCACCGCCGATTACGGCGTCGAGGTCGGGCGCCGGGTGGTCGAGGCGAGGGCCGAACTGATGCACAAGCCGGTCAAGCCGGCGCAACTGCGCGCCCTGCTCGCCTATCTGCTGGCCTGATCAGCACTGTGGCGCCTGTGGTCGCGTCTATATTTTCAGGAAAACCGCGAGGTCAGCATCGGATCAAGCGACTGTTAAGGTCCGTAAGCTAGGCAGGAAGCCTTATCCTCGTCTTGGCCGACCACTCGCCCATGGATGGACAGTCGCCACACTGTTTGGACCCTGTCCCGTGCCCTGCGGGGACGCCCCCTGCCGGGATGGCGGGGGCGTCCGGCCGACGGCGGTGCCCGAGGCGGTTCCTGCGCGCCCGGCAGGGATCGACGGCGGTGGAATTCGGCCTCCTCGCGCTGCCGTTCCTCGCCCTCCTCTGCGCCAGCCTGGAGAACGGGCTGGTGGCGTGGCAGCAGGAGATCCTGCAGCAGGCGGTCGTCGATGCCGGCCGCCAGATCTATACCGGCCAGTTCCAGACGGCGAACCAGGGCGTCACCAACCAGGCGACCCTGATGAGCAACTTCAAGACCGCCCTCTGCACCCGGTCCGACGGGACGCCGCGCACCACGATCTTCCCCTGCGCCAACGTCCGCATCAGCGTGACCCAGGCCTCGAGCTTCTCGACGGCCGCCCCGGTCTCGCCCACGGCGACCAACGGCAGCGGCGCCAGCGACTGGAACGCGAATTTCGGGTCCTATACCTGCGCCGGGGCCTCCTCGATCATGATCGTTCAGGCGGCGGTCGACATCCCCGTCTTCTTCACCTTCCTCAACTCGCAGGTGGCGACCCTGCCGAACCGCCGGAGGGTCCTCCAGGCCGCCACGGTGTTCAAGGTCGAGCCGTACACGGCGGGATCGGTCTGCTCGTGATCGCCCGCCTCGCCTCCCGCCTGCGGTCGGACCGGCGCGGGGTCGCCGCCCTGGAATTCGCCCTCATCCTGCCGGCGCTGGTCACCGCGTATTTCGGGACGGTGGAACTGACCCGGATCGTCGACACACACCGCAAGCTCTCGCATTTCGCCCGCACCCTGGCCGACCTCTCCGGCCGGGCGGACAACCCAAACCCGTCCGCCTCCGACATGACCGCCCTCACCTCGGCGGCGGCGGTGATCATGCGCCCCCTGGACACGTCGGGCCTTCAGATCGTCGTCAACGCGATGGGCGTCGAGGCGATCGGCGGCACCCTCTACGGCGGTGTCTGCTCCAGCTGGCCCCAGAACGCGACCCAGCGCCCCGCCCTCACCATCAACGGCACCAACGGCCTGCCGGTGACGCCCGCCGCCTACCAGTTCGACGGGGCCCGCTACATCCTGGCCGAGGTCTCGATGGCCTACACCCCCCTGGTCGGCAGCAACCTGTACCGCTGGATCTTCGGGGGCCGTGGCCTGACCTTCACCCGGCAGATCCCCTGGGCCGAGCGCACGACCGCCGAGATCGTGATGCCCGGGGGCTCCGCCTGCCCGAAATACTGAGGGTGTCGCCCTCGCCGAACGCGCCGGCGGCCATCCCGGCGGGACGGCCCCCGAAGGGAGTGTGCGCCATGACGATGTCCCCCGAGCCCGCCGGCCGTAACCTGCATGGCCTCGCCCGCCGCTTCGCCCGCGGCCGGTCGGGCCAGATGGTGGTGATCTTCGCCCTCGCCCTCATCCCCATCATGGGGGCCTCCGGGGCGGCGGTGGATTACGGCCGGCGCAACGCCGCCAAGACGCAGCTCGACACGGCCATCGACGGGGCGGTGCTCGCCGTCGTCAGCCGGAAGAGCAACACGATCGACGCGGCGGCGCTCGCCAGCCTCGAGGCGCAGTTCCGCGCCGAGGCGGCCAAGGTACCGGGGACGACGATCACCGGGTTCACCGCCCTGCCGACCATCACCTCGAACACCGTCAGCCTTGCGGCCACCTACAGCGCCACCGTCAAGACGACCTTCGGCGGCATCATGAACGTTCAGAACATGAGGATCGGCGGATCCTCCAGCGGATCCCGCAACGTCATCCAGTACATCAACTTCTATCTGCTGCTCGACAACTCGCCGTCGATGGGGCTCGCCGCCACCGACACCGACGTGGCCAACATGAAGCGCATCACCAACTGCGCCTTCGCCTGCCACCAGCATACCTACGATTCGAACGGCAACGTCACCGGCGACGACCCCAACGACAATTATCACGTCGCCCAGAAGAACAATATCAAGCTCCGCATCCAGGTCCTGCGCGATGCCGTGGCCGCCCTGGTCGATCAGGCCAACGCATCCATGACCCTGTCGCAGCAGTACCAGATGGAAATGTGGGTCTTCAACGATTCGACGACGCAGACCCGACTCCAGGCGATGACGCCCGCCCTCAGCCAGATCAAGTCGGCGGCGCCGAACATCGACATCGCCTATGCCTACCAGAACCAAGCGGACAACCAGACCGACTTCGAGCGGGCCATCGCCAAGATGAACACGACGATCCCGGCCAGCGGGACCGGACTGACCTCCACGACGCCGGTGCAGTTTCTCTTCTTCGTCACCGACGGCGTGGAGGATACCGGCGGCTCGATCAGCAACCCGAGCGCGGGAGCCCGCATCAACAGCAACCGCTTCATCGGGCCCCTGTCGCCCTCGACATGCAGTGCGCTGAAGAACAAGAACGTGCGGATCGGTATCATCTACACGCAGTACCT
>JAKONI010000067.1 GCA_022702015.1 Beijerinckiaceae bacterium | reverse complement strand
AGGCGAAGGGCGGGAGGTTGGCCGTGACCATCACCGCCGCGAGGTTCTGCGTGCGCATCGTCGCGCCACGGGTGTTCACCCCGAGCCGTTCCAGCATCGCCTGGAGCGACTGCTTGGTGAACGGGATATTGTTGAGCGTGTCGCCGGTGCCGTTGAGGCCGACCACGATGCCGTAGCCGACAAGCTGGTTCTGCCGCACGCCCTCGATGGAGGCGAGGTCTTTCACCCGTGACAGGGCGAGCGCC
The DNA here is from genome assembly GCA_022702015.1 of Beijerinckiaceae bacterium. Lineage (GTDB taxonomy): Bacteria > Pseudomonadota > Alphaproteobacteria > Rhizobiales > Beijerinckiaceae > Methylobacterium. The sequence goes on along the minus strand of JAKONI010000067.1, from coordinate 8,903 downwards.
GGCCCGGTCAGGGCGGCGAGCAGGGTCACCGCGCCCAGGAGGGCGGTGAGGACGGCCGCGAGCCGGTCGATGAGGCGGAACGTTTTGCGTCGGGGATGCATGCCGGGTTCGGACGATGAGGGACCGGCCCCTCCCTCGCCAGCGCCGTGCCACGCGACCGATTTCCGTAAACCCTTGTTTCCGTGCGGTTTCCGTTCCGTCAGCGGGAGGGCGGTGCCGCCCGGTGCAGACGTCATTCCTGCCGACCCGGCAGGTTCTGCCGCCCTGTTTACCCCCGCTTAACCCTCCGGGGCCGAGTGTCCGGGCATCCCCTTCCCGCCAACGATGAGACGATGCGCGTCGATTCCCGCCAGCCGATCCGGACGACCAGCGGCGTCTCGGCAGGGATGCGGCCCGGGGAGTCGCGGGGGTTCAGCCTCGATGCCGCGCCGGAGACGGCCGGGACGCCGGGCACCCCCGCCCCGACGACGCTGACCGGGCTCGACGCGGTGCTCCTGCTCCAGGCCGAGACCGACACGCCGCAGGAGCGACGCCGCCGCGCCACCCGACGCGGGCAGGATCTTCTCGACGGGCTCGACCGTCTGAAAGCCGCCATCCTGGGGGGCCGTGTCGCCCCGCAGGACTTGCGTGCCGTGGCCTCCCGCCTCGCGGAGCGGGCGGGATCCTCCGGCGACCCCCGCCTCGATGGCCTGATGGCCGAGATCGAGCTTCGCGCGGCGGTGGAACTCGCCAAGCTGGAAACCCGGCGGAAGATCTGAGCGTGCGCGCTCTGCCCGCGCGCTAGTGCATCGATCCAGACGGAGGCGTCAGCCGTGCCTGGAAAAATTGATGCAAATGCAAAGGGCTAGGGCAGGGGCGCATGAACGGAGTGAGTGCGTCACTGCACTAGCCCAGCCGCCGCCGCAGCCCGCCCGCCGCCGGTTGCGGTTCCCCCGGCCCGGTCTCCACCCCCAGATCCGGCACCGCGATGATCGGCGCGCCGCGTAGGTCGCGCCGGCTGACGATCACCCCACGCTCCTCGAGGAACGCCAGCATCCGCCGGGCCCGCCCGCCCGAACTGGTGCCGTAGGCATCCGCCAGGGCGGCATCGGTGGGGCAGGGCGCCCGCTCGATCGCCGCGCGGGCCACCACCAGGAACAGCCCGGCCAGGTCGTCGGGCAGGCCGGCGGCGATGGCCTGTGCCTTCTCCCAGCCGGACCCGTCGCTGACCTCGCCCCCCGCCTCTGCCCGGGTGACGGCGAGGCGCCGCTTGAACTCGGGGAGTGACAACGCCTCGCCCCGCACCCGCCGGATACGACAGCGGACGGTGAAGTCCTGGTAGAGCGTCGCGGGGGTGCAGGTCGCGGCGTCCGCGTCGGCGAGCACCGAGGCCAGCACCTCGCCGATGATCGTCTCCCGCTCGGCGGGGTCCATCGCCGTCTCCTCGGCCTCCTCCGGGGGGGCGGGGGGCCGGTAGGTCGCAAGCTGGCTCAGCACGTCCTTCACCGGCGCCGGCCGGGGCGCCCGGCGGACGGGGTACGCCTCCCCCCTCGGCTCCGGGGTGAGGATGAGGGCGCGGGCATCCTCGATCGCCTCCGGCAGGGGCAAGAGGCCCGGCGCCGCCGCGCGGCTGACCGTCTCGGTCCTGCCCACGGCGATGGTGAGGGGGCGGCGGGCGATGGCCGGGCCGAGGCCGACGAATTGCCCCCGCGGGAGATCGCGGAACGTCTCGGCCTGCCGGCGCTCCATGCCGAGGAGGTCGGCGGCGCGGGCCATGTCGATGTCCAGGAAGGTGCGGCCCATCAGGAAGTTCGAGGCCTCGGCGGCGACGTTCTTGGCGAGCTTGGCCAGACGCTGCGTGGCGATGACGCCCGCCAGGCCGCGCTTGCGCCCCCGGCACATGAGGTTGGTCATCGCCCCGAGGGACAGGCGGCGGGCCTCGTCGGAGACCTCCCCCGCCGCGGCCGGGGCGAAGAGCTGCGCCTCATCGACCGCGACGAGCATCGGATACCAATGCTCCCGCTCCGCATCGAACAGCCCCCCGAGGAAGGCGGCGGCGGCGCGCATCTGGCCGTCGGCGTCGAGGTTGTCGAGGGTCAGCACCACCGAAACCCGGTGGACCCGCACCCGGGCCGCAACCCGCTGGAGCGCCGCGTCGTCCCCGTCCGCCTCCACCACCACGTGGCCGTAGCGCTCCGCGAGGCTGGCGAAATCGCCCTCCGGGTCGATGATGGCCTGTTGCACGCTGCCCGCGCTCTGTTCGAGGAGGCGACGCAGCAGGTGGGATTTGCCCGAACCGGAATTCCCTTGCACGAGGAGCCGCGTGGCGAGCAGTTCGGTCAGGTCGAGGAGTGCCGGGCGGTCGCCCGTCAGTCCGAGATCGATGTCGCAGCGCATGGCCCACCCTATCACGGCTCGTGTCCGTGCGGCGGGTCCGCCATGCACCTGTCCACGGCTCTCGTGCTGGACCCGGACGGCGACGTTCGCTAATCGCCACGCCCCACTCCGACAAAACAACCGGATTCCTCCGATGACGGCCTGCGGCCTCGACTTCGGCACGTCGAACACGACGCTCGGCCATCACACGCCCACCGGCCCGGTGCTTTTGCCGCTGGAGGGCGAGCACGTCACCGTGCCCAGCGCCATCTTCTTCGAGCCCCGGCACGAGGCGCGGATCGGCCGGGACGCCACCGCCGCCTACGTCGCCGGCAAGCCGGGGCGGCTGATGCGGGGGCTGAAATCGGTCCTCGGCACGCCGCTCATCGACGAGGCGACGCCGCTCGGCCGGGAACGTCTGCGTCTGCGCGACGTCATCGCCCGCTATCTCGCCGCCGTGAAGGCGCGGGCGGAGGAGGCCGCCGGGGTCACCTTCGACACGGTGATGCACGGGCGGCCGGTCCATTTCGTCGATGGGGACGAGGCGGGCGACCGCCGGGCGGAGGACACCCTGCGGGCCATCGCTCAGGATGTCGGCTTCCGCCACGTCGCCTTCCAGTACGAGCCCATCGCCGCCGCCCTCGACTACGAGCGGCAAGTGGACCGCGAGGAGATCGCCCTGATCGCCGACATCGGCGGCGGCACCTCCGATTTCTCCATCGTCCGCCTCTCGCCCGAGCGTCGGCGGCGCGCCGACCGGGCCGGGGACATCCTGGCCAACGACGGCGTGCGGATCGGCGGCACGGATTTCGACCGGCATCTCAGCCTCGGCACCGTGATGCCGCTGCTGGGCTTCGGCAGCCCGATGAAGCGCGGCGACCTCGCGGTGCCGGGGGCCTACTACCACGACCTCTCCACCTGGTCGGCGATCAACCGGCTCTATGACGGGCGGACCCTGCGGGAGATCGACGACGTTTTGCGCAATTGCGCCCGCCCCGACCTCGTCGGCCGCCTACGCACCGCCGTGGAGGAGGAGCGCGGCCACGCCCTCGCCGGTTTGGTGGAGGGCGCCAAGATTGCGGCCTCGGAGACCGGGGCGGCGGCCATCGACCTCGGGGCGATCGAGCGCGACCTGTCCGCCCACCTCGACGGGGAGGGGCTCGCGAGGCAGACCCGCGGCCTCTCCGACGCCGTCACCGCTCGCATCGATGTCTGCCTTCGCCAAGCCGGCCTCGACGCCGCGCAGATCGACGCCGTGTTCCTCACGGGGGGTTCCACCCGCCTGCCGCACCTGAACCGCGCCCTCACCGCCGCGCTGCCCACGGCCCGGACGGTCGCGGGCGATACGTTCGGCTCGGTCGGGCTCGGCCTGACCATCGGCGCGGCGGCCTTGTCGTGAGGATCGGGCCGGGGGTGCATCCGGTCCCTCGGCCGGAATGCCGGTGGATCCGCGGGGGTGGATTCAGGAACCGAGGGCGCGCGCGCCTTACCGAACGCGCCAATTCGACTTCGAAGTTCGGTGCTCGACCGGATTGCGCGCGATCAAGAGGTGGCAATGACCGCATTCCATCCATCAAAGTACGGTTGCCGCAAGTCTTGAATGTATTCTGATGTTGGAATCGCATTCGCGAAGAAATCGCCGACGATCGCGATAGGATTTATGCAATCGTTCCGATCTACGATGTATCCGCATTGGGAGACGGATCATGACGCGGATCATCGCGGGTTTCTACGCAGATCAGAATGGGGCGACGGCCATCGAGTACGGCCTGCTCGCCGCACTGATCGCCGCCGTCATCATCGGGACGCTGCAAACGATCGGAACGAGTCTTCAGGCGAAGTTTGCCTCGATCTCCGGGCAGCTCAATTGACGGATCGTATCCCGACGGGTCGTCCTCCTCGGCCAACGGCGGCAGGCGCCCGTAACGGGGCGGTGAGGACCCGCACGGATCGGCCGGCGCTCGAGGCTTGACCTGCGGGAAACGGCGCGATGGATTGACGTGGCGCCGCCGATCCCCGACAAGGCCCGCCGCCTCAGGACCGAGGCGGCCCCGCCGCGCCGCCAGATGCTGTTTAACTCCTTCGTCTTCCTCTTGGGCTTTCTTCCCGCCGCCCTCATCCTGCACGGCCTCGTGGCGCGCGCCGTGCCGACGTGGCGGCTCCCGCTCCTCGTCGTCCTGTCCTTCGTCTTCTACGGTTGGTGGGACATCCGCTTCGTGCCGCTGCTGGCGGCCTCGATCCTCGCCAACTGGCTGATCGCCCGCGCCTTCCGCGACACCGGAACCCGCTGGCTGATCCCGGCGGCGATCCTCGGCAACCTCGCCCTGCTGGGGGTGTTCAAGTACGTCGATTTCTTCGCCGACCTCGTGAACCTCATCCCGGGCCTCGCGACGCCCCGGCTCGGGCTCGCCCTGCCGCTCGGCATCTCGTTCTTCACCTTCCACCACATCATGTACCTGGCGGACCTGCGGGCCGGGCGCGCTCCGGCGTTCGGGCTGACGAAGTACGCCCTCTACATCGCATTCTTTCCGCAGGTCCTCGCCGGTCCGCTCGTGCGCTGGAGCGAGATCATGCACCAGTTCGAGGAGCGCCCTTACGCGCGGCCCGACGCGGCCGAGCGGTTCGCGAGGGGGCTTATCCTCCTCGCGGTGGGTTTGGCGAAGAAGGTCCTGCTCGGCGATCCGCTGGCGGCCTACGTGAACCCCATCTTCGCGGCGGCCGGGCAGGGGAAGGTGGTGAGCGTCGCCGAGGCGTGGCAGGCCGCCCTCGGCTTCACCTTCCAGATCTATTTCGATTTCTCCGGCTATACGGACATGGCGCTCGGCATCGCCCTGATGTTCGGCCTCGTGCTGCCGCAGAACTTCGACATCCCCTACCGCGCCACCTCCCTGCGGGAGTTCTGGCGGCGCTGGCACATGACGCTGTCGCGGTTCCTCCGGGATTACCTGTACATCCCCATGGGCGGGAACCGGCTCGGTCTGCCCCGGCAGGTGGGGGCGCTATTCGCGACGATGGCGCTGGGCGGCCTGTGGCACGGGGCCGGGCTGACCTTCCTCGCCTGGGGAGCCCTGCACGGGGCGGGGCTCGGGGCCGGCGTCCTTGCCCGCCGGACGCGGCTCGCGATCCCGGCGCCCCTCGGCTGGGCTCTCACCGGCCTGTTCGTTGTCCTGACCTGGGTCCTGTTCCGGGCGGGATCGTTCGGGGAAGCGTCGGCGATCTATCGCGGCCTGTTCGGGCTGGCGCCGCTGGGATCCGGCTTCAAGTGGCGCACCATCGCGGCGGCAGCCCTCGTCGCCACCGTGGGGCCCACCGCCTGGGCCGCCGTCCACCGCCTGCCGCCGCGCCGCAGCGTCGCCCTCGGCGTCGCCCTCCTGTTCGTCATCGTGCTGCTCAAGATCGGCGACGATGCGAACTACGAGTTCATCTACTTCCAGTTCTGAGGATGGCCGCGCATCCCCCAGCATCGGATCGGGCGTGGCGCGGTTTCGTCGCGACGGCCCTCCTCGCGGTCGCGGCGCTGACGTTCGGCACCCTCCTCCTCACCGTTGCCCTCGATCCCTTCGACACCGGCCGCTCGACCCTGTTGAGCCGCATGGCGGTCCGCCCCCAGGGTCCGCGCACCGCCATCGCCCTGCGGGGTCGCGACCCGGCCTTCACCGGGGCGGTGATCGGCAATTCCCACATCCAGCTCATCGAGCCCGCCGCCCTGTCCCGAGAAACGGGCATTCCCTTCGTGCAATTGTCCATCCCGGCGACGGGACCGGCCGAGCAATTCGCGATCCTCGGCTGGTTTCTGCGCCACCATCCCCACCCGGACGCCCTCGTCCTCTCGGCGGACGCCTTCTGGTGCGCCGACGACCCCTCTTTCCCGAGCGAGCACGGGTTTCCCTATTGGCTCATCGGCGACTGGCCGTCCTACCTGCGCGGGCTGCTGCGCTTCACCGTCGCCCAGGAGACGGCGGTGCGGATCGGCTGGCTCCTCCATCCCCGGCGCAAGAAAGCGGCGGCGGACGGCTGGTGGGACTACGAGTCCAACTACCTCTCCCAGGGCTTCGGGCGGGACCCGACCCTCATCGCCCGCCTCGAACGGCCAGTGGGGCCCGAACCCGAGGCGCACCGCGCGGGGCCGTTTCCCATCGCCGGCCGGCTGGAGACGATCCTGGCCGGGATCCCCGCCGAGACGGCGGTGGTCCTCGTGTTCCCGCCGGTCTACGCCGCCTCGGAGCCGCCCCCGGGCAGTTCCCGCGCCGCCGCCGAAACCGCATGCCGGGCCGCGATCCGTACCGCATTCGCCAAGCATTCACGGGGGGCCATCGTGGATTGGCGCGACGGACGGCCACAATCGCGTGAGCCGGCTCTGTTCTTCGACCAGACCCATTACCGTCTGCCGCTGGCCAGGGCGCTCACGGCCGACATCGCGGCGGCGATTCTCCGCTTGCGTCCGGCGCGGGGGCGTTAAGCCCTCGGCATTGCGTCGGAAACCGTGGCAACGGTGCCGCACGCGACGACGCAGTGCGGCACGGGTGGTTCCGAACGGCCGGGCCGCGTTGTAGAGGCACCACGCCTCGACTATACGGCACACTAATTTATCGCCGCACACCGGCCACCCTATACGAGTGAGGGCGACGCATGGCGAAGGTGACTCTAGAGGACGGTTACGTTCCGTCCGAAAACGAGCCCTTCATGAATGAACGGCAGCGCGAATATTTCCGCCGTAAGCTGCTGACCTGGAAAGGCGAGATCCTGCGGGAAGCGCAGGACACGCTGACCGCATTGCAGAGCGAGAACGAGAATCATCCCGACCTCGCCGACAGGGCGTCGTCCGAGACGGATCGCTCGATTGAACTGCGCGCCCGCGACCGGCAGCGCAAGCTCACCGGCAAGATCGACGCGGCCCTGGCCCGGCTGGCGGACGGCTCCTACGGCTACTGCGAGGAGACGGGCGAGCCGATTTCCCTGAAACGCCTCGATGCCCGGCCCATCGCCACCCTGTCCCTCGAAGCCCAGGAGCGGCACGAGCGCCGGGAGCGCGTCCACCGCGACGATTGAATTGCCCGGGGGCGACCCTATTCCTCGTCGGGCGCCCCGCGCGTCCCCGGAGCCCCCATGAAACCCGTCCTGGCCCTCGCGCTGATCCTCGCCCTCGGCGCCTGCGGCGAGTCGAAGCCGGGTCCCGCCGGCCCCCCCGGCCCGAAGGGCGAGACGGGCCCCGCCGGACCGCAGGGGCCCGCCGGGCTCAATGGGGCGACCGGCGCCCGGGGACCCCAGGGCGATCGTGGACCGGCCGGCGAGACGGGCCCCGCCGGCCCCTCCGTCACCAGCCAGATCCGCCTCGATGTGGCCTGCCGCAAGGACGAGGACCTGATCGGCGCCTATTGCCGGGGCATGGCCGTGCTGCCCTCGGTCACCGTGACGGCGGGCGTAGCCACGGTGGGCTGCATCGACATGAACGCCAAGCCCGCCAAGGACGCGACCCCGGTGGCCGTCTGCATGAGGAAGCCATGAGCCGCCCCGTTCTGGCCGCATCCCTCCTCGTGGCGGCCCTGGCCGTCACGCCCGCCGCCGCCGAGCCCTTCGTGCCGGCCGACCGGCAGGCCGTCGATCTGGTGAAGGCGCACAATACGGGCGGGTACGTCTCCGTCGCCGGGACGATCGCCTACGCGCAGAAGGCGAGCCGGGGGGCCTTCGCCTTCGCCGGATACCGGGTGGACGACCGGCCGGGGGAGGCGTTCAAGCACGTGCGGATCTGCTACCGGCTCGGGATCGATCCCCCCGTCTGCGGCATCGAGTACCTCGTCGCGGTGAATCCGCCCCAGGTCACCCCCTCGGACCGCTTCGACGGGATCGGGCGGGACTTCGAGCACGGCCCGCGCGCCTTCCTCCGGGCCCTGGCCCGGGACACCACGCTCCAGCGCCAGCCCGCGATGCTGCGCAGGATCCAGGCGGCGCTGGACCCGTACAACCCTTACGATTGGCGCTGACGGGCAGCGGGCATCGTTGGATAATCCAGCCCACCATCCCCCTCATCCTGAGAGCCTGAACGAAAAGCCCCCACTCCCCTCACCGCCCTCATCCCGAGGCGCGGCGACAGCCGCCTCGAAGGAGGCCTCCAGGGATCGCAGGGCCCGCTGGAGGCCTCCTTCGAGGCCCGGCAAGCCGGGCATCCCAGGATGAGGGCGTGGGTGGGCGAAGGATCGGCCGAACCGCCCAGCGGAGAGGGGGAACCGCACGCTGTTACCCTCTGACGCTCCCTCACAGCAGGCGCGGCAATCCCATCAGCCGTTCCGGCCCGAAGGCAGCGATCGGCACCGCAGGCGTTCGGCCGGTGGCGAGGTCGGCGACGATCTCCCCGGTAATGGGGCCGGTGGAGACGCCGATATGGCCGTGGCCGAAGGCGAAGATCAGCCCGTCGTGCCGGGGGGCCCGGCCGATCACCGGCATCCCGTCCGGGGTCGAGGGCCGCGAGCCGAGCCAGGGCTGGTTCTCGCGCGGGCCCCCGAGGCGCAGGGTCTCCGCCGCCTCGCGGCTCGCCGCCTCGATCTGAGTAT
>JAKONI010000050.1 GCA_022702015.1 Beijerinckiaceae bacterium | reverse complement strand
CCGGCGACCGTCGGGACTGGCTTCGGCGGCATGGATCAGCGCCACCGCGCCGGGCTGGCCGCCGATCGCCGCCTCGACCTTCGAGAACCCTGCGACCACGCATCCCGCCTTGTTGGCCATGGCGATCGCCTGCCGCAGATCCTCGCGCAGGCCGGTGACGATCCTGTCGGGCAGGTCGGGGCCGGCCTGGGCCGGTCCCTTGAAGGCCCGCGGGAACAGATTTTTGCGGACCGCCGTCGTCACGGCGTCGCGCCGGGCGCTGATCCAGGCCCCGCGCCCGGGCAGCTTGGCACGCAGATCCGGCACGACGCTTCCATCCGGACCGCGCACGAACCGGATCATCGCTTCGGGCGGCTGGACGACGCGCGTGACGATGCAGGTGCGTTGCGGCACGCGCCGGCCGGGGCCGCTATCGAGCCCCCCAGGATCGAGTCCCGGATCCTGCCCCTCGTCGGGCGGGGTCGTATCGACCTCGGCCATCCGCGCGTCCGCCGCAGCCTCCGCTCAAGCCTCGGCCGGGGTGGAGGCGGGCTCGGCGCCCTCCTCGCCCTCGGCGGTCTCAGCCCCCTCCTCGGCCTCCGGCTCGGGCAGCGCCTCGATCCAGCCAGCCTTGAGGCGGGCGGCCATGATCAGGCCCTCGGCCTCGGCCCGCGACAGCTCGAAGCCGTCGAGATAGCCGGCATGGCGCACGGCCTCGGGACCGCGGCCCTCGGTGTAGCCGACGAGGTCGTCCGTGGCGCAGCCCGCCAGATCCTCAACGGACTTCACGTCGTTCTCGCCGAGCGCCACCATCATGGGCGTGGTGATGCCCTCGATCTCGCGCAGCTCGTCCGCGACGCCGAGTTCGGTGCGGCGGGCATCGTGCTCCTGCTCGATCCGGGCGAGGTGATCCTGGGCGCGAGCCTGGATCTCGGCGCCGGTCTCCTCGTCGAGGCCCTGGATGTTCGACAGTTCGGAGGTCTCCACGAAGGCGATATCCTCCACGGAGCGGAAGCCCTCGGCGGCCAGCAGCTGGCCGACGGTCTCATCGACGTCCAGCGCCTCCATGAAGATCTGGGTGCGCTCGGCGAACTCCTTCTGGCGCCGCTCGGATTCCTCGGCCTCGGTCAGGATGTCGATGTCCCAGCCGGTGAGCTGCGAGGCCAGCCGCACGTTCTGGCCCCGGCGGCCGATGGCGAGGGACAGCTGGTCATCGGGCACCACCACCTCGATGCGGTCGGCCTCCTCGTCCAGCACCACCTTCACCACCTCGGCGGGCTGGAGCGCGTTGACGATGAAGGTCGCCTGATCCTCCGACCAGGGGATGATGTCGATCTTCTCGCCCTGCAACTCGGCCACCACCGCCTGGACGCGGGAACCGCGCATGCCGACGCAGGCGCCCACGGGGTCGATGGAGCCGTCCCGCGAGATCACGGCGATCTTGGCCCGGGAGCCCGGATCGCGGGCGACCGCCTTCACCTCGACGATGCCGTCGTAGATTTCCGGCACTTCCTGGCCGAACAGCTTGCCCATGAACTGCGGGTGCGAGCGCGACAGGAAGATCTGCGGCCCACGCACTTCCGAGCGCACGTCGAACAGGTAGGAGCGGATCCGGTCGCCGGGGCGGAAGGTCTCGCGCGGGATCATCTCGTCGCGGCGGACGATGCCCTCGCCCCGGCCGAGGTCCACGATGACGTTGCCGTACTCGACCCGCTTGACGATGCCGTTGAGGATCTCGCCGATGCGGTCCTTGTACTCGTCGAACATCCGGGCGCGCTCGGCGTCGCGGACCTTCTGGACGATGACCTGCTTGGCCGACTGGGCGGCGACGCGGCCGAAGTCGAAGGGCGGCAGGGTGTCGGAGATGACGTCGCCCACCAGAGCGCCGGGGTTGAAGCGCCGGGCCTGATCGAGGGTGATCTCCCGGGCGTCGTTCTCCACCTGCTCCACCACCAGGAGGTGGCGGGAGAGGCGCAGCGCGCCGCTCTTCGCGTCGATCTCGGCATGGACGTCCGTCTCGGCGCCGTAGCGGGAGCGGGCGGCCTTGGCGATCGCCTCCTCCATCGCCTCGATGACGATCTGGCGGTCGATCACCTTCTCGCGGGCCACCGCGTCGGCAATCTGGAGGAGTTCGAGCCTGTTGGCGCTGACGACGGCCATCGGTTCAGGTCCTTCTTCTCAGGGCATCGTGACCGGCGCCGCCCGGGGCGCCGATCGGATTCGAATAGGGTTTAGAGGGGCTCGTCTTGGCCCTTCAGCCGGTTGGCCTTGGTCACGACCGGCTGCTTCGGCCCGCCGCGGGCGGGTTTGGCCGCGCCCGGCTTCCTGGCCGGGGATTTGGCCTTCGGTGCGGCGGCCTTGGAGGCGGCGGCCTTCGGTGCGGCGGCCTTCCGGGGAGCGGGCGCCCTCGGCACCTCGGCCTCGTCCGGCGCGTCGTCGTCCTCCCCGTCCGGACCGCCCCGGCGCAGGGATTCCCGCACCAGGTCGTCGGTCAGGACGAGGTGGGCATCGCCGAGGTCCCGCAGGGGCAGGACGATCCGGCCCGGCAGGCCCTCCTTCACGTTGGGCAGGTCGATCGGCACGGTCTTGCCGTCCGCCGAGGGGGTCCCCAGGATGCCCCGGAAGCGCTTGCGCCCCTCCATCGGCACCGCCAGCTCCACCTTCGCCTCGTAGCCGGCCCAGCGGGCGAAGTCGGACACCCGCACCAGCGGCCGGTCGATCCCCGGCGAGGACATTTCGAGGTGGTAGGCACCGCCCACCGGATCGTCGAGGTCGAGAATCGGCGACAGGACGCGGCTTGCCGCCTCGCAATCGTCGATGGTGCAGGTCCCGTCCGGGCGCTCGAGCATGATCTGCACGGTGCAGCCGTTCTGGGCCGACACCTTGACCCGCACCAGCCGGTAGCCGAGGCCCTGGAGCGGGCCTTCGACGACCCGCGCCACCTGCGCGCCGACGCCGGACTCGGTCGTGAGGCGTGGCTCGGCGAGATCGGAGGGAAGCTCGGTCATAGGGATTTCGCGCAAGGTCCCGCATCGTGCGGCGAGGTCGCGGCCAAAAAAAAGAGCGGGCCCGGGGGCCCACTCCGAACCGCAGCCTCGCGACTGCCATCAGAAATGTTGGGTGTTATCTACGGTCAATCCCCGCCTCCCGCAAGACCCTTCCCCGCAAGACCCCACCCCGCAAGGACCCCACGCGGCGGCGGGCCGCTCGCCGACGCCATTCCCCCGGCCACCTTCCCCCGGGGCACGGCGATGGTTACTGCCTCGCACCGGCCCCCCGGCCGCGAGGATGTTCCGTGCTCCCTTGGATCCAGATCGACACCGGCCCTGTCCCCGGATGCGAGGCGCCCCTGCGGCTGATGCAGCGAGGCCATGAATACTCGATCTTCGCCGGGACGAACGAGCTGATGAACAGTTTCCGGGGCGGCTCCGAGGAGGCCCTGGCCGTCCTCGCCTGCGAGCGCCTCGCCGGGCTCGCGGCCCCGCGCATCCTGATCGGCGGCCTCGGCATGGGGTTCACCCTTCGCGCGGCGCTGGCCCATCTCGGGCCGGACGCCCACGTCGCCGTGGCCGAACTGGTGCCCGCCGTCATCGCCTGGGCGCGGGGGCCGTTGGCGGGGGTGTTCGCCGGCTGCCTGGACGATCCCCGGGTCACCGTGCACGAGGCCGACGTGAACCGCCTGATCCAGGAGGGGCCGGAGGCCTGGGACGCGATCCTCCTCGACGTGGACAACGGCCCGGAGGGGCTGACCCGGCGGGAGAACGACAGGTTGTACGATTCCTGGGGCGTGAAGCGGGCGCGCTGGGCGCTCAGCCCGCACGGGGTGCTCGGCGTGTGGTCGGGGGGGCCCGACCGGAAGTTCAAGGCGCGGCTCCAGAACGGCGGCTTCGTGGTCGATGAGGTCCGCCCCCGCTCCGGCGGCCGGAAGGGCGCCCGCCACGTGGTGTGGCTGGCCTCGAAGCCCCGCGAGCAGGCCGCCGGGAAAGGATTCAACCGACGGTCCCCGTGATCCGAATCGCCGCGCGATGGCGGTCCGAAAAACGGCAACCGAGAAAACCCCTTAGCGACCGCGCCGCGATTAACTGCGTATTAACCACGTTCATGGTCCTCCTAACCGTAGATTGAAATTTCGTGTGGAGGGCAGAAACATGGCCGTGACTGCGCGCACTCCCTGGTCGCAGATCTTGAATCAGTTCGCGGAAGGGCTCGACGCCATACCCGACCAGCGCAGCAGCGCTGAGATCCTCGTGCTCAAGTCCAGCCTCGACTCTCCCGCGCCCCAGCGCGACGAGGCCGCCGAGCGGGATGTGGCCGAGACGCCGATGGAGGTGCTCAAGGCCTCCGTGGAAGCCGCGCGGATCGAGGCGGCCAAGTTGGAGGCGGCCAAGTTGGAGGCCGCGAAGATGGAGGCGAAGGCCCCCGTCGCCCCGCAGGCTGGCCCCCCCGCCGACCTCGCCGCCGGCGAGGATCTGGCGGACTGGACCACCACCCTCGACATCATCAACGGCATGGCCGGCTACGCTGACGAGCAGCGCAGCCGGGTCAAGGAGCAGGCGAAGTCCTACAAGGACACGTTGCAGGACCTCCAGAAGGAACTGCGCGACGTCCACCAGCGCCTGCGCCTGTTCGAGAAGCAGGCCCACGAGACGCAGCACCAGGCCGATGCCAAGGTGCAGCGGATCCAGGCCGAGGCCGATGCCCAGGTCCAGGAGATCCGGCTGGCCGCCGAGGCGCAGATCCGCGCGATCCGGGCCGAAGCCGACGGCCGCGTGAAGATCGCCGACGAGAAGACCCGCGCCGCCAACCTGCGCGCCGTGACCGCCGAGAAGTGGCTGCAGCGGATCGACAACGCCGCCAAGAACCTGCTCACCGGCTGCCACGCCGGCCTCTGACGCGGCTCCCCCCGGACCCGCGCGACGTTCACCCGCCTCGGAAAGCCGTCCGCCCCCGCCCCAGCCGGGGCGGGATCCGGCCCCCGGGTCGCCCGCCGTGCCCGAACCCACCCGTTCGCGGCCATCCTCGCCTCACGGACAAACGGAACAGGGACCGATGGACGATCTGAGCTTCGAGCAGAACCCTACCGTTGCGACCCTGCTGGACAAGAGCAAGAAGTTCGCGAATGCCGAGCAGGTGAAGAAGATCCTGCTGCTGAACGCCGGCGCCAAGCCGTCGGACAAGCCGGCGACGGAGGGCTTCCCCAGCGCGGAGAGGATGGCGGGCCTCCTCGACCGGGTCCGTGACGCCGCGCACTACATCCGCGATGTCGAGGACCGGGCGCACGAGCAGGAATTCCGCACGCAGGAATTGCTGGAGCAGGTCCGCGCCGACATGCTGGCCGCCCGCGCCCAGGTCCAGGCCGCCGAGCAGCGCACCCGGGACATCCAGACCCAGGCCAACGCCCTGATCAAGTCCGCCGAGGACCGCGCCCGCACCGCCGAGGAGCGGGCCGAGGCCGCCGAGGGCTGGCTGCGCCGCATCTCCGAGGCGATCGAATCCGAGTTCGCGCCGGGCTCCGAGGAGGCCGTGGCCATCACGTCCAGCATCGGTCGCGCCGCCGTGGCGTAAGGGTCCGCAGGGACAGGGGACCGTCATGCCCGGCATAGACGACGTGTTCTGGGACCAACTCGACGCCCGCATGGCCGCCAGCCTGATGCGGGCGCCCGCACGCGCGCGCGCGACGGTCGGCGCCCCCGGAGCGACGGTCGGCGCCCCCGGAGCCAAGACATCTCCGGAGACGAAGCCCCGTCCGGCGGACATGGCCGCGACGGACCGGCACGAGATCGCGGACTGGACCGGCCTCGTCGATACCATCTCGGCGGCCGGCGCCGCCGCCCAGGAGCAGACCGTCGCCAACGAGACCCTCGCGGGGGACCTGCGCCGGGCGCTCGTCGAAATCGAGACCTACAAGGCCCTGGTGGCGCAGGTGCAGGCGCAGGCCTTGGCCCAGGCGCGGGAGATCCAGGCGCTCGCCGACGCCCGCATCGAAGCGATCCAGGCCCGGGCCGACGCCCGGGTGCAGCGGGCCGAGGAGCGGGCCGAGGTCGCCGACCTGCGCGCCAACGTCGTCGAGGAATGGCTCACGAAGTTCGAGCAGGCCAGCCGCGACCTGATCCCCGCCCCACGGACGGATGGCCGGCGCGGCCGCTCCGCCGCGGCCTGACGGGGGGTTCCGTGCGCGCAGGCCCGATGCTCCGCGCCACGGTTCTGGCCATCCTGCTCGCCGGGGGCGCTGGATGCACGACCCGGGACGCATCGCCCCACGCCGTGACCCCTCTCTCGGACCTCGCTGCAGATCCGTCCCTCGCCCCGGAAATCCCGGGGGAGACGCAATCCTGGCGCCTGCGCCTGACCCGCCTGTGAGGGCGGGCCCCGCCGGTCAGGCCCCGGAGCGGGGCAGCCGGCCCTCGATCGGATAGGCCGGATCGTTGTAGCCCGGCGTGGAGGGGTGGCCCACAGCGACGTACCGGTCGATCAAGGCCTCGTCCTCCGGGGTGAAGGCGTAGTCCAGCGCGCCCAGGTAATCCTGCCATTGCGCCAGGGTGCGCGGTCCGGCGATCACCCCGGTGATGAGGCGGTTGTTCAGCACCCAGGCGGTGGCGAACTGCCCCGCCGAGAGACCCCGCGCCTCCGCGTGCTCCCGGAAGGTCCGGGCGATCCGCAGGGATTCGGGGCGCCACTCGGTCTGCATCATGCGCTTGTCGGCCCGGCCGGCGCGGCTGTCCTCCGGGGGCGGCGCGTCGGGATCGTACTTGCCGGTGAGGACCCCTCTGGCGAGGGGCGAGTAGGGGAACACCCCGAGGCCGAAATGGGCGCAGGCGGGCAGGTGCTCGGTCTCGGGCATCCGGTTGAAGGCGTTGTAGTAGGGCTGGCTCACCACCGGCCGGTCGATCCCCGCCTCGTCGCAGAGCCGGCAGATCTCGGCGATCCGCCAGGAGCGGTGGTTCGAGACGCCGATATGGCGGATCTTGCCGGCGCGCACGAGGTCGGCCAGCGCCCGGACGGTCTCGGCCAGCGGCGTGCCGTGGTCCTCCTTGTGGAGGTAGTAGATGTCGATGAAGTCGGTGCCCAGCCGGCGCAGGCTGTCCTCGGCGGCCTTCAGGATGTGGACCCGGGAGAGGCCCCCGTCGTTCGGGCCCTGGCCCGTCGGGTTGGCGACCTTGGTGGCGAGCACCCAGGCGTGGCGCTCGGGCCCGATCAGCCGGCCGGTGATCTCCTCCGAGCGCCCCTCGGTGTAGACGTTGGCCGTATCGATGAAGTTCACCCCGGCCTCGCGGGCATGGGCGACGATCCGGCCGGCGTCGGCCTCGTCGGTCGGGCCGCCGAACATCATCGTCCCGAGGCAGATCGGCGAGACCTGGAGGCCGGAACGGCCGAGATGGCGGTGCTGCATGGGGTGATCCCTGTGATGCCAGTCCGGTATGCGGCGCGGGGCCGTGCCGTCAACCGCGCCGGGGTGTAACCGCAGGGCAATCGCCCGGAGCCGTCTGAGGCTCCGCGGCGCGAGCTTTTCAGAACTTCCGTCTCGGAAGGCATCGCGCGGAGCGAAAGCCTGACCCGGCGGAGGCGGGCGCCGTCGATTGAGGCCAACACACAACCAGGGTGATCGCTTTGAAGCGATCACCCTGGTTGTAACCGGAGGCGCGGGCGCGGCGAACTGCCCCCATGGGGACCGAAACGTCCCCCGATCCGTTGCCCCCCGTTCCCTCGCCACCGTGCCAGAACCCCGATGATGCGCTCCGATCTCGCGGCGCCGGCGCCCCCCGCCCCCAGGGCCGCCCCCCGCCCCGTCCCGTGGCCCTGGCTCGACCGGGCGGGGAGGCTGTCCTGGCTGAAGCTCGCGGTCTTCCTGGCCTGTATCGCCCCGGCCTGCCAGCTCGCGGCGGCCTACGGGCTCGACGCCCTCGGGGCGAAGCCGATCACCGCGCTGATCCACGGCACGGGGGAGTGGACGATCCGCTTCCTCCTCGCCTCCCTGGCGATCACGCCCCTGCGGCGGATCGCCGATTGGCCGAAGCTGATCCTGATCCGGCGGATGCTCGGGGTCACGGCGGCGGCCTATGCCGTGGCCCACCTCGTCCTCTACGTCGTGGACCAGAACTTCAACCTCGCCAAGGTCGTGTCCGAGATCGCCCTGCGGATCTACCTGACGATCGGCTTCGTCGGCCTGATCGGGCTGATCGCCCTGGGGGCGACCTCCACGGATGCCGCGATCCGCAACCTCGGGCCGAACTGGCACCGCCTGCACCGCCTCGCCTACACGATCGCCGTGCTGGGCCTCGCCCACTACTTCCTCCAGGCCAAGATCGACGTGTCGAGCCCGGTCTTCTGGACGGGCCTGTTCCTCCTGCTCATGGGCTGGCGGATCATGAAGCGGGCGAACGCCCCGGAGCGGCCCTGGGCGCTCCTGCTGCTGGCGGTCGCCGCCGCCGGGCTCACGGCGCTGCTCGAAGCCGCCTGGTACGGGCTCGCCAGCGGCGTGCCGGCGGATCTCGTCCTCTCGGCCAACCTGGATTTCTCCGGTCCGATCCGACCGGCTTGGTGGGTGCTGGCGGCGGGCCTGACCCTGCCGGCCCTCGCCCTGGCCCGGCCACGCAGGGCCCGCACCGCACGCCCGGTTGCACCGTCCCTGTCCGCCAAAACCTGAGCGGGCGCTTGTCGCCGGGGGCGCGATGCCCCAGAACCCCCCGGCCCGCCCCCGATCCCCGGTGGGGCGGGGGGAGATCCCGGATGGCGCGCGGCACGTTGATTCGTCTCGGAGGTCTTCTGGCGTTCCTCGCGACGAGCTGCGCCGTCGAGGCGGCCCCGCCGGCCAAGCCCGCGCCCGCGCCCGCCGCCAAGGCCGCCCAGGCCCCCGCGCCGGCGGCGGTCGTCTGTACGGCCCCCGTTCCCCCGCCGACGGCGGAGCGGCCGGTGCGGCCACCCCTGCCGCAGAAGCCGGCCTGCATCGACGCCAAGGAGGGCTGTCCGGGCCTCGAAGCCTACCGCTTCAACGACGAGGTGAAGGCCTACAACCTCCAGGCCCAGGCCTTCCGCCCCGTCGCGGAGGCCTATTTCCAGAAGCTCAATGCCTACGTGAAGGCCAGCAGCGCCTATGCGCAATGCGAGGCCGAGGCGCTCCAGAAGTAGCCCCTCGGCCCCTTCGGGCGGCGCCCGGAGCGCGGCTCAGATCCGCGCCGGGGCCTTCTTCAGGGCGGCGGCGAAGGCCTTGAGCGTCCGGTTGAGGTCGGCCAGCTCATTGAGGGCGATGGTCTTATGGCCGTCACGAACCGCGCGCTCGATATCCTCGACCTGCGAGGCGACGAGGCGGCGGAGCGCGGCGGCGACTTGTTCACGGGTCATCGGTCTAGCGTCTTCGCGGGCTTCCAGGGAGACGGCCTGACGAGCGGCCGGGCACCCGCCGGTGATAGGCCGGTAGGCTTAACCGTTCGTGTCCCACGGGCCGCGCCGTCCCGTGATCCCTGGATCATTCCCCCAACGGCGGGGATTTCCCGGTCGCCCGCATTTCGTTGCGCCGCATCGGCATCGCGTCGATCGTCGCGAACAGGGTCTGGGGCGGGATCGGCGCGTCGGAGGCGAGCTTGGCGCCGCCGTCCTTGCCGACCAAGACGGCGCGGAATCGCCCGGGCGGCAGGCCGAGGTCGGCCCGTAGGACCCGGGCCTCGGGGGACTCGCCCACGGCTTCGAGGACGACGAGGTCGCGCTCGGCGAGGCCGCCCCTTTGCGGGCCGAGGGCCGCGCGCTGGGCCTTGAGCCCGGCGTCGGCCGCGTCGGGCGCGGACACGACGAGGACCCGCGCGTGCCCCCGGAGGGACGCAAGGGTGGCCTCGGCCGCCGCCCCCGTCCCCAGCGCCGCGAGGGCCAGCCCACCGAGCACCGCGCGCATTGCAGACCTCCCCCGCCCCGTCGCCGGTATAACGCGGGGACGGCCGCCGCGTTTCGGTTTGCCCTCGCGGCCCCGTGCCCCAGATCCCGATCGCGAGAGAAGGAACAAGCCCCATGGCCCCCGTGAACCGCCGCATCGTCCTGGCGGCCCGCCCGCACGGCGAGCCGAAGCCCACCGACCTCCGCCTCGAGGAGGCCGCCGTCCCGGAGCCCGGCCCCGGCGAGGTCCTGCTGCGCACGAAGTGGCTGTCCCTCGATCCGTACATGCGCGGGCGGATGAGCGCGGCGAAATCCTACGCGGCCTCCGTGGAGATCGGCGCGCCGATCACCGCCGAGACCGTCGGCGAGGTGGTGGCCTCGAACAACCCGGATTACCGGGTCGGCGAATGGCTCACGGCCTTCGCCGGCTGGCAGGACTACTTCGTGACGGACGGCAAGGGCTCCCGCCGGGTGGACCCCGGGGCGGCGCCGCCCTCCACGGCTCTGGGCATCCTCGGGATGCCGGGGATGACGGCCTATACCGGCCTCCTGAACATCGGCCGCCCGAAGCCGGGCGAGACCGTGGTGGTGGCCGCCGCCGCCGGCCCGGTGGGTTCCCTCGTGGGGCAGATCGCCCGGCTGAAGGGCGCGCGGGCGGTGGGCATCGCCGGCGGGCCGGACAAGTGCCGCTATCTCACGGAGGAACTCGGCTTCGACGCCGCCGTCGATCACCGGGCCCCGGACTTCGCCGACGCCCTGGCCCGCGCCTGCCCGAAGGGGATCGACGTCTACTTCGAGAATGTCGGCGGGGCGGTGTTCGACGCGGTGCTGCCGCTGCTCAACGATTTCGCCCGGATCCCGGTCTGCGGTCTGGTCTCGGCCTACAACGCCACCGAGGTGCCCCCGGGCCCGGACCAGCGCCCGGCGCTGATGCGGATGGTGCTCACCAAACGGCTGCACATCCAGGGCTTCATCGTCTGGGATTTCGCCGCCCAGGCCGAGGAGTTCCGCCGGGAGGTGGGAGCGTGGCTGAAGGACGGAGCCGTGCGCTACCGCGAGGATATCGTGGATGGCCTCGAGAACGCCCCCGAAGCCTTCATCGGGATGCTCAAGGGGCGCAACTTCGGCAAGCTCGTGGTGCGTGTGGCCCCCTGAACCCCGTCAGACACCCACGCCGCGCACGCGGGCGGCCCGGGGTATCGAGCGGGGACGGATTCAACAGGAAGCGCCGGCCGCCGGAGAAGAATCTCCGCGCGCCGGCCGGCGCCCACCGACCGGTCTTTCGATAGTAGATGGCTGCCGGGGGTGGCATCGATATGTACTGGACGCGATCTCGCACCGGCGGGCGCAGCAAATTCTTCCGCGAAACGCGGATGAAGAAATAACCTCTTGCTCCCGCCCGATTTATGAAAGCGCATTTCATTGACGTGTGGCGGCGCGGCAGCCACCTTTGACTGAGAACACGGAGGCGTGCCGCCCGGCAAGAGGCTGGCGGCGTGCGTCAACCGTCTCCCGATCAATCGGAAATCGCCGCGATGACCCGTCCGAGACTTGTCGGCCTGAGCGCGAACATCCAGCGCCCGTCGAAAACCCGCACCCTGGTGGAGGCGGTCCTGCAGGAGGCGGGCGCCCACGCCCCCATCGACGCACGCACGTTCGATTTCGTGGATGCCGGTTCCGGCCTCGGCGCCGCCTGGAGCCGCGACGAGCTGTCCCTCCCCGCCCGGCGGGTGCTGGAGGCGATCGAGTCCGCCGACGGGCTCGTCGTCGGCTCGCCGGTCTACAAGGGCAGCTACACGGGCCTGTTCAAGCACCTGTTCGACTTCGTGGATCCGGCGGCGCTCGTCGGGAAGCCGGTGGCCATCGTCGCCACCGGCGGCGGGGCGCGGCACGCCCTGGTGGTGGAGCATTCCTTCCGGCCACTCTTCGGCTTCTTCGGGGCGCTCCAGGTGCCGGTGACGGTCTACGCCTCGGACGGCGACTTCGCCGACGGCGCCCTCACCGACGCGGGTGTGCGCCAGCGTGTCGGGCAGGCGGGGAGCCAGCTCGCGGGCCTGCTGGCCGGGCGGGCGGCGGCCGGGCCGGTCGCGCTGGCCGCCACGCGCTGAGGCGCTTCGGGCGCGGCCGGCGGCCTGTCCCCGCCACCCCCGATCCTCGCGCCCCTCCCCGCCGGTCCGCATCGCGGCGGCGGCACGGCACACCTCCCCCGCAACGGCTGACCTCCCATGACAGACCATCCCCGCTGCCCCCGCGCCATCGCGCGCGCCGCCCCGGCCGCCCCGCATCGTCGCCTGATCCTGTCCGCCGGGGCGGGGCTCGCCGCCGCGCTGGCCCTGCGCGGCCCGGCCCGGGCCGCCGGGGGCACCGTGCGGATCGGCTTCCAGAAATACGGTTCGCTCGTCCTGCTGAAGGGCCGGGGGAACCTGGAGAAGACCCTGAATCCCCTCGGTTGGGATGTGGCGTGGTCGGAGTTCCCCGCCGGCCCGCCGCTGATGGAGGCGCTGAACGCAGGGGCGGTCGATTTCGGTTCGGCCGGGGAGGCGCCGCCGATCTTCGCCCAGGCGGCCAGCCCCGACCTGCGCTACGTCGGCGCCGAGCCGTCCGCCCCGAAGGGTGAGGCGATCCTGGTGCCGAAGGACAGCGCGGTCAGGACACTCGCGGACCTGCGCGGCAAGACCATCGCCCTCAACAAGGGGTCGAACGTCCATTTCCTGCTGGTGCGCGCGCTGGAATCGGCCAAGATTCCCTACACGGATGTGAAGCTCGCCTTCCTCGCCCCGGCCGACGCGAACGCGGCCTTCGTGCGGGGCGCGGTCGATGCCTGGGCGATCTGGGACCCCTACCTCGCCGCCGCCGAGCGCTCCACCGGCGCGCGAATCCTGGCCGATGCGCAGGGCCTCGCGCCCAACCGCCAGTTCTACCTGTCCCGGCGCGCCTTCGTGGAGGCGCAGCCGGAGATCGTCCAGACGCTCCTCCAGGCCA
Source organism: Beijerinckiaceae bacterium (assembly GCA_022702015.1). Classification (GTDB taxonomy): domain Bacteria; phylum Pseudomonadota; class Alphaproteobacteria; order Rhizobiales; family Beijerinckiaceae; genus Methylobacterium. The sequence goes on along the minus strand of JAKONI010000050.1, from coordinate 11,543 downwards.
TCGGGGACCTCGACACCTGGGCTTCGGGCCACACCGAGGCGGTGGCGGCCGAGCTCGCCCCCGCGGTCGGTATTCCCGCGCCGGTCCTCACGGTCGCCCTCGGGCGGCAAACCTTCGGGGTGGCCCCCCTCGACGCGACGGCCACCGCCGAGCAGCAGAAGGTGGCCGACGCCTTCCTGGCGCTGGGTCTCCTGCCGAAGCCGGTCCGGGTCGCGGACGCGGTGTGGCCCCGCCCGGACAAGGTCTGAGACCCATGGCGCATCTCCCCTCCCCCGCCCGCCTGCGCGACGCGGCGGTGCCGTGGCTCGTCCCGGCGGCGATCCTCGTCGGCTGGCAGGCGGCGGTCTCGGTGGGCCTCGTCTCCAACCGCCTGATGCCCGCCCCGTTGGACGTGCTCCGCGCCGGGCGGGACGCGGTGCGGACCGGCGACCTCTGGACCAACCTCGGCATCAGCACCCTGCGGGCGCTGGCGGGCTTCGTCGTCGGCGGCGGCATCGGCTTCGCCCTGGGTCTCGCCAACGGCCTGTCGCGGCTGTCGGAGCGGCTGACCGACACATCCGTGCAGATGGTGCGCAACGTGCCCCACCTGTCGCTGATCCCCCTGGTGATCCTGTGGTTCGGCATCGGCGAGGAGGCCAAGCTCTTCCTCGTGGCGCTGGGGGTGTTCTTCCCGATCTACGCCAACACCCTGCACGGCATCCGCTCGATCGACCCCGCCCTGGTGGAGATGGGCCAGGTCTACGGCATGTCCCGGACGGAGCTGTTCCGCCGGGTGGTGCTGCCGGGCGCCCTGCCCTCGATCTTCGTGGGCCTGCGCTACGCCCTCGGCATCATGTGGCTGACGCTCATCGTGGCCGAGACCATCTCCGCCTCCTCGGGGCTCGGCTACATGGCGATGCAGGCCCGCGAGTTCATGCTGGTGGACGTCGTGGTGCTGGCGATCCTGATCTACGCCCTGCTGGGCAAGCTGGCCGACACCCTCACCCGGGCGCTGGAGCGGGCCTGCCTCGCCTGGAACCCCGCCTATAGGAGCGCCTGATGCTGGTCGACACCCTCAGCCGGGAAGCGATTCCCGGGCCCGCGTCGGACCGGCGGCCCCCGGACGCCCCGGCCCGGACGGAGGCGGGGCAGCCCGTCCCGGCGGGGACCCCGCGCGGCCTCTCCGTGACGGTGCAGGGCCTGCACAAGGCCTTCGAGGGGAACCCGGTCCTCAGCGGGCTCGACCTGCATCTGGCGGCCGGCAGCTTCACCGCCATCGTCGGCCGCTCCGGCTGCGGCAAGAGCACCCTGCTCCGTCTGATCCTCGGCCTGGAGACCCCGAGCGCGGGCCGGATCGCCGTGGAGGCGCCCCCCGGCACCCCACCGCGCGCCGCGCCGCCCCGGCGGATCATGTTCCAGGAGCCACGCCTCCTGCCCTGGGCGCGGGTGGTGGACAACGTGGCGGTGGGCCTCACCGGCCTCGGCTCCCGCGCCGGGCGCCGGGGGCGGGCCCAGGACGCCCTGGAGGAGGTCGGCCTCGCGGACAAGGCAGGGCAATGGCCATCGACCCTCTCCGGGGGGCAGCGGCAGCGGGTGGCGCTCGCCCGCGCCTTGGTAAGCCGGCCCGGCCTCCTGGCCCTCGACGAGCCCCTCGGCGCCCTCGACGCCCTCACCCGGATCGGGATGCAGGATCTGATCGAGCGGATCTGGCGAGCGCAGGGGTTCACCGCTCTCCTCGTCACCCACGACGTGTCCGAGGCGGTGGCGCTGGCCGACCGCATCCTCGTCGTGGAGGCGGGCCGCATCGCCCTCGATCTCCGGGTCGACGTGCCGCGTCCCCGCCGCCGGGGCGACCCGGATCTCGCCCGGCTCGAAGGCCGTATCCTCGATCACCTGCTCGGCACGCCCCAGGCGGCCTGACGGCAAGGACCTTACCAGGACCCGACCATGACCCAATCGCATGACGGACGCGCGGACGTCCTCTGGTTCCTCCCGACCCACGGGGATGGCCGCTACCTCGGTGCCGCCGAGGGCGCCCGGGAGGTGTCCCTCCCTTACCTGCGCCAGATCGCGCAAGCGGCGGACGAGCTCGGCTATTTCGGCGTGCTGCTGCCCACCGGGCGTTCCTGCGAGGATTCCTGGGTGATCGCCTCGGCGCTGGCGCCCCTCACCAAGGACCTGCGCTTCCTCGTCGCCGTGCGACCGGGCCTGCAGCAGCCCTCCGCCGCCGCGCGGATGGCCGCGACCCTCGACCGGATCTCCAACGGGCGCCTGCTCATCAACGTCGTGACCGGCGGCGACCCGGTGGAACTGGCCGGCGACGGCGTGTTCCTCGCCCATGACGAGCGCTACGTCGTCACCGACGAGTTCCTGACCATCTGGCGGCAGCTTCTCTCGGGCGAGAGCGTGACCTACGAGGGCAAGCACCTGCGCGTCGATGACGGGCGGGTGATCTTTCCCCCGGTGCAGAAGCCCTATCCGCCGCTGTATTTCGGCGGATCGTCCCCCGCCGGCATCGCGGTGGCGGCCGAGCATTGCGACGTCTACCTCACCTGGGGCGAGCCCCCGGCGCAGGTCGCCGAGAAGATCGCCACCGCCCGGCGGGCCGCCGAGGCCAAGGGCAAGACCTTCTCCTACGGCATCCGCCTGCACGTCATCGCCCGGGAGACCGAGGCGGCGGCCTGGGAGGCGGCCGAGAGCCTGATCTCCCGCCTCGACGACGCGACCATCGCCAAGGCCCAGGCCACCCTCAAGCGCCAGGATTCCGTCGGCCAGAGCCGGATGATGGCCCTGCACGGGGGCGACCGGAACAAGCTCCTCGTGTCGCCGAACCTCTGGGCGGGAGTCGGCCTCGTGCGCGGCGGAGCAGGGACGGCGCTGGTCGGCTCGGCCGATCAGGTGGCCGACCGGATGAAGGAATACATCGACCTCGGGATCGATCGGTTCATCCTCTCGGGCTACCCGCACCTGGAGGAGGCCTACCGCTTCGCCGAACTCGTCTTCCCGAAGCTTCCCCTGCGCGCCACCACCGGGCGCCCCGTGGGCCATGCCCGCAACAACGGCCCATTCGGCGAGATCATGGCCAACGACCTAGTCCCGCAGCGGCAGGTCTCGGCGAGTTGAGGCGCGGCGCTTTCGTCCTCCCGCGGAGGGGGGAGGGAAGAGAGGCGCGGCCCCGGTGGCATTCGGGCCTGTGCGACGTTATCTGAGGGCGGCTCCCGCGCCGCCCCGGATGCCGCCCGTGACCGTTTCGCCGCTTGCCCTCCTCGCCTCGGGTGTGATGCTCGCCTTCGTGGCGGCCGGCACGGGGGCGATCGTGATCCAGCAGGGCTCGTCCTTCAGCCATCCCCGCCGGGTCGGGGGGCCGTTCACCCTCGCCGACCTCGACGGCAAGCCGGTCACGCAGGACGACCTGAAGGGCAAGCCCACCGCCCTGTTCTTCGGCTTCACCCGCTGCCCCGAGGTCTGCCCCACGACGCTGACGACCCTGTCGGGCGCCCTGGACAAGATGGGCAAGGACGGCGACCGGCTGAACGTGGTGTTCGTGACCCTGGACCCGGCGCGCGACACGCCGGAGACCCTGCGCGACTACCTCACGGCCTTCGATCCGCGCATCCGCGCCCTCACCGGCACGCCGGAGCAGACCGCGCGGATCGCCGACCTCTACCACGTCCACGTCCAGCGCATCCCGACGAAGGACGGGGACTACACCCTGGAGCACACCGCCGCCGTCGAGCTGTTCGACCGCGCCGGCAAGGTGGTGGGCGAGATCGGCTACAACGAGGACGAGAAGACCGCCCTGGCCAAGCTGATCACCCTGGCCTTCCCCGGCCAGTGCCATCCCGGCGGCGGGGTGAGCCTCTGGGACGGCGCGGCGGACAGCAACTGCAAGGCGTCGTGACGGGCCGAGACCCTCAGAACGCCAGCCGCATCCCCCCGACGAACGTCCGCGGGGCGCCGGCATAGACCGAGCCGGTGGTCGTCGCGAGCGCGGCGGCGCCGTTCTGGAGGCCCGTCGTCCCGCTGATCGAGTTGGTGATGTTCTGCGCCGAGGCGACGTAGACCGTATCGAACAGGTTGCGGACCTCCAGATACAGGTTCAGCCGCTTAGCGTATCCGCCGGCCAACGCCGTATCGTAGTGGACGTTGGCGTTGACGATGGCGTAGCCCGGCGCCTTCAACAGGTTGGCGTTGTCGATGAAGAAGTCGTCCTGCACCACGGTCTCGACGAAGGCGCCGAGGCCGGCGAGCGGCCCCGCCGGCACGTCGTAGCCGACCCGGGCGAGCAACTGGTTCGCCGGGACGCCGGGGATGCGGTTGCCGGCCCGGTCGAACCGCCGGGTGAGGGAGCCGGCGCTGAGCTGCTCCACGTACCGCGTGTAGACCTGATCGTTGAAGCCATAGGCCACCGTCGCCCGCCAGCCGGGGGCGAAATCCCAAGTCGCGCCGAGCTCGATGCCGCGATGCTCCGAGGCCGGGGCGTTGAAGGTGTAGCTGAGGAGCCCGCCCCCCGGCGATTGCGAGACCAACTCGTTGCGGAAGAACTCGTAGAAGCCCGTGAGGCTCACCGAGACGCCGGGCAGCGGGGTCCAGTCCGCCCCAAGGTCGAAGCCGAGATTTTCCTGGGTCTTCAACTGCGTGTTGTTGCCGGGCAGGCCCGCCGGGGTGACGAACAGGTTCGCGGCGGCGGGCGTCGTGTAGCCCGTCGCCGCCCGCGCCCGGAACTGCCATTCGTCGCCCGGCCGGTAGACCAGGGCGAGTTCGGGGGCGGTGTTGAGGAAGTCGCGGTCCGCGTCGGCGAGGGTGCGCGTCACGCCGCCCGCCGCATAGGTGTAGGCGAGGTTCCGCCCGGTGATGGTGGTGCGCTCGGCGCTGATGCCGGCCACCGCCGTCCAGCGGTCGGTGAGGGCGACCTCCACCCGCGCCCGGCCGCCGAGATTGTCCTGCACCGCGGTCTGGTCGCCGATCAGTGCGCCGAGGCGGGGTCCGACATAGGGGGCCCGGTTGTAGGTGGCGATGCGGTTGTCGATGGTGTTGTAGGCCAGCGCCACGTAGCCCACCGCCGGCAGGCCGAACAGGTCGCCCCGATGGGTGAGGTCGGTGAGGAAGTTCCACGACGGGTACGAGCCCACCGACGAGGTGGTGTAGAATGGCTGGTTGAAGTTGCGCTCGTCGAAGACGAGTTGCGTCCGCCAGGTGGTGAAGGCGTCGATGTCGTGCTCGTAGCGGAGCGCCACCACGGTGCGGCGGTCGTTGCGCTGGAGGGCGGCCTCGGAGCCCGTCACCGGCACGGTTCGGCCGAAGGCCCCGTTCACGAAGTAATTGTAGGTGGTGCAGCCCGCCGCCGCCGTGGCCGCCGTCGCGCAGCCGAGCTGGTAGGGGTTGATCCGGTACTGCGCCAGGGAGGAGCGCGCCGCGAGGTTGGCGTGCAGGTCGTTGTTGATGACCTTCAGGGTGAACCGGTTGTCCGGTGTCGGGGTGTAGCTCGCCAGCAGGTTGATGGTCTGCGTGTCGTAGGACGAGTGATCCTGGTAGCCGTTGGCGCGCACGTCGCTGGCGAACAGGCTCACCTCGAACGGGCCGCTCACCCCGCCCACCGTGAAATAGTTCGACAGGTAGCCGAAGGAGCCGGCATCGACGCCCACCTCGTAGCCGTCGATCTGCCGGCCGGTGCGGGTGTAGAAGGCGAGGGCGCCCCCGGTGGCGTAGTTGCCGAACAGGGCCGATTGCGGTCCCCGGAACACGTCGATCCGGCTGTAGGCCCGGGGGTCGGTCAGGTCGAAGCGGGCCGCGCCGTCCGGCTGGGTGAGGATGAACCCATCCTCCAGCACGATCGTGTTCTTGATGACGCCCGTCGAGCGGGCATTGTTGCCGCGAATCGAGACGATGACGTCCCGGGCGCCGTTGCCCTGGCGGACGGTGACGCCGGGGCTGTTGACCAGCACCGAGCCGATGCTCGTGGCCGGGCGGTTGGCGATGGTGTTCTCGCGGCCGATCTCGGAGACGACCTGCCCCACGGGCCTGTCGATGACGAGGGGCGCGCTGTTGGGCGGCGCGGCGACGCCGAAGCCGGGCGTCGGCGCTCCGGCCGGCGGCCCCTCCCCGACCACGGAGAGTTCCTCCAGCGTGACCGAGGGGGCCGCCACGGCGCCGAAGGGGCAGGCCGCGAGCCACAGGGCGAAGGGGCCGGCGCCGAGGCGGCGCGGGCCGGCGGTGAGGATCCGGGCGATCATGGCAACCTCGTCGTTCGGTCGGGTCAGGCCGCCACGCGCCGGATGGCGCGCGAGACGAGGAGGTCGAGGCCGAGCATCGCCAGGATGGCGAGGCCGGTGAGGGGGAACAGGGCGCCGAGGCCGAGCACCAGCCCGGTCACGGTGGCGGCGACACGCCGGTCCCGGGGCCAGGGCGGCACGCCGAGGCGACCGCTCGGGCGGCGCTTCCACCACATCGTGCCCGCCGAGACGGAGAGCAGGATCGTGGCGAGGCAGAAGGCCAGCATCGCGAACTGGTTGGCCCGGCCGAGATACTGCCCGAGATGGAGGCCGATCCCATACTGGATCGCCCGGCCCACGGGTCCCAGGGCCGCGAAGGGCACGTCCACCAGGGGCCTGCCGGTGTACTGGTCGAGGGAGACCACCCGCTGGCGGGCCACGTCCTTCGGGTAGACCGCCGCCGCGTAGACGCCGGTCGGCCCGACCGGGAGGGACAGTTCGTAGCCCCTCGGCATCCCCATCCGGGCGAGGATCGCCGCCGCCTCGTCGATACCGAGGGGCTTGGCCGCCGCTTGCGCCGTCGATTGCGGGACGGGGGCGTCCCGCATGGTCCAGCCCGTCGTGGCGAGGACCTCGCCCATCGGCACGGCCGAGACCGGCCGGTTCGCCCACAGGGCGGTGGGCTGGCCGAGGCCGGCGGCGTTGGACCACTGGCGCAGCTGGTCCCCCCACCCAATCGACCAGGGCAGGCCGGTGAGCGCCAGGAAGAACAGGCCGCCCCCGGCCACGAGACCGGTCACGGCATGGAGATCGCGCCACCACACCCGGCGGCGGGGCGTGCCGCGCACCGTGACGACGCCGCCCTCCTGCCCGCGCGGCCACCACAGGTAGAGGCCGGTGACGACGAGGATGATCGCGAAGCCGGCCACGACCTCGATGGCGCCGTTCGCCACCGGCCCGAAATAGGCGAGGCTGTGCAGTCGCTTGACGACCGTGAAGAACTCAGAATCCCGGTCCACGGTATCGAGCACGGTGCCGTCGGCGGGATCGAGGTAGACGAGGGTTTTCGCCGGCCCCTCCGCCAGGGTGACGAGGGCCGAGCCGGTGGGGCCGGTGGGGTCGGTGTAGGAGAGCGGCGTGCCACCCGGCACCGCCTGCATCGCCTCGAAGATCAGCCGATCCGGCCCAAGGGGCTTCGCCACCGGGGCCACCACGGTGCGGGAGGCGAAGACGGTGGCGTTGATCTCATCCTTGAAGAGGTACAGCGCCCCGGTCGCGGAAAGGGTCACGAGGAAGGGCAGGCAGAGCAGGCCGGCGTAGAAGTGCCAGCGCCAGACGGCGCGGTACACCGCCTCGCGCGACACGCGCACGGCCTGCGCGACGCCGAGGGCGCCGCCGGAGAGCGAGAGAGACATGGAACGGTCCGGGTCCTGAGCGATCGGGAGGGCTGATCGATCAGGCGGCGGGCGGACCTCGGGGACTGACGGCGCGGTTCGGGGGCCCACGGACGGGGGGCCGGTCGGCCGTCCGCCAAACCTGGGCGGTGGCCCGGCGCCAGGGCACGATGACGGAGGCGGCCTCCGGCACCGGCCCGATCACGGGCTGGGCAAGGTGGGCAGCGAGGCAACAGAGCTGCTGCGCGCAGGGTGTCCCGTCGTCGGAGGGGGCGCCGTCATGGGCGGCGCAGATGATCCCGTCGCCGGAGGGCGTGAGCGGCAGCGGCTGGAGCGTGACGAGGAAGGCCTGGAGCAGCAGGCCGTACAGCGCGGCCACGACGAGGACCGCGCGGCTTCGAGCCGTTCGGTCGGAGGACCTGCGCATCGGATAAGCTTTGCGGGCGGAACGGGCCGGCGTCAACACGCGGCGGCGCCTTCCTGGCGACGCTTCCCTGCTCTGCGGGTGTTGTAGCGCGGTTCGGCGATTGCTGTTGATCCCACGCCGCACCTCATTCCGATGCCGGGAGTGAGAATGGTTCCGCAGGGAGAGCCGGTGGCGCACGGGGCGCTAGACGGTCGCCGAGCTTTCCGCAGACCGGCGAGGACCTACGCCTCCAGATGCCGGGAGCGAACGAGCCGCCGGAGCAACCCGCCCTGGGGGCCGGCGAGCATCGAGGCGAGGTAGAAGGCCCCGGCGGTGAGCACGATGGCCGGGCCGCTCGGCAGGTCGAACTGATAGGACAGGGACAGGCCCACCACGCTCGCCAGGGCGGCGATCAGCACCGCCGCCGCCATCGTCATCCCGAGGTCGCGGGCCCAGAACCGGGCCGCCACGGCGGGCAGGAGCATCAGCCCCACCGCGAGCAGCGTCCCCAGGGCCTGGAAGCCCCCGACGAGGTTGATCACCACGAGGCCGAGGAAGGTGAAATGCACCGGCCCTCCGACGCGGCTCACGCTGCGCAGGAACACCGGATCGACGCATTCCATCACCAGCGGGCGATAGATCAGGGCCAGGGCCACGGGGGTCACGGTCGCGATGCCTCCCAGGAGGGCGAGGGTCGGGTCGTCGAGGGCCAGCACCGAGCCGAACAGGAAATGCATCAGGTCGACCTGAGAGCCCCGCAACGACACGAGGAGTACGCCCCCCGCCAGGGAGATGAGGTAGAAGGCGGCCAGGCTCGCATCCTCCCGCAGGACGGTGGTGCGGGTGACGGCCCCGGCCAGCAGCGCCACCACGAGGCCCGCCACGAGACCGCCGAGCGTCATCGCCGGCAGGGATAGGCCCGCCACGAGGAACCCGGCCGCCGCGCCGGGCAGGACCGCGTGGCTCATGGCGTCGCTCATGAGGCTCATGCGCCGGAGCATCAGGAACACCCCCACCGGCGGGGCGGAAACCGACAGGGCGAGGCACCCGGCCAGCGCCCGGCGCATGAAGCCGAACTCCACGAACGGCGCGAGGGGGTCGATCACGCGGCGTCCTCGTGGTCGTGATGGTGCGGGTGCCCGTGGGAATGGCGGTGCGCCGGGGCCGGAGCCGAAACGAGGCCGTCGAGCGGGGACGGGCCGGCATGACGGGCCCCGTCGCAGATCCCCGCTTCCTCGTCCCAGGCCTCGGAGAGGAGGCGGGCGCGGGCGAGGTTGTCCGCCGTCAGCACCTGCGCCGTCGGCCCCCAGGCCACGGGCTCCCGGGCAAGGAGGATCGTCTTGGGGAAGTGGGCGCGGATCTGCCCGAAATCGTGCAGGGCCGCCACCACGGTCCGGCCCTCCCCGTGCCAAGCGCGCACGAGACCCAGCAGGTCCTCGGTGGTCCGGGCGTCGATGGCGGTGAAGGGCTCGTCGAGGAGGATCGTCCGGCAATCCTGCAGGATCAGCCGGGCGAACAGGGCCCGGCGGAACTGCCCCCCCGAGAGGGTCCCGATCGGCCGTGCCTCGAAGCCCGAGAGGCCCACCGTCGCCAGGGCGGCGCGGATCGCCGGTTCCGTCCGGCGCAGCCCCCGCCACGGTCCGAGCCGCCGCCACAGGCCCATGGCGGCGAGGTCCATGACGGAGAGGGGAAAGCTGCGGTCGATGGCGTCGGCCTGCGGCAGGTAGGCGATGTCGCCGCCGACCTCGATCCGCCCGTCGAGGACGGGGATCTCCCCGGTGAGACCCTTGAGCAGGGTGGACTTCCCCGCCCCGTTCGGGCCGGCGAGCGCCAGGAGGTCGCCGGGGTGGATGATCCCGTCGAGGTGGTGCACGGCCGGGTGCCGGTCGTAGCCCAGCGTCAGCCCGTGCAGGCGGATCGGGCGCGGGTCGCTCACAGGGCCAGCGCCCACACGATCACCAGCCAGACCAGGCCCGACATCCCGGCGGCCAACGCCAGACGCGCGGCGAGTCCGCTTCGGTACAGCGACGGACGGGACGGGGCGTGGAAGGGACGGGACACGGGCGCTATCTTCAGGCGGCCTGAGGCGGGCGGACCGCGCGGCCCCGGTCGCCGGGGGGCGGCATCGCGACGATGCGCGGGCCACTGGTGCGGTCCCGTCGCGGGGTGATACACTGTAACAACCTCGCCGCACAACCGGCGGGCGCTCGGCCGGTGCCGGGCGGACACGCGGGAGCCGCCGATTTTGGGAGCCGCCACACACAGCCGGACGCACGACCACGGCCACAGCCATGCCTGCCGGGCCGATCCCGGCACCATGGTGAGCCGGGCCGAGACCCTGTGCCGGGCTCGCGGAGTCCAGTTCACCGCCCTGCGGCGGGAGGTGCTGGAGGCGGTGGCGGCCTCGGAGCGCCCCCCCGGGGCCTACGACCTCGCGGAGCGGCTGAGTCGGCCGGGCCGCCGGGTGGCGCCCGTTTCGGTCTACCGGGCCCTGGACTTCCTGATGGAACTCGGCCTCGTCCACCGCATTGCCAGCCGCAACGCTTTCGTGCCCTGCGCCCACGAGCACGGGGCGGGGGAGAACGTGGTCTTCCTCATCTGCCGCACCTGCGGCGGGGTCGATGAGACCACCTCCCCCGAGGTCGAGACCAGCCTCGGCCAGACGCTGGCGCGGGCGGGCTTCACCCCGGCCCACAGCATCCTGGAGGTGGAGGGCGATTGCGGCACCTGCCGGCGGGAGCGGGCGGCGGGGGAGGCCTGATCCGTCCTCTCCCGGAGGCGACCTATGCGAAAGCGCGCGATCCTGATCTGTGCCGTGGGGACCGCCCTCGGGGCGACCGCCCCCGCCCTGGCACAGGGCCGCCCCTCCACGACGGCCATGAACTGCGCGCAGGCGGCGCGGCTCGTGGCCGCGCGCGGGGCGATCGTGCTCGGCACCGGCGGCCCGACCTACGACCGGTTCGTGCGCGACCGGTCGTTCTGCGAACCCACCGAGATCGCCCGCCGGGCCTTCCGCCCCACCCGGGACAACCCCGAATGCCTCGTGGGATACACCTGCTACGAGCCGGGGAACGACGACTGGCTGGGCAGCGACTTCTAATCCGCCCGACCATCGTGGTTTCGAAAGGTCGAGATCATTCGCGGGTGCGGGGCAAAGCCCTGACACCCCACCAAAGGGTCTGGCCCCCTTCGGAAACCCACTGTCTAGGGCAGTGACGCACTCACTCCGTTCATGCGCCTCTGCCCTAGCCTTTTGCTTTCGCATCAATTTTTCCAGACTCGGCTGACGCCTCCGTCTGGATCGATGCACTAGGCGAGGGCCTCGGCGGTGCCCTTCTCCAGGGCGACGATGATGCGCCGGTCGCCGGCGCGGCGGGTGAAGCCCGTGGCGTCGAGGTGCTCGAGCAGGGGGATCGAGAACTTGCGCGAGATTCCCAGCGTCGCCCCCGCCTCGCGGGCGAGGAAGCCGCCCTCGGGGGTGGAGGCCTCCGGGAAGGCCTCGACGAGGCGGCTGCGTGCCCCGGCCACCGCCTCCTTGTGGAACAGGACCGC
>JAKONI010000038.1 GCA_022702015.1 Beijerinckiaceae bacterium | reverse complement strand
AGGAGAACCCCGTGACCCGCCAGGACCTCATCGCCGCCCTGTGGCACGGGCAGGACCCCTTCGCGAACCCGCCCGACACCCTGCGGGCGCCCGATCTTCAGGGTTGGCGCAGCGATCACCCGTTCCTGGAACAGGTCGTGGCCGAATGGCGGCCACGGACGCTGGTGGAGGTCGGCGTCTGGAAGGGCGCCAGCGTGCTGCATCTGGCGAGGATGATGCAGCGGCACGGGGTCGAGGGGACGGTGATCGCCGTCGATACCTGGCTCGGGGCCATCGATCACTGGGCCGATCCGGGCCTGTTCGCGGAGCTGCGCGCCGAGAACGGCTACCCGAGCCTGTACAAGACATTCCTCGGCAACATCCTGCACGAGGGACAGGCCGAGCGGGTGGTGCCGCTGCCGCTCGATTCCACCAATGCCGCCGCGCTGATGCAGATGCGGGGCATCGCGGTGGATGTCGTCCACCTCGATGCGGGGCACGAGGAAGCCTCGGTGGCCGCCGACCTCGCCGCATGGTGGCCGGTCCTGCGCCCCGGTGGGATGCTGATCGCCGACGACTATGACGCCGAGGGCGGCAAGTTCCCCGGCGTGATGCGCGCCGTGAACGCCTTCTGCGCCTCTCACGACATCGAGGGTCCCTGGGCGCTGCGGGGCAAGTGCAAGTTCATCAAGCGGGGGTGAGCGAACCTCGCCCCGTCCGCCCGGCGGATTGGCGGAGTTCGGCGTAGAGTCCCTCACAGCCGTCGAGCCAGCGGTCGCGGGTGAAGAGGCGCATCACCCGCGCCCGGGGGATCGTCCGGGGGATCGCGAGCGCTTCGCCCATCGCCTGGGCGAGGGCGCCCGCATCGGCCTCGCCCACGAGGATCCCCGCCTCGCCCACCACCTCGCGGGCGGCGCCCCGGTCGAGCCCGGCGACGGGCAGGCCGCAGGCCATCGCTTCCGCCGCCACGAGGCCGAAAGGCTCGTCCCAGCACGGTGTGAACAGGAAGACGCCCGCGCGCCCGATCTCGCCCGCGAGCGTCCGGTCGTCGCGATGGCCGCCGTAGCGGATCGCGCCGCCGAGGTAGGGCTTCACCCGCGCCTCCCAGTAGGCTTGATCCTCGATGGGGCCGAACAGGGTGAGGGGGATGCCGGCGATCCGGGCCGCCGCGACGGCGAGATGGGTGCCCTTCACCGGAGCAATCCGCCCGCACCACACCGCCGAACCGTCCCCGGTGGCGTGGAAGGGCCAGGCATCGGGGTCGATCCCGTTGTGGAGGACGCTGACGTCCGGCGGCGAACCCTCCGGCCACCACAGGATCCTCTGGGCGTCCGACGTGACCGTCAGCCGGTGGCCCGGTCCCCGGCTCTGGCCCACGAAATGCCGGAGGGCGTCGTAGGGCGGGACGTGCAGGGAGGTGAGCGTCGGCACCCGATCGGTCAGGGCGCGCGAGAGGGGAAGCCGGCTGAGGCTGTTGTTGTGCAGCACGTCGAAGCCGCCGGCGGCGATCCGCGCGCAGGCCCCCGCGTAGCACTCGTCCACATGGGCGACGAGCGCCGGGTCGGCCTGATGCTCCCGGTTGGGAAAGGTGCGCTCGTGATGCTCGGCGCAGAGCGGGTCGAGGGTGAAGCGCGGATCGCTGTCGCCGGAGGCGAACAGAACCACCTCGTGGCCACGGGCGCTCAAGCCCGCGACGAGGTGCCAGCACAGGGCCTCCATCCCGCCCGCGAAGGGCCGCGCCACCGGCTGCCGGGCATGGGCGAGGACGGCGATCCTCACGCCGGGGCGGTCTCGGCCGAGGTTTGCGCCGCCTGCGCCTCGATGTGGCGGATGACGCTCGCGGAGTTGGTGTAGGGCTCGTGGCTGCGCTGGCCGGTGAGGAGGAGGTCGGCCTCGTTGGGCCGCCGCAGGATGCGGATCGGCCGATCGGGGGTGTCGTCGATGAGGCCCATCACCTTGAAGGCGTAGAGCCAGTGGCCCATCGTCCGGTAGCCCCACTTGGCCTCGAACAGTTCGGCGTTGCGCACCACGCTGTCGAGGTGGTGGATCGGGGGCATGTGGTGGGTGTGGTGCTGGTGGTAGGCCAGGCCCCCCTTCATCCAGGCGATGGGAATGCCCTGCCGGTCGAGGCTCTTGCCGAAATCCGTATCCTCGCCGCCGTAGCCCGTATAGCGCTCGTCGAACCCCCCGGCCGCCAGGAAGGTCGACCGGCGGATCGCGAAGTTCAGGGACCAGAAGCAGCGGTAGTCGTTGCAGATCTCGATCCCCGAGGCGGGCGGCCCACGTCGGTCGGAATGCCGCTCGGCCACCGCCGCGAATCCCTCGAATCCCCAGGGCTCGTCCGTGGCGCTGGCGGGAAGATGCATCACCTCGCCCATCAGCAAGCCGTCGAGCTCCCCAAGCGCGTGGGCGTAATCCCCCACGAGTTCGGGAGCCGGAATGCAGTCCACATCGAGGAAGACCACCGCATCCCCCATGGCGAGGCGCACCCCACGGTTGCGCGCGGCGGCCAGGGGAAGCTCGGTGCCGGGCACCAGGATCTGCCGCACCGGAAATGAGACCTCGGGGAGGTCGTAGGGTGCGTCCTGCATCACCGCCACGATCAGCTCGGCCGGGGGCTGAGTCTGCATTTGCAGGCCCCGCAGCACGTTGCGCAGATGGGCGGGCCGACCCTTGGCCAGCGTGACGACGGACACGGAGGACATGCGCGGCTCGGATTTGCCGGGGCAGACGATCGGTCCCGCCGCGCACCGGTCGCCCCTGCCACCGAACGCAGGGAGCCCCGGCGTCCCTCGGAACGGCGCAGCTCGGTGCGGGCCGATGGGTAATGCAACTTGCAATGGTTTCCGATGCCGCCACGGCAGGGCGCAGTGTCGCGGCCCGGCGGGAGCGCCGGCCCTGCGTTATCTCAGCGCGTGCTTGCGTGATGGCATCGCTCTTGCCAAAACCGGCCCGGGCCGGCTCCGCGTGACCCGGTTCCTGCAAGGGATTTCGTGATGAGTGCCAGCGCCGCGTCGCAGACCGTGAAGACCTACCTGCGCCCGATCGACCGGGACGGCCTGCTGAAGTTCGCCGAGAAGGGCCGTTCCAATCCGGGCTCCCGGGGCACCAACAAGGTGCGCACCGTCGTCGATGGGCAGTACCGCACCCTGAGCTATGTCGGCGATCACACCCCCGTGGTGGTGGACGAGCCGCTGCACCTCTTTGGCGAGAACACTGCCCCGGCCCCGGGCGAGGTCGTGCTGTCGGCACTGGGCGGCTGCCTCGCGGTGGGCATCACCGCCGTGGCCACCTGGAAGCAGGTGCGCCTCACCCGCCTCGAACTGCATCTCGAGGGCGATATCGGCAACCCGGCCGCTTGGGGCGCGGGCGGCGCGGAGAAGTCGCCGGAGGATATGGGCTTCCAGGAGATCCGCGTGGCCGTGACCATCGAGGGCGACGCCTCCCGCGAGGAACTCGACGAGATCGTTCGCCACGCGAACTTCTACTCGCCGGTGGCCAATTCCGTGCGCAACCCGATCCCGTTCAAGATCGGCCTTGCCGACTAGGAGACGCCCGCGTCGTCCCCTTCCCATGGGCGGGGAGGAGCCGACGGATCGAGGACCGCCCCTTTCCGATCACAGATCCCGACCGCGCATGTGGGCCGCACCGGCCCCCGCCGAGGAGACCGCACAATGTCGAGTGCCCTCGCCCTGCGCTCCGCGCACGATTCGGCGGGTCCTGACCGTTTCGACGCGGCGATCCTCGCCGGGGTGGCCGCCATCGCCGACGGGCCGCTGGCGGCTGCGGCGGGGGCGATCGACCAGGGGAGCTACCCCCTCGACCTCATGGGGCAACTCGCGGAGGCGGGGGCCCTCGGCGCGCATCTCGACCGGCACGGGGCCCGGTTCGGCCTCGCCATCGCGGCGATGCAGACGGCAAGCCGCGCCTGCGGCGCCACCGGCTTCCTGATGTGGTGCCACGACGTCTGCGGTCTCTACATGGAGCAGTCCGGGAACCCGGCGCTGACCGGCGCGGCGCTGGCCGACCACGTCGCCGGGCGCAGCTTCGGCGGCACCGCCCTGTCGAACCCCATGAAGGCCTTCGCCGGCATTGAGCCGATCCTTCTGCGCGCCACCCCCGCGCCCGGGGGTTACCGGGTGAGCGGGATGCTTCCCTGGGTCAGCCATATCGGCGAGGGACAGTATTGCGGTGCCATCGCGGGCGTCGTCAGCGCGGGCGAGACGATCACCCACGAGATCATGTTCCTCCTCCGCTGTGACCGGGCGGAACTGCGGCCCTGCCCGCACTTCTCCGGCATGGAGGGGACCAGCACCTGGGGCCTGCGCCTGGACGATTACTTCGTCGGCCCGGACGACATGATCGCCGACCCGGCCCGGCCGTTCATCGGGCGGATCCGCGCGGCGTTCATCCTGCTCCAATGCGGCATGGGCCTCGGCGTGGCCGAGGGCAGCCTCGGGGCGATGCACGCCGTGGAGGAGACCCTGGGCCACGTGAACCAGTTCCTCGACGACCGGCCGGACGAGATCGCCGGGGAGCTCGCGGATCTGCGCGGGCGGGTGATGCAGCTCGCGCGCACGCCCTACGACGGCGCCACCGACTACCTGATCGACGTGCTCGATGCCCGCGCCCAGACCTCGGACCTCGCGCTGCGGGCGGCGCAATCATCCCTGCTGCATCAGGGGGCGCGGGGCTACCTGATGTCCTCCGCTCCGCAGCGGCGAATCCGGGAATCGCATTTCGTGGCGATCGTGACCCCCGCGATCAAGCATCTGCGCAAGGAGATGGCGCGGCTGTCGCGGGAGGTCATGCCCGCATGAGCGCATCGGAGCCAACGGACGGGCTCGGACCCTGGCGGCAGTTTCTGTGCCGGGCCTGCGGGCTGATCTACGACGAGGCCGAGGGCGACGCCGATAGCGGGATCGCCCCCGGCACCCGGTTCGCGGATATCCCCGACGATTGGGTCTGCCCGGTCTGCGGCGTCACCAAAACGGATTTCGAACCTTACCGCCGACGCGCGCCGGCCGCGCTGACGGAGGTTGCGCCGGTTCCCCCGCGCCGGAGGGGCGTGGTCATCGTCGGGGCCGGCATCGGCGGATGGAGCGTGGCCGAGGCGATCCGCTCCTGGGACGCGGACATCCCCATCACGGTGGTGACGTCCTGCGCCGGCGACATCTACCACAAGCCCGAACTCTCGGTGGCCCTGGGGCGGGGCCTCTCGCCGGAGAAGCTTCTGCGGGAAACCGGTGGGGCGGCGGCTGCCCGCCTGGGTCTGCGCCTGATGGCCGACACGGTGGCGGTGGGCCTCGCGCCGGAGCGGCGGCGCCTGCGCACCACAAGGGGTATTTTGCCCTACACCCACCTCGTCCTCGCCCACGGGGCCCGTCCGGCCCTTCCCCCGGGGCTCGACCCGGCCCTGTGCTGGCGGGTGAACGACTTCACCGCCTGGGCCGCCCTGCACGCCGAACTCGCGCGCGGCCCCCGCCGCGTCGCCGTGGTGGGGGCCGGGATGGTCGGCTGCGAGCTCGCGGAGGATCTCGCCCGCGCCGGTCATGGGGTCACGCTGATCGGGGCGGCTGGCCTGCCCCTGCCCGAATTGCTGCCCGAGGCGGCGGGGCGGCGCCTGCTCGCCGCCCTCGAAGGCCTCGGCATCGCCTATCGCGGCCAAACGCTGGTGCGGGGATTGACCCGGGCGCCAGGGGGCGACGTCGCCCTCGCCCTCGACGACGGGTCGTCCCTCGCGGCGCAGACGGTGATCGCCGCCACCGGGCTGGCGACACCCTCGAGGCTCGTGCAGGCGGCGGGCCTCGCCTTCGACCGGGGGATCGCGGTAGATCCGCAAACCTTGCGCACGAGCCGGGCGGACATCTTCGCGCTGGGGGACTGTATCAGCCTGGGCGGTCAGCCCTGCCGCTTCATCGAGCCCGTCGCCCGGCAGGCGGAGGTGATCGCCTACGGGATCCTCGGACGGCCGCATGAGGGCTACGCCCATTCCGCGCCGGTGATCCGCCTGAAGACCCGCTCCCTGCCGATCGAATGGCACGGGTTGCCTGCCCCCGGTCTCGCCTGGGACGTCGTGGAGGAGAGCGGGGATCGACTCGCGATGGTGCAGCGGCGAGCCGGTGAAGTGGTGTCGCGGCTGGTGGCCTGACGGCGCGATGGCCGCGCGGCATTCCCGAAGAGTTCTCTCCTCCCTATAGCCAAGGTTGCTGGAATTATATTCTAAGACACTGCGATTATTCGCGGAATTCCCCCGAGTTTTGTGGGCGGGCTTGCCTTCGATCACTCGCCCGGTGAAGCGTGGCACGAGCTTTGCCCACCCACGACCTGTTCAAAACCGCGTGAGACTTGAATGACGACGCCCGTTTCCTCCCACACCCTTCGCCGCGCCTGTTCCTGCGGCGCCCATGGGAGCGAGGCGGAGCATCAGGCGGCCCAAGGCGGTGAGACCGGGCTGACGCAGGCGGTCGAGCGCGGGCTGATGCGGGCGGTCTTCCCGCGAGCGGCGGAGCGCCGGGCGTTCCTGCGTGGCGTCGGCGCGGCCACCGCCGCCGCCGCCCTCTCCCAGTTCCTGCCGACGCGGTTCGTGGCCGAGGCCCTGGCCGAAGCGGGCAAGCCCGAGAAGACCGATCTCAAGGTCGGCTTCATCCCGATCACCTGCGCTACCCCGATCATTATGGCCAAACCCATGGGCTTCTACGAGAAGCAGGGGCTCAACGTCGATGTCGTGAAGACGGCCGGCTGGGCAGTGGTCCGCGACAAGACGCTGAACAGGGAATACGACGCCGCCCACATGCTGGCGCCGATGCCGATCGCCCTCACCCTGGGCCTCGGCTCGAACCCGGTGCCGTTCACGGTGCCGGCCATCGAGAACGTCAACGGGAATGCCATCTGCCTCTCGCTGAAGCACAAGGATAACCGGGATCCGAAGAACTGGAAGGGGTTCAAGCTCGCGATCCCGTTCGATTACTCGAACCATAATTATCTGCTGCGCTATTACCTCGCCGAGCATGGCATCGACCCGGATGCCGACGTGCAACTCCGGCTCGTGCCGCCGCCCGAGATGGTCGCGAACCTCCGCGCGGACAACATCGATGGGTTCATCGCGCCGGACAACTTGGTTCAGCGGGCGATCTACGAAGGGGTGGGCTTTTCTCACATCCTGACGAAGGAAATCTGGGACGGCCATCCCTGCTGTTCCTTCTCCGTGGCCGAGGATACCGTGCGGGAGATGCCGAACGCCACGGCGGCGTTGCTCCGGGCGATCCTCCAGGCCACCGCCTACGCCTCGAAGGCGGAGAACCGGAAGGAGATCGCCGCCGCGATCGCCCCGGCCAACTACCTCAACCAGCCTCTGACGGTGGTGGAGCAGGTGCTCACCGGGACCTATGCCGACGGGCTCGGCGGCGTGAAGAAGGACCCGAACCGTGTCGCCTTCGATCCGTTCCCCTATGAGAGCTTCGCCATCTGGACGCTGACCCAGATGAAGCGCTGGGGGCAAATCAAGGGGGATGTCGACTATGCGTCGGTGGCCCGGCAGGTCTACCGCGCCACCGACGCGGCCAAGCTGATGAGGCAGGACGGGCTGACCCCGCCCGAGGCCACCACCAAGACCTTCGTCGTCATGGGCAAGACCTTCGATCCCGGCAAGCCGAAGGACTATCTCGAATCCTTCAAGATCAAGCGCGCGAGCTGAGGCCATGCGAGTCGCCCTCGGCCTCCGGGCTGGCTTCCTCTCCCTCGCCTTGCTGGCGGCGATGCTCCTGGTCTGGCAGATCGCCGTCGGCGGCACCGCCAAGACACAGCCGATGGACCCCGAATACGCCGCCCTGATGGGCGCCACCGCCACCACCGGCAGATCCGCCATGCCGGGGCCGCTGGATGTCGGCGCCACGATCGTGAAGCACCTCAAAAACCCGTTCTACGATCATGGCCCGAACGACAAGGGGCTCGGGATCCAGCTTGCCTATTCCGTCGGCCGGGTCGCCCTGGGTTACGGGCTCGCGGTGCTGGTGGCGATCCCCGTCGGCTTCCTGATCGGCATGTCGCCGCTCGCCTCGCGGGTCCTCGATCCGTTCATCCAAATCCTCAAGCCGGTCTCGCCCCTCGCCTGGATGCCGCTGGCGCTCTACACGATCAAGGATTCGACCCTCTCGTCCATCTTCGTGATCTTCATCTGCTCCCTGTGGCCGATGCTGATCAATACCGTGTTCGGCGTAGCGAGCACCCGCAGGGAATGGCTCAACGTCGCGCGCACCCTGGAGGTCGGCCCGGTGCGGCGGGCTTTCACGGTGATCCTGCCGGCGGCGGCGCCGACGATCCTGACGGGGATGCGCATCTCCATCGGGATCGCGTGGCTCGTTATCGTCGCCGCCGAGATGCTCGTGGGCGGCACCGGCATCGGGTACTTCGTCTGGAACGAGTGGAACAACCTCTCGATCACCAATGTGATCACCTCGATACTGGTGATCGGCCTCGTCGGCATGGTGCTCGACCAGTTGCTCGCCCGCGCGCAAGCCCTCGTGACCTTCCCGGAATGACCCCCGCGATGAGCACGCTCCTTCCTTTCTCCCGGCGCCGCGCGACGACCCCGACCATGGCCGAATCCGAAAAGCGCATCGCCATCGAAGGCATCGCCCGGCGCTACCCGGCGCCGGGGGGCAGGACGACCACGATCTTCGAGAACCTCTGGCTCCCGATCCGCCGGGGCGAGTTCGTGTGCATGGTCGGCCATTCCGGCTGCGGCAAGACGACGGTGCTCAACATCCTCGCCGGGCTGGAGGCGCCGAGCGAGGGCACGGTGATCGTCGATGGACAGGAAATCGCCGGGCCGAGCCTCGACCGGGCGGTGATCTTCCAGGGGCATGCGCTGCTGCCGTGGCGCACCGTGCTCGGCAACGTGGCCTACGCGGTCTCCTCCCGCTGGCGGAAGGCGGGCCGGGCGGAGGTGGAGGCGCGGGCGATGAAGGCCATCGCCACGGTCGGCCTCGCGGGCTCGGAACACAAGCGCCCGGCGGAACTCTCAGGGGGCATGAAGCAGCGGGTCGGCATCGCCCGCGCCCTTTCCATCGATCCGAAGATCTTGCTGATGGATGAGCCGTTCTCGGCCCTCGACGCCCTGACCCGTGGAACGCTTCAGGACGAGGTTCGGCGGATCTGCATGGAAACCGGGCAGACGGTGTTCATGATCACCCACGACGTGGACGAGGCGATCTACCTCGCCGACCGGATCGTGCTGATGACCAATGGCCCCCACGCGCGGGTGGCCGAGATCGTGGAGAATCCCCTGCCGAAGACCAGGGACCGGACGCAGCTTCACCACGCCCCCGGTTACTACGCCCTGCGCAATCACCTGATGGACTTCCTCGTCACCCGGTCCAAGAGCCTCGCCGGAGAGGGGCTGCCGCCGGGCTACGATCCGCGAAACCCGCCCGTCGTCCGCCCGGCGCTGAGCGAGGGGGATGCCGCCGCGATCACCGCCACCGGGCCGGACGTTCGGCGGGCCTGAGTCCGTCGAGGCGGGTTCGCCGACCGAGGCCGGTCGCCCCGCGTCCTCGCACTCTGCCGCTTCTTTCGTCGGTGGTCGCCCGACATTTGAGCGCGCGCAATTTTGCTGCCTCCAAGTCGTCGGCGCACTCTGCCAAGAAATCGCCCAGTGCTCATCCTGCGAGGATGGGTCAAGAGCTAGCCCTTACCATGGTTTGAGCCGATCTTTGCCTTCGGCGATCGACCGGGAGGTATGGGATGAACGAGAGCGTACTGATCTCTCCGTCCGAACTCGAAGCGATGCTGGCGGCGGGCGGTGTCGTGCCGATCGATACGCGGGCGCCGGCGGCCTACGAGGCCGGGCATATCGCGGGGGCGGTCAACATCCACGACATCTTCACCTACCTCGCGTCCTCGACGCCGGAGGGCGTGGTGGCGATGAAGGACAAGTTCGCCGAGACCTTCGGCGCGGCGGGCCTCGGTGGCGAGGAAACGGCCGTGATCTACGAGGGCTCGATGGATACCGGTTTCGGCCAGTCCTGCCGGGGCTGGACCCTGCTGACCTATCTCGGCTACCCGAAGGAGAAGATCCTGCATGGCGGGTTCTCCGTCTGGACCGCCGAGGGCAAGCCGGCGACGCGGGAGGTGGCCGCTCCGGTGGCCAAGAGCTTCCAAATCGATCCCGCCGCCGCGTCCCTCTTCGTGGACCTCGAGGACATGAAGTCGGCCGTGTCCGATACCGCCGTCGTCAAGCTCGACACCCGCGACGTGGACGAGTGGGTCGGCGCCTCGTCCTCGCCCTACGGCAAGGATTTCTGCCCCCGCAAGGGTCGTATCCCCGGTGCCCGCTGGATCGAGTGGTATCGGATGATGAAGCCGAGCCCGGCCGGCAAGATGCTCAAGGCCAGGGACGAGATCCTCGCCGAGTGCGCCACCGTCGGGATCGACGCGGAGACGCCCGTCGTCCTCTACTGCTTCAAGGGCGCGCGGGCCTCGAACACCCTGGTCGCCCTGAAGGAAGCCGGCATCAAGGATGTGCGGTTGTACTTCGGCTCATGGAACGAGTGGTCCCGCGATCCGAGCCTGCCGATCGAGGAAGGCTTCCCGGGGGTCAAGGCGCCGCCGCTGGCCATGGCGGCGGAATAGGGGTCGCCGGCGGAAGCCGGCGCAGGCACGATTCGCGTTGCTTCCTCCCTCCTCGGAGGGGGAGGGGGAGCTGCCGCGCTTACTTGCCGGAATCGTCCTCGGGGAGCGCGAAGACCGTGAGTTGCCCGCCCGTCGCGGTGTATTGCGACAGGGCGGCGTAGCCCCCCACCGCCCCCGATCCGTCCGCCGGATCGGTGAGACCCGCCGCCAGACCGATGCCCGCCCAGCCGCCGACGCCCGAGAGCACGGCGATGTACTGCTTCCCCGCGAGGGAATAGGTCGTCACGTTCCCGACGATGCCCGAGGGGGTCTTGAAGCGGTACAGTTCGCGCCCGTCGCGGGCATCCACCGCCTTCAGGTAGCCTTCCAGCGTGCCGTAGAAAACGACGCCGCCCGCCGTCGCCAGCGCCCCCGACCACACGGAGAAGGGCTCGGGCTTCGACCACGCGATCCGCCCCCTCGCCCCGTCCCAGGCGATGAACGCACCGGTATGGTTGTCGCCCGAGGGGGGATGGAGGGACAAGGTGGCGCCCACATAGGGCTGGCCGGGGGTGTACGTCACACGGAACGGCTCGTAGTCCATGCACATGTGATTGGTGGGCACGTAGAACAGGCCCGTCTCGGGCGAGTAGGCGGCGGGCTGCTGGTTCTTGGCGCCGAGCGCCCCCGGGCAGATGCCCTTCGTGACCTCCTCCTCGCCGGCCTCCTCGGGGGCGAAGCGTTTGTCGAGCACCGGGCGGCCGTAATCCGGGGCGGTAGGATCGAGGGCGATCCGGGTCGCCCAGTTGACGCTCGGGTCGAACTTGTCCGCCACGAGGAGGGCGCCGGTGGCCCGGTCCAGGGTGTAGCCGAAGCCGTTCCGGTCGAAATGCGTCAGCACCCGGCGCCGGGCGCCGCCGATGTCCTGATCGGTCAGGATCATTTCGTTCACCCCGTCGAAGTCCCACTGGTCGTGCGGGGTCATCTGGTAGACCCAGCGGGCGACGCCGGTGTCGGCGTCCCGGGCGAGGATCGCCTCGGCCCAGGCGTTGTCTCCGGGGCGCTGGGCGGGGTTCCAGGTCGAGGGGTTGCTGGTGCCGTAATAGACGAGGTTCAGGTCCGGGTCGTAGGAGAACCAGCCCCAGGCGCAGCCGCCGCCGGTGCGCCATTGGTCGCCCTCCCAGGTCTTGAGGGAGGAGTCGCGCCCCACCGGCTTGCCGAGGGAGGTGGTGGTCACCGGGTCGAACAGGATGTCCGCATCGGGTCCCACGGCGTAGGCCCGCCAGCGCCGCGCCCCCGTGGCCTGATCGTAGGCCGTGACGTGGCAGCGCGCGCCGTATTCGCCCCCCGACAGGCCGACGATCACCTCGTCCTTCACCGGCAGGACCGCCGCCGTGTTGGTCTCGCCCCGGCCCGGATCGCCGTTGGCCACCGACCACAGCACCCGGCCGCTCGCCGGATCGAGGGCGACGACGGTCGTATCCGCCTGTTGCAGGAACAGGCGACCGTTGGCGTAGGCGAGACCGCGATGGACCGTATCGCAGCACATCACCGCGATGACGTTCGGATCCTGACGCGGGCTGTAGCGCCAGAGGATCCTACCCTCGTGGGCAAGGTCGAGGGCATAGACCGTGTTCGGGAACGGGGTATGGACGTACATCACCGTGCCGACGACGAGCGGCGCGCCCTCGTGACCGCGCAGGACCCCTGTCGAGAACGTCCAGGCCACCTTGAGCCGCGCGACGTTGTCCGCATCGATCTGCGCCAGCGCGGAGTAGCGGGTGTTGGCGGCATCCATCGTGGGAAGCACCGTCTCGGCGCGGGCCGACGTCACGGACGCGATGAGGGCCAGGGCGGCGAGCAGGCGCGGCAACGGTAGGGACATGATCACCCGGGGCGACTCGCACGGCGAGGGGTAGCCTCCATGCGGTCCGGCTTCGGCGAAACCGTGGCCGGTCGAACCACGTCCGGCCTGCGGTGTTGGCTTGCCTGGAACGCCGCCGGCGCGGCGATGCGGGGACGGAGACAGCGGATGCGACCCTTCACGATCGCCTGGGACGCCCCGAGGCTGGCGTGGATCCGCGAGCGGGTCCGCGCCACGCGGATGCCGCCGATGCCGGAGGGCTCCGGCTGGCGCTACGGCTGTGATCCCGCCTTCCTGGCCGACCTCTGCGCCTACTGGCTCGAAGGGTTCGACCACGACGCGGCGGCTCGGGAGCTGAACCGCTTTCCCCAGGGCCTCGCCCGGATCGAGGATCTCGACATCCACGTCGTCCACGTGGTCGGCGAGGCGCAGGGCCGGCGGCCACTCCTCCTCACCCACGGCTGGCCGGGATCGGTCTACGAGTTCTGGGGGGTGATCGAGCCCTTGGCCTTCCCGTCGCGCTTCGGCGGCCGGCCGGAGGACGCCTTCGACGTGGTGGTGCCGGCGCTGCCGGGCTTCGGCTTCTCCGGCAAGCCGAGGATTCCCCTCGGCCCGAGGGCGATCGCCCGCCTGTTCGACAGGCTCATGCGGGAGGAACTCGGCTATCCCCGCTACCGGGCGCAGGGGGGCGATTGGGGGGCGGGCGTCACCGCATGGCTCGCCCTCGACCACGCGGCGTCGCTGGAGGCGATCCACCTCAACTACCTGCTCGTCCAACCGGACGCCGAGGCGCAAACGGCGACGGAGACGGCGTGGCGGCGCGGGGCACAGGCGGCGCAGGCGAGCCTCGGCGCCTATGCCGACCTCCAGGGTACGAAGCCCCTGTCCCTCGGCTACGCCATGGCCGACGAGCCGGTGGCGCAGCTGGCATGGCTGGTGGAGCGGTTCCACGATTGGGCCGACCTGCGCGGGCGCCCGTTCGAGGAGGTCTTCACCCGGGACCAGCTCCTCACCAACGCGCTGTTCTACATCCTCGCCGGATCCTTCGAGACGGCCACCTGGATCTATGCGGGCGCCCGGGAGGAGGGGGCCCGGCGGATGCCGGATGGCCGCCGGGCCGGGGTGCCGACGGCGTTCGCCGCCTATCCCGATCCGCGCACGCCGGCCCCGCCCCGGGAGTGGGTCGAGCGTGGCTACGACGTGGTGCGCTGGCGGGACATGCCCCGGGGCGGGCACTTCGCGGCCATGGAGGCGCCGGACCTGTTCGTCGAGGATTTGCGGGAATGGGGGAGCGGGTCGGCGGTGTCTCGGCAGGCCGGTCAGGCCGCGCTTGCCGATGCGCCACGCCCGCCGAGATAGGCCGCCCGGATGTCGTCGTTGGCCCACAGGGCCTTCGGCTCCCCTTCGAGCACCAGGCGCCCGGTCTCCAGCACGTAGCCACGGTCGGCCACGGAGAGCCCCATGCGGGCGTTCTGCTCCACCAGCAGCACCGTGGTGCCCCGCCGCCGCACCTCCGCGATGATCGCGAAGACCGCCTGCACGATCACCGGGGCGAGGCCCAGCGACGGTTCGTCGAGCAGGAGGATCCGTGGCTTGGCCATCAGGCCCCGGGCCAGCGCGACCATCTGCAACTGCCCTCCCGACAGGGTCCAGCCGAGGGCATCGCCGAAGCGGCGGATGTCCGGGAACAGGTCGAACATCGCCTCGACCTCGTCGCGCAGGGCGCGCTTCGAGGTGCCGGAGCGGTTCGAGGCGCCGAGGATGATGTTCTCGCGCACGGTCAGACCGGGGAAGACCCGCCGCCCCTCCGGCACGTGGGCGATGCCCGCCCGCACGATGGCCTCGGGTTTCATCCCCTGGAGCGGGCGACCGTCCAGGAGGATCGTGCCGCCCGCGGGCTTCACGAGGCCGGAAATCGCTTTGAGCGTCGTGGACTTGCCGGCGCCGTTGGAGCCGAGCAGCGTCACGACCTCGCCCGCGCCGACGGTGAAGGTGAGGCCGCGCACCGCCTCGATCTCGCCGTAGCGGACGGTGAGGTCGCGGATTTCGAGGAGGGGCTTGTCGCTCATGATGCCGCCGGAGCCAGATCGGTCTTGAGGTCGGCCTGGAGGGCGGCGGCGGGGCCGGCGCCGGCATCCTCGCCGAGATAGGCTTCGATCACCGCGGGCTGGCGCAGCACGTCGGCGGCCCGGCCGTCGGCGATCCGGCGGCCGAAGTTCAGCACCGTGATGTGGCTCGCCACGTCGCTCACGAGGGTCATGTCGTGGTCGATGATGAGGATGGTCAGCCCCTTGGCCGCCATCCGGCGCAGGAGCACGGTGAGGGC
>JAKONI010000004.1 GCA_022702015.1 Beijerinckiaceae bacterium | reverse complement strand
AGATTGAGGACGAGGGTCGGACGCTCGAATAGAGCGCGTCCTGGACTTGAGCCCGGGACGCCAAGTCGCAACAATTAGTTCGAGGACTTTTCCTTCATGCGGACGGTGCCCGCGTTCTTGGCGTCGTCCGGGTTGGCATAGGTGATCTTGCCGTCCTGCACCTTGCCGAACACGACCATGTTGCGCGAGATCGCGTTGTGGTCCTTCGCGCTGAAGGGATGATCGTAGGTCGTCACGACGCCTTCGACCTTCGTGTTCAGGTTCTCCAGGGCGTCGCGGATCTTCGGTCCGTCGGTGCCGCCGGCCTGCTTGATCGCCGCGGCGATCAGGTAGATCGAGTCGTAGCCCTGAGCCCCGGCCACCGGGGTCGGAATCTTGGTCACGCCGTAGGTCTTGTAATAATCGTCGAGGAAGGCGGCGCGCTTGGGCACGGTCTTATCCTCAATGAAGGTCTGGGGCATGATCACGCCGTTGCCGTTGGCGCCGGCGATGTCGATGAAGCTCTGCATCGAGGCGGGCCAGGAGGCGATGACCGGCTTCTTCCAGCCGAGCTTGGACATGCCGTTGGTGATCTGGGCGAGTTCCGGCCCGATGCCGTAGGCGAGGATCACGTCGGCGTCGGCTTCCTTGGCCTTGAGAAGCTGGGCCGTCATGTCGACGTCCTTGATGTTGAACTTCTCGACGGCCACCGCCTTCATCTTCTTGGCGGCGAGCTGCTTCTCGATGTCCTCGCGGCCGAGCTGGCCGTAATTGGTCGAGTCGGCGAGGACGGCGATCTTCTTGTGACCCTGCTTGAGGGCCTCATCGACCATCATGCCGGCCTGGAGCACGTCGTAGGCCGAATTCCGGAAGACGTAGTTGTTGTCGTAGTCCGGCGCCTTGAACTGCTCGGTGATGATCGTGCCGGTGGCGACGTTGTTGAACACCGGGATCTCGGCTTCCTGATAGAAGCGCTGGGCGGCCAAAGCCACGCCGGTGTTGATGAAGCCGACGGTGGCGACGACCTTCTCCTTGTTGATGAGTTCCTGCGCCACCTGAGCGCCGACCTCGTTCTTGGCCTCGTCGTCGCGCTCCACGAGCTGGATCGGCCGACCCAGGACGCCGCCGTTCTTGTTGATCTCGGCGGCGGCGAGCTTGGCGCCGTCGCGCATCGAGACGCCCATCGAGGAGGAGCCGCCGGTATACGGGCCGGTGAGACCGATCTTGATCGGGTCGGCGGCGGAGGCCGGCGCGATCAGATGGGGGACGCCGACGAGGGCGGTCGCGCAGAGCAGCGCGCCGACGAGGGCGCGTTTCGTCACGGTCATCGTTTTCCACTCCCTGACCGGCCCCGCGCCCGCGCGGCCCCGGCATTGCGGCTCGATTGTTCTTGGAGATCGCGGAGCCACCCGTCCGTGGCCCCTTCCCGGGGGCCCGATCGACGCGGCGCTACGGCCGCGCGGACTGCCCTTCGCCGTGGCAGCTCTCGTGCGGTATCGCACCTTAAGAGGAATTGTCGCGCTAACGTCAAGGTCCCGGCGATACGAACGCACACATCTTCGATTGTGCTCAAGACGTGCGGAGCAACCGCGTAAAGCAGCGACGCGGAAAAACGAGCTCCGGAATAGATCGCGGCGGATGAAATCGACGCGGCGAACGTTCGTCCAAATTCAGCGTAAGATATTTCCACCCGACGGCCGGTGGGCGACGTAGAGCCGATCGACTCATGGCAGCGGGCGGGCCGCCGCCCCCCACGGTCTTCGCGGGGGACGGCGGGGCCGCGTGATCGTGTCGCGGGTCGGCGAGTGGGCTACGCCATGCCGAGCGCCTGGAGGTAGAGCTCGAGGATCGCCTCCTGCTCCTGGCGCTCGCTGTGGTCCTGCTTGCGGATGCGCAGGATGGTGCGCACCGCCTTGGCGTCGAAACCACGACCCTTCAACTCGGCGAACACCTCCTTGATGTCGCCCATGATACCGGCCTTCTCCTCCTCCAGGCGCTCCAGTCGCTCGATGAACTGCTTGAGTTCGTCAGCGGCAACGCCCTCGGCGGAGGAGACGTCGCCGGAGGTCGGCATGCCCGAATGGGGCATCGAATGGGCGTTCATGGGGGTCTCCGGTTGCGCGGCGCGACGGGCGCCTTCGACCGCTTGGTTAAGCGGCCAAGCTTACCGGAAACTTATAGCCCCCCCGCGTCGCGGAGTCCCGATCAGTGGCCGTCCGGTCGCGCGGTGAAGGCCGCCTGCTGCGCCGGGGTCGCCTCCGCCTGGTGGCGCTCCTTCCAGGTCTCGTAGGGCATCCCGTAGACGGCCTCGCGGCTCTCGTCCTTGGTGAGGGCGAGGCCCTTCGCGTCGGCGGCGTCCTTCAGCCAGTTGGACAGACAATTGCGGCAGAAGCCGGCGAGGTTCATCAGGTCAATGTTCTGTACGTCGGTGCGCTCGCGCAGATGCGCCACGAGCCGGCGGTACACCGCCGCCTCCAGTTCGGTCTGCGTCGCGGGGTCGAATTCGGCCATTTGGCGGTTCCTTTGCCTGTCGTCCTGGGAGGTCGGGTCCCGTCCGCCCGCGATCAAGCGGCGATGAGCGGGCGCAGAATGCGGGCGAACCTCTCGGCCCATTCGCATTGGCCGTCCTCCTCCGCGATCAGGTCCTGGCGTATTTCCACCAGCGCATTGCGCAGGCCCCGCACGGTGGCGTGACGGTCGATCGTGTCGCCGGGCAGGCCGCCGCCGTAGGGATCGTTGTCCCCGACGATGAGCCCGGCCGGGTCGGCGGCGAGCGCGTCGATGAGCGGACGGGCCAGACGGGCGTCGTGATCGTAGAGGATGCCCACGTGCCAGGGCCGGGGGACGCCCCGCCAGTACGGCGTAAAGCTGTGGATGGTCACGAGGGCCGGCTCCCGCCCCGCCGCCCCGGCAGCGCCGAGGGCCGTCGCGATGCCGGCGTCGAAGGGCTCGTAGAAGCGAGCGATGCGCGCGGCCTTGCCCGCCTCGTCGATCCTGGCGTTGCCGGGCACGATGGCCCCATCGGACAGGCGCATCACCAGGGTCGGATCCGCCCGGCCGCGATTCGGGTCGATGATCAGGCGGGAGAAGTTGGTGAGGACGGCCGGCGCGCCGAGCAGGCGGGCCAGCATCCGCGTCACGCCGGCCGCGCCGATATCGTAGGCGATGTGGCGGGAAAACTCCGCCGGGGCGACGCCGAGGTCGATGTCCCCGGGGACGAAATTCGAGGCGTGATCGCAGGCCAGCACCAGCCCGCAGGCCGGATCGCCGGGGATGATCTCGCAGGGGTGTGGCGCTGCCTCTGGCTCCGAACGGGTCACGGACACTCGCTGGCCTGGAACGGGGAAGGGCGGATGGCGCGGACCGCGCGCTTGCCGTCGCGCGGCGGCTCGGGCACAGCACCTATCAAGGATCGTGCGCTCACGGCAAGGAACGGGCCCGCCGCCCCGGCAGGGGCGGGGATCGCACGGCCGGTTCGGGGGCTCCCGCCGGCGGGCGACCGCCCGGACGGGGCGCCGCCATCGACAAGAACTGAGCGCCGTCCCCGCCGCCGGGCCGGCGCCGAGGGAGCCCGTCACACGCCATGTCCCACACCGCCAGCCCAACCGAGACCACCGTCGAGACCCAGCGCGCCCACCTTACGGCGTTCATGGAGGCGGCCATCCGTGCCGCCCACCCGGACCTGTGCCTGCCGGCGCACCTGCCGCCGCCCAGTTCCGGCCGCCTGATCATCCTGGCGGCGGGCAAGGCCGCCGGCAGCATGAGCGCCGTGGCGAGCCGGTTCTACCGTCAGGAGCATGGCCTCGGGGACGACCGGATCGTCGGCCTCGCGGTCGCCCGGCACGGCTACGGTCAGGAGGCGCCGGGCATCCGCATGGTGGAGGCGGGCCATCCAGTGCCGGACCAGGCGGGGATCGACGCCACGGCGGAGGTGCTGCGCCTTGCTTCGGCCGCCGGGCCGGAGGACGATGTGCTGGTGCTGCTCTCCGGGGGCGGCTCGGCGAACTGGATCGCCCCGGCGGGGGACCTGACCCTAGCGGAAAAGCAGGGCATCACCCGGGCGATCCTGCGCTCCGGGGCGCCGATCGGCGAATTCAACACCGTGCGCAAGCACATCTCCCGGATCAAGGGCGGGCGCCTCGCCAAGGCGGCCAGCAACGCCCGCTCGATCCTGACCCTCGCCATCTCGGACGTGCCCTTCGACGATCCGGCGGTGATCGCCTCCGGGCCGACCGTGCCCGACCCCTCGACGCTGGCCGACGCGCGGGAGGTCTGCGAGCGCCGGAACATCCCGCTGCCAGAGGCCGCCCGGCGCCTGCTGAACGATCCGGCCAACGAATCGCCCAAGCCCGGCGATCCCGCCTTCGCCCGCGCCAGCTACCGCATCATCGCAAAGCCGCAGGACGCCCTCGACGCCGCCGCCGAGGCCGCCCGCGCGGCGGGCTACGAGCCGGTCATGCTCGGCTCCGACCTCGAGGGCGAGGCCCGCGTCGTCGCCGCCGAGCACGCGGTGGAAGCCAAGCGCTACCACGGCCAGGGCCGGCGGGTCGCCCTCATCTCCGGCGGCGAGCTGACGGTGACGATCCGGGGCGAGGGCCATGGCGGTCCGAACCAGGAATACGCCCTCGCGCTCGCCATCGCCCTCGACGGCACCCCCGGTATCAGCGGCATCAGCGCCGACACCGACGGCACCGATGGCGGGCGCGGCCTCGCCACCGATCCGGCCGGGGGGCTCATCGATCCCACCACCCTGGCGCGGGCCCGGGCCGCCGGCCTCGATCCGGCCGCGATGCTTGGCCAGAACGATTCCACTCCGTTCTTCGCCGCTCTTGGCGACCTCGTGAATCCCGGCCCCACCTGCACGAATGTCAACGACTGCCGCATCATCCTCGTCGGCTGAGGCCCGTCCGGCCGGCTTCCTGTCCCGCGCGGCGAGATCCGGCCCGGGTTTCGCCGGGCTCCTCGCGGCCCTCGTCCTCGCGACAGGGCCCGCGCGGGCCGACCTCCGCCTGTGCAACCAGACCGAGAGCAAGGTCGGCGTGTCCCTCGGATACAGGGACACGCAGGGCTGGGTCACGGAAGGGTGGTGGGACCTGAAGCCGAAGGGCTGCGAGACCCTGCTGTCGGGCTCCCTCGCGGCGCGGTTCTATTACGTCTTCGCCGTCGACTACACGCGCGGGGGCGACTGGGGCGGGCGCGCGATGATGTGCACCCGCGACCCCGAATTCACCATTCGCGGCATCGAGGATTGCCTTGCCCGGGGCTTCGACCGCAACGGCTTCTTTGAGATCGATACCGGCGAGCAGAAGAACTGGACGATCCAGCTCACCGAGCCAGAGCGGAACGCCAAGGGAAAGCCCTGAG
>JAKONI010000412.1 GCA_022702015.1 Beijerinckiaceae bacterium | reverse complement strand
TGGGTCCAGGACCGGACGAGGCGCGACTTCTGGTAGGCGAGGTGGGCGTGCTCCACCTGAAGCGTGCCCTCGCGGGTGGAGGCCCGGCGGCCGAAGATCTCCAGGATCAGGCCGGTGCGGTCGATGACCTTGGCGCCCCAGGCCTTCTCGAGGTTGCGCTGCTGCACCGGCGAGAGGGCGCAGTCCATCACCACGAGGCCGATCTCCTCGGCCTTGATATGGCCGGCGATCTCCTCGACCCGCCCCTTGCCGAGATAGGTGGAGGGCCGGATGCGCGGCAGGGTCAGGGATTGGCTCTCGACCACGTCGAGCTCGATGGCGGCGGCGAGCCCGGTGGCCTCGTCGAGCCGGGCCTCGGGGGAGCGGCTCGGCGGGGCGATCCGGCCCAGGCTCTGCGCCGCGCGGGCGAGGTAGGGGCCGATCACCAGGGTGCGGGTCGAGGCGGCGATCTCGCCCTCGGGGGCCGCGTGCGCCCGGAGACGGGCCTCACCCGAGGTCAGGGGTTCGCTCATGCGGAAGGGGCGCTCGCCGGTTCGTGTTCTTGTGGGCTGAGCCTTATATGGGCGCTGGCCGGGCTTATGCCAACGGCATCCCCCCTTTCCCCGTCCTGCGGGGAAAGGGGGGAAGTTCGGTCATCGCCTTCGACCCCACCCTCCCCTCATCCTGAGGCGCGGCAAGCCGGGCACCTCGTGATGAGGGGAGAGGGGATGGGCCTCACGCCTTCTCGGGCGTCTCGTCCGGTTCGAAGAGCTGCACCGGGTGGCCCGGCATGATGGTCGAGATCGCGTGCTTGTAGACCAGCTGCGAGTGGCCATCCCGCCGTAGAAGCACGCAGAAATTGTCGAACCAGGTGACGACGCCTTGAAGTTTTACGCCGTTGACCAGGAAGATCGTCAGCGGGATCTTGTTCTTGCGGACGTGGTTGAGGAAGGTGTCCTGAAGGTTCTGAGCCCGTTCGCCGGCCATTTTGTTCGCCTTTTTGTTGTCCCGGCGGGCAGAGGTCGCGCCGGGATGATGAGCCGTCCGCCGGGATGTCCGATTTCCCGGGGATGGCGCCGTATGAAGCATTAGCAGTCCAAAGCGTCCGCCGAAGCAAGGCCCGTTCCGGCCCGCCCGTGACGGATCGCCCGCGCTCTCATGCCCTCCCGGGCGGTCACGGCCCGATCCCCAGGGACTTGAGCTTCCTGTGCAGCGCGGAGCGCTCCATGCCGATGAATTCGGCGGTGCGGGAGATGTTGCCCGAGAACCGGGCGATCTGCGCCACGAGATACTCGCGCTCGAAGATCTCGCGGGCCTCCCGCAGGGCGAGGCTCATGAGTTTCTCGCCCCCGGCGCCGGCGGGGGTGGTCGGCACCAGGGCGCCGATCTCGGAGGGGAGCATCTCCGAGGTGACCTCCTGCTCCGGGTCCGCCTGGGTGAGGATCATCAGGCGTTCGACGTTGTTCTTGAGCTGGCGGATGTTGCCCGGCCAGTTGTGCGACTGGAGCACGGCCATCGCGTCCTCGGCGATCACCCGCTTGGGCAGGCCCGTCTGGGACGAGATGTTGTCCATGAAGAAGCGGATCAACTCGGGCACGTCCTCGCGCCGCTCGGAGAGGGCCGGCACCCGGATCGGCACCACCGAGAGGCGGTGGAACAGGTCCTCGCGGAAGCGCCCCCCCGCGATCTCCTCGTGCAGGTCGCGGGAGGAAGAGGAGATGATGCGCACGTCCACGTGTACCCGCGTGGTGCCGCCGACCCGCTGGAAGTTCTGGTCCACCAGGACCCGCAGGATCCGCCCCTGCGTCTCCCGGGGCATGTCGGCCACCTCGTCGAGGTAGAGGGTACCCCCGTGGGCCTCCTCCAGGGCGCCGACCCGGCGGCCGTTCTCGCCCTCCACGCCGAACAGCTCGGCCTCCATCGTCTCGGGGAGGATGGTGGCGGCGTTGAGCAGCACGAAGGGGCCGTTCGCCCGGGCCGAGGCCTTGTGCAGGGTCCGCGCGGCGAGTTCCTTGCCGGCGCCGAGCGCCCCGGTGATCATCACCCGGGCGTTGGTCGGCGCCACGCGCTCCAGGGTCTGGCGGAGCTGGTTCACGGCGAGCGACGAGCCGACGATCTGGTCGGCGGCGCCGGTGCGGGCCTTGAGGTCGCGGACCTCGCGCTTGAGGCGGGAGGCCTCCAGCGCCCGCTCGGCCACGAGGATCAGCCGGTCGGCCTTGAACGGCTTCTCGATGAAGTCGTAGGCGCCCGCCTTGATCGCCGAGACGGCGGTCTCGATGTTGCCGTGGCCCGAGATCATCACCACCGGCAGGTCCGGGTGGCCCGCCTTGATGAGGTCGAGCACCTGCAACCCGTCGAGGCGGGAGCCCTGGAGCCAGATGTCGAGGAAGACGAGGTGCGGCCGGCGCGATTCGATCGCGGCCAGCGCCTCGTCCGAGCCGCCGGCGGTGCGGCAGCGGTGGCCTTCGTCGTCCAGGATGCCGGCGACGAGGTCGCGGATGTCGGCCTCGTCGTCGACGATCAGAATATCGGCGCTCATGCCTGCATCTCCGCGATCCGGGGGGCCGTCGGTGCGGCGCCCTTCTCCTCTGG
>JAKONI010000389.1 GCA_022702015.1 Beijerinckiaceae bacterium | reverse complement strand
AATATTTCACCGCGTCGCATGCCGCTGTGGCAGCCGATGAGGATGCCCCAGTAGCGTTCGTCACGTAGGACGTGCGGACCCGGCTTCTTCCAGCTTCGGCGACTGCAAATTCCGAAAAACAAATCTGCATTCAGCACGGCCGCAAGTTCGTCATCATTCCAGGCCGGCTGCTCGTCCCGAGCGCTGTGATGCCGACCTCGGACGCGGCTCATGTTGATGTGCAGACCCTCGAAGATCGACGGCGTACCCTTGGGAACGACTTCGTTGACCTGAGCCCATGGCCAGATGCCCGACAAGGCCGCAAGGTGCCGGTTGAAGGTCTGAGGCTTCAGGCGATCGATGCCCGCCTTACCGTTGCAATGCTCGATCAGGCCGCGGATGCCGCTTCGGCGCTGAATGTCACGCCACTCAACGCACTTGTCGTATTTCGCAGGAAGGCTGAGCAGAGCGCGCCTGAACTCTGCGGCATCGGCGGGTCCATAGGCCTCGAGTGGCTTGTCGCCACATATCTCGACGAAAAGACGTCCTGTCGACTGGGCTTGGCGAGCAATAGACTCTTTCCATTCGTTGTGTTTGACACGGTCGCCGGTATAGGCCGCCCATACGTCGCTAAATAATCTTTGGGTCTGACGTGTCTTATCTTTTGCCGGCATGTCAGGCCGCGACGGCGGATTTGAGACGATCGGACGATGAGCGGCCGCATGAAGGGGATGATGAGGCAGGACGACGTCGCGCAGGTTGGTTAGCATGTCCTCGGCAACCTTGATTTCGGCCTCGAGCAGCGCGCGGCAAAGCGCGTCTTCATGAGCGGTCGAGTCGAGGTCTATCTCGTTGCGTAAAGCTAGTTCCTGTGCCGTGCTGCGATAGGATGCGAGATTGTTGAGTGAGCGGTCACGTTTCAGGACTTCCAATCCCCCCTCATAGAGAATCACCCATTCGGCCGGATCATTGAGGGTCCCCTTTGGACCATCTCCGACGAAATCGTTGCCATCGGCTATTCCGTCTTCAGGCGTCGTGTTGTCGACGCCAGGAAGGTCCTCGCTCTTGGGGTAGCGCCCGATGAACGTGATGAGGCCTTCGTGCTTGATGGACGCGGAGTCTAGGTACTGCTCCGCGAGCCGGGCAATGTCGGCGCGTGTGAGCGACCGATCGAACCGGACGATCGTGAATATCTTCTCCGTCTCATCCCACAGTTGTTGCGCCATCCGTCGAGCCTCCCCCGGCGTGGCCTGCCCGAGCGAGCGCAGGATCTCGCGCTGGCCAAACCGCTGGCGCAGGTCGTGGGGGATGATACGGCGAAAAAAGACCGTTTGTCGGCGGCGGCGGAGGTGGGTGCGGGGCAAGGCAGGGATCCCTGCCGTCCAGACAAGTGGACCTCCCGAGTGGACCTGGACGGAGCGGTCGGCCCGGGCGGGTCCGAAAACAGCCGGAGATTCAACGGCCGGCTGAGAATCTTGAGCCTTTGGCTGGGGCGCCAGGATTCGAACCTGGGAATGGCGGTACCAAAAACCGCTGCCTTACCACTTGGCGACGCCCCAAGGATGCCGGTCTCCTAGACGGGCCTCCGCGCTCTGGCAAGTCTCCCGGTGGGTCTCCCGGTGAGTCTCCCCCGCATCAGTCCGCGCCGTGGGGACGTCCTCAGGGGGGGACTGCCTTGCCGTCCCAGGCGAAGACACCGCCCGTTGCGGACGGGGCAAGGCCGTCGAGGACATCCAGGAGATGGACCGCCGCCACATCCGGGGGGAACACACCGGGCTGGTCCGGGTCGGGCCGGAACGGCTGCGACAGCGGCGTCGTCACCGTGCCGGGATGCAGACCCACCACGATGCACCCCGGCCGGGTCCGGGCGACCTCGATCGCCAGAGTGCGCAGGATCTGGTTCAGGGCCGCCTTGGCGGCACGATAGCTGTACCAGCCCCCCAGCCGGTTGTCGCCGATCGAGCCGACCCGTGCGGAAAGCGCCGCGAACACACCCCGTCCCTCGCGGGGGAGCAACGGCACGAAATGCTTGGCCGCCAGCGCCGGGCCGATCGCGTTCACCGCGAACAGGGTGGCCATGGCCGCCGGATCGAGCGCCCTCAGCGCCTTCTCGGGCGAGAAGGCCGGCCCGTGCAACTGCCCGCTCGCCACCAGGATGAGATCGGCCGGGTGCCCGTCCTCCCCCACCTGCGCCGCCGCGGCCCGGACCGAGGCTTCGTCGGCCAGGTCGATGCGTCCGGCCACGGCGCCGGAGGGGGGAGGGGAGGCGGAGCGCGACAGGGCGAACACCGTCCGGTGCGTCCCCCGGGCCAGGAGTTCGGCCACGAGGGCGCCGCCAATCCCGCCGGAGGACCCGATCACCACGGCCTTGCCCATCAGGCCACCCCCCGGGAGACCGGCGCGGGCCCGGGGCCACGGGGAGGGCGTCCCGGCGTTAACTTTTCGTCAACCATGACCCGACCACGCTCCGGGTGGAGGATTTGACACGATGGCCCCACGCCGGACTTTCGACCCTTTGAGCGAGGCGCAACTCGCCGCCGACCGCATCGAACCCCGCCGCGTTTCGGGCATCGCCCGCTTCCGGCCGGGCCACCCGCAGCCGGTGGTCGCGTTGCTCGACGCGATCGAGCACGTCACCGAGGCGGCCACGGGTGATCGGAGCTTCCTGCACGTTGCCGGCATCGGCGGCGCGCGGCCCTTCGCGGCTAACGACCGGGACCGCTGACACCCGGGGCGCGCCGGTCGTCGCGCGCGTCACGGCCCCGGGGGCCTGCGCCCCCGGCCGGCCGGCCGGCCCGTCCGCTGCCAAGTTCGCCACGGCTCCAGGTTCGACAGGGCCATCCGCCGCGCCCCGATCCAGGCGAGCGCCAGGGTGACGGCGATGAACGGGGCGGCGACGAGGAAGGCGGCCACCAGGGGGGCGCCGGTCAGGGCCGCGATGATCTTCACCAGGGCATCGAGGCCCAGGAAAAACGTCACTACCGCCAGGATCGGGATCGTCCCGAGGATCGCCGCCAGCCGGATCCAGGCGCGCAGGTTCGCGTCGGTCTCCGTCCGCGCGAGCAGGAGGACGCGGCTCATGTGCCCGGCGCTCTCGCGCAGGACGGCGATGAGGAGCGCCTGAAGCGGGGCGTTGTCGCGCACTCGATCCCTCCCGGCCGGCCCGTCGCCCGCCCGCCCCGCGCCAACGGCAACCGGGGCGATCCGTTCCGGGGATTTCGGCCTGTCAGGTCCGCTTGGAGACGACGTGCTTGACCAGCAGCAGTCCGACGGACATGCAGGTCAGGCCGAACATGACGACGTAGAGATAGTCGATCCTGAGGCCCGCCGACGGGTAGTAGGCCGAGCGGATCCATTCGGCGAGCTGGAGCGCCGGATTGAACTTCAGCCAGTAGTAGATCTTGTCGGGCAGGAAGCTCGGCATGAAGATGATGCCGCTGGCGAGATACATCACGACGTTGAACAGCGCGTACCCGATCAGCCAGCCGGGAAAGAACCCGACGATGGCGACATTGATGACGCCGACGCCGATACCGAGCAGGATGGCCGCGAGGTAGCCCGTGACGGCGATGAAGTTGTCGACGGGGCGGGGATCGACGCCGAGGGCCACCAGGAGCGACATCACGACGATCAGCCCGAGGAAGCCCGTGACGATCTCGACCAGCACCCGTGCCAGGATCAGGTCGAACAGCTTGACCTGCGGGTAGTAGGTCAGGGGGCGGTTGGCGATCACCGCCTTCATCACTTCCCGGGAGACGTACTGGAAGATCAGCACCGGGACCGCGCCGGTGGCGAAGAACAGGGGCGGGCTGTTGCCGATCGGCACAGGCAAATGCTGAAAGGTGTAGATCGCGATCAGCATGAAGATATGGACGCACGGCCACAGCACGACGACGGCGTAGCCCCAGAGCGACCCGCCGAACCGGGTGCGCATGTCCCGCAGCATCAGCGCGTGGACGACATGC
The DNA here is from genome assembly GCA_022702015.1 of Beijerinckiaceae bacterium. Classification (GTDB taxonomy): domain Bacteria; phylum Pseudomonadota; class Alphaproteobacteria; order Rhizobiales; family Beijerinckiaceae; genus Methylobacterium. The sequence continues at coordinate 26,268 of JAKONI010000389.1, read as the reverse complement.
AGGTAGGATTCAAGCGGGCTGAACGGATTGCCGCCCCGCGCACTCGTCGTCACGCCTCCCGCCATCGTCCCTTCATCCCGTCCCGCCGGCCGCGTGCGGAACGCGGCCATCGTGGGGGGGCATGCGGGGTGAAAGCGACGAAACTACGTCGCATCCCCGAGTGCTACAGGAAGCTCCATCGGGTGTCCGGACCCGTGACGGCCCCGACGATACAGGGCTCAGAGCATCCCGCCGAAGCCGGTGCGCTCGATCTGCGCCCGCTGCTCCGCATAGCGCGCGGCGCTCGAACGGATCAGGGCCTGACCCAGGCGGGTGGCAAGCCGGGGGGCGGAGGTGGTGATTTCCCGAACGAAGGCCTGGGCGAGCGTGGTCATGGCGGCGTTCCCACTGCGAACCGGGTCCGGCGACCCGGCCTGTTGCGTTGCAACAATATGGGGGAATCGCTACGCAACCGTGAGCGCGGTTGGACCATATCCCCCCTGCGCGCACTGCAACGATCCGGCCTCGCCGGATGGTGCGGTGCGGCGGGGGCGCCTATTGTGCCTTCTCGTGCTCCCTGAGGCCGATCGCCCGGTAATCGTAGGTCGGGTAGAACTCCGTCCGGTAGGCACCCCAGGCGGTGTCCTCAAGGACCCGGTTGACCTCGCGTAGGCGGGCGGCCGGCAGCCGCAGCACGATCACCTGCCCGATTCCCATGGCGACGGTCCATGAGACGACCTCCATGCCGGCGGGCGGGAAGGCCTTGTAGAAGCCCTTCCGGGCGAGCTGGTGGTTCAGTTCGGAGAGGGGCCGCGACTGGTCGTGCCGCAGGAAGACGGTGAGGAGGATGGCGTTGTCCGGCGTCGCCGTCGCGGAGCCGGTCGCAGGGGCCTGGACGCTCTGGGGCTGGACGTTCTGGGCTCGAGCCGGGCCGGCGAGGGCGGCTGCGGCGGCAAGGGCCGCGATGGCGGTCGTGAGGGTTCGAACCATGACGCTCTCCGGAGCCTGAGGGGCCGTTCCCGTCCAGCTAGGGCATCCTCAGCCGAAGGGGATCTCGGCCTCGGCGATGTAGGGGCCGCCGCCGGTCGATTCCCGGGCCGAGAAGACCGTCACCCGGTCGGCGGTGAAGGTCAGGGGCGTGAAGACGGGGGCCTGCGACAGGTACATCGCCACCGCCTCGGGGTTGGCTTCCCGGCGCAGGCGGGCCAGCGTCACGTGGGGGGTGAAGCGCCGGGCCTCGGGGGCGAGGCCGGCCCGCCGGGCGAAGCGCTCCTGCTCGGCCTGGATGTCGAGGATCTCCGGGGTGGGGTGGATCGCGGCGAGGATCGCCCGGGGCTTGCCGCCGCCGAAGACGCTCAACCCCTCGAGGGTCACGGTCAGGGGGCCGCGCGGGCGCATCTCCCCGAGAAGGTCGAGGAAGTCCTCCGCCACCGTCCGCTCCACGTCCCCGAGGAAGCGCAGGGTGACGTGGAAGTCCCCCGGCGCGATCCAGCGCGCCCCGGGCAGCCCGCCCTGGAAGGGGGCGAGCCCGGCGGCGATGTCCGGTGGCACGGCGAGGGCGGTGAACAGGCGCGGCATCGTCTCGAACGATCGAGGGGAGGATCCCAAAGGACAAGTCCTTTGGCGGGGTCCAGGGGCAAAGCCCCTGGGGAAATGCAGGGCCACCGCCCCGCACCCGCCAGAGGGCCCGCCCTCTGGACACCCCTGTTTCAGTGCGCCGGAAGGCTGTCGAGGAAGTGCTCGACGGCCGGCAGCATCCGGGCGGCGATGGTCTCGACACCCTTCACGTTGGGATGCAGGCCGTCATCGAGGTGCTGGGCGGGATCGCCGATGATCCCGTCGAGGAAGAACGGGTAGAGCATCGCCCCGGACTGTTTCGCGAGGTCGGGATAGATCGCGTCGAAGCTCGCGGCATAGGCCGGGCCGAGGTTCGGCGCCGCCCGCATCCCGGCGATCAGCACGGGGACGTGCCGGGCCTTCAGGGTGTCGAGCATCGCCGCGAGGTTGCGGCGGGGGATGGCGGGGTCGGTGCCGCGCAGCATGTCGTTGGCGCCGAGTTCCAGGATCACCCCGTCGGTGCCGTCGGGCACCGACCAGTCGAGCCGGTCGAGGCCCCCTGTCGTAGTGTCGCCCGAGACGCCGGCATTGGCGACCGTGACGTCCCGGCCCTTGGCCCTCAGCATCCGCTCCAGCACGGCGGGGAAGGCGGCCTCGGCGGGCAGGCGGTAGCCGGCGGTGAGGCTGTCGCCGAAGGCCACGAGCTTGACCGGGCGGGGGGCGGCCACCGCCTCCGGGGCGGCGAAGATCAGGCTCATCAGTGCGGCAATCACGGCGGGAAACGGGAAACGGCGGCGCCTGTCATGGCGCAGCCGCATTGCATCGCCCATATCGCGCCGCAACCCAATCCGGCACGGGGCCGCGTGTCTGATGCTCGTCATCGCCCAAAGATCGGACACTCCATGAGCGACGGCAAGGTTTCCGCGACTCCGGCGATCCGCTTGGAGGGCATCGACCTCAGCCTCGGACGGGGCCCGGCCCGGGTCCATGTCCTGCGGGGAATCTCCCTGGCGGTGGGGCGCGGGGAGGCGGTCGGCCTCGTGGGCCCCTCCGGCTCGGGCAAGTCGACGCTGCTGATGGTGATGGCCGGGCTGGAACGGCCCGATGCCGGCCGGGTGGTGGTGGAGGAGACCGACCTCGTGGGCCTCGACGAGGACGCGCTGGCCCGCTTCCGGGGGCGGCGGATCGGCATCGTGTTCCAGTCCTTCCACCTGGTGCCGACCATGACGGCCCTGGAGAACGTCGCCCTGCCGCTGGAACTCGCCGACCGGCCGGGGGCGCACGCCCGCGCCCGCGCCGAACTGGAGGCGGTGGGCCTCGGTCACCGGCTGCACCACTACCCCGCCCAGCTCTCGGGGGGCGAGCAGCAGCGCGTCGCCATCGCCCGGGCCGTCGCCCCCGATCCGGCGATCCTGGTGGCCGACGAGCCCACCGGCAACCTCGACGAGGCCACCGGCCGGCAGATCGTGGACCTGCTCTTCCGCCTCAAGCGCGACCGGGGGGCGACGCTGGTCCTCGTCACCCACGACAACGGCCTCGCCCGCCTCTGCGACCGCACCGTGCGCCTGCGCTCGGGGGTGGTCGAGGCGGCGGTCGCGGCGTGAGACATCATGCACTGATTCCCTCCCCCGCAGAGGGGGGAGGCACGTATCGCGTGGCGGCGAAGGCTAACTCATGCACGGCACCTTGACCCGCCCCGAACCGGCCCCCCGCCGCACGCCCCTGATCCTACGCCTCGCCTGGCGCGAGCTGCGCGGCGGCCTGTCCGGCTTCGGTGTGTTCCTCGCCTGCATCGCGCTGGGCGTGACGGCGATCGCCGGCATCGCCTCGGTGTCGCGCTCCCTGTCGGACGGGCTCGGGCGCGAGGGGCGGCGGATCATCGGCGGCGACCTCAGCTACAGTCTCATCAACCGCGAGGCGAGCGACGCGGAGCGGGCGGCGCTCGGACGCGAGGGCGGGCTCGACGTCGTTGCCTCCCTGCGGGCGATGGCGGTGGCGCCGGGGGGCGACGCGGCCCTCGTGGAACTCAAGGCCGTCGATCCCGCGACCTATCCGGCGGCCGGCGAACTCGTCACCGCGCCGGCGGGGGGACTCGCGGACCTCCTCGCGGTGAAGGACGGCGTGCCCGGCGCGCTCGCCGACCCCGCCCTCTTCACCCGCCTCGATCTGAAGCCCGGCGACCGGATCACGCTGGCCGGCCACCCCTTCGTGCTGCACGGGGCGATCCAGTCGGAGCCCGACAAGATCGCCGGCGGCCTCGGCTTCGGGCCCCGGCTGATGGTGTCGCAGGAGGCCCTGCGCGGGACCGGCCTCGTCCAGCCCGGCAGCCTCAGTCGCTGGAGCTACCGGGTGCAACTGCCCCCGGGCGCGTCCCCCGACGCCGCGGAGGCGCGGGTGCGTCAGGCGGCGCCGGAGGCGGGGTGGCAGGTCCGCAGCCGGTCCAACGCCGATCCGCGCTTCGCCCAGAGCATCGAGCGGTTCACCCAGTTCCTCACCCTCGTGGGCCTCACGGCGCTGATCGTCGGCGGGGTCGGGGTGGCCAACGCCGTGCACGCCTTCGTGGAGCGCAAACGCGGCTCCATCGCCACCCTCAAGAGCATCGGCGCGCCGGGGGCCACCGTGGTTGGCCTCTACCTGACCCAGGTCATGCTGATCGCCGCGCTGGGCACGCTCATCGGCCTCGCCGTGGGGGCGAGCCTGCCCTTCCTCATCGACGGGCTGTTCTCCGACAGCCTGCCTCTCCCCCTCAACCCCACCCTCGCCCCCGGGGAGCTGGCGCTCGCCGCCGCCTACGGCCTGATCACCGCCTTCGCCTTCGCGATCACGCCGCTGGGCCGCGCCCACGACGTGCCGGTCTCGGGCCTGTTCCGGGATGCCGTCGATCCCGCCCGGATCGCCCCCCGGCGGCGCTACCGGATCGGGCTCGGGCTGGCGCTGGCGCTCCTCGTCGGCCTCTCGGTGGCCACCGCCTTCGACCGGCGGGTGGCGCTGATCTTCATCGCGGCGGCGGGGATCGCCTTCGCGCTCCTTCACCTCGTCGCCCTCGGGCTCATGGCGCTGGCCAAGCGCCTGCCTCATCCCCGCCGGGCAGCCCCCCGGATGGCGCTCGCCAACCTCCACCGGCCCGGCGCCCTGACGCCGACGATCGTCCTCTCCCTCGGCCTCGGGGTGACGCTCCTCGTGGCGCTCAGCCTCATCGACGCCAACGTCAGCCGGACGATCAGCGCCACCCTGCCGGCCAAGGCGCCGAACCTGTTCTTCCTCGACATCCCCTCCCGGGAGGCCGCCCGGTTCCGGGACTATCTCCAGGCGCAGGCCCCGGCCGCGAAGATCGAGGACGTGCCGATGATGCGCGGGCGGATCACGGCGCTGAACGGCGTCCCCGTGCGCCAGATCCGCCCCCCGGAGGACGCCGCCTGGGTCCTCGACGGCGACCGGGGCGTCACCTACGCCGAATCGGTGCCGGAGGGCACGAAGGTGGAGGAGGGCCGCTGGTGGGATGCGGGGGAGGGCGCCGGCCACCTCGTCTCCTTCGAGGGAGACCTCGCCCGGCTGCTCGGCCTCAAGGTCGGCGACACGGTCACCGTGAACGTGCTCGGGCGGGACGTGACCGCCACGATCTTCAACCTGCGCAAGGTCGAGTGGCGCAACCTCGGCATCAACTTCGTGATGGTCTTCTCTCCGGGCACCTTCAAGGGCGCGCCGCATTCGGACCTCGCCACCCTCGGCCTGCCCGGCGGCACCGATGCGGCCACCGAGAACCGCATCCTGCGCGGCGTCGCCAAGGAGTTCCCCTCCGTCACCTCGGTCCGGGTGAAGGATGCCCTCGACGCGGTGGGCGATTTGGTGGGGCGCCTCGTCCTGGCGATCCGCGGGGCCAGCGGCATCGCGATCCTGGCGAGCCTCCTCGTGCTGGGCGGGGCCGTGGCGGCGGGCCATAGGGCGCGGCTCTACGACGCCGTGGTGCTGAAGGTGCTGGGGGCGAGCCGGGGTCGGCTGCTCTCGGCCTACGCCCTCGAATACGCGGCGCTCGGCCTCGCCACGGCGGTGTTCGGGCTGATCGCCGGAAGCCTCGCAGGCTGGGTGATCGTCGCCAAGGTGATGCACCTCGATTTCCGCCTCGACCTCACCGGAGCCCTGCTGGCGGCGGGGGCGGCGGTGCTGCTGGCGGTCGTCCTCGGGCTGGCGGGCACGGCGCGGATCCTCGGCCAGAAGCCGGCACCGTACCTGCGCGAGTTATAAGGATTGCCTGAATCCCTCGACCAGTGGAACGAGGGTCGTCCTGGTCGAGGGCGGCTTTTAATCCCTGATCGCATGAACAAATTTACATGCGCGGGGCCCCGAAAACCGCGCCGTGAACCTCGGCCGGGCCTTGTGCGCCGCCCCGTCCCGCAACATATTCTGGAACGAGGCGCCGTCCGGCGCCAGAGGTCCTGCGTGGGCCTCGCCTGAAACACCACGCTGAGAGAGCCTCCGCAAGGACACTCCGATGGCCTTCGAAAACAGCCCCTTCCGGTACGGCCAGCAGCAGCAGCCGGCCGGCTATGCGGGGACCCAGGTCGAGGTCGACCAGGGCCTGCGCTCCTTCATGCTCGGCGTCTACAACAACATGATCGTGGGGCTCGGGATCTCCGGCCTCGTGGCGCTGGGTCTAAACATGGCGTCGGTCGCCGCCTACCAGGGCACGCGGCCGGTGCTGACGCCCTTCGGCGTCGCGCTCTACACCAGCCCCCTCAAGTGGCTGCTGATGCTCGCGCCGCTGGCCTTCATCTTCGTCTTCTCGTTCCGCATGGACCGGATGTCGGCTTCCTCGGCGCGGACGATGTTCTTCGCCTTCGCGGCGGTGATGGGCGCCTCGATGTCCACCCTCCTCCTCGTCTTCACGGGGGCGAGCGTGGTGCAGGTGTTCTTCATCACGGCGGCGTCCTTCGGCGGCCTCAGCCTTTGGGGCTACACCACGAAGCGCAGCCTGTCGGGCATGGGCTCGTTCCTGATGATGGGCCTCATCGGCCTCATCATCGCCTCGCTGGTGAACATCTTCCTCGCCTCGTCGGCGATGCAGTTCGCGATCTCGGTGCTCGGCGTGCTGATCTTCGCGGGTCTCACCGCCTACGACACCCAGAAGCTCAAGGAGATGTATCTCTACGGCGGCTTCGACGGGGAGATGGCGGCCAAGATGTCGGTGAACGGCGCCCTGACGCTTTACCTCGACTTCATCAACATGTTCCAGTTCCTGCTCTCGCTGGTCGGCGACCGCCGCTAAGCGAACCGGACGATGGAAAGGCCCCGGCGGGAGACCGCCGGGGCCTTTTTTGTTGCAGGATCCCAAAGGACCGAGTCCTTTGGTGGGGTCCAGGGGCAAGGCTCCTGGGAATGGCAGGGCTCCGCCCTGCACCCGCCAAAGGACTTGTCCTTTGGGATCCATGACTTCGAGCCGTCCCATGACCGCGTTCACCGGCCTGTCCGCCTTTCCGATCACCCCCTGCGATGCGGCGGGGCGCCTCGACGGGGACGGGCTGCGCCGCCTGCTGGCGCCGCTGGTGGAGGCGGGAGTCGATTCGATCGGGCTGCTGGGCAGCACCGGGACCTATGCCTACCTGACCCGCGAGGAGCGGCGCCGGGCCGTGGCGGTCGCCGCCGGGGCGGTCGAGGGGCGGGTGCCGCTCCTCGTCGGGGTGGGAGCCCTGCGTACCGACGACGCCGTGCGCCTCGCGCGGGACGCGAAGGACGCGGGCGCCAGCGCCGGGCTCCTCGCCCCGGTCTCCTACACGCCGCTCACCGATGAGGAGGTCTTCGCCCATTTCGCCACCGTGGCGGCGGAGGGCGGGTTGCCCCTCGTCATCTACGACAATCCGGCGACCACCCATTTCCGCTTCACCCCGGACCTGATCGGCCGCCTCGCCCGGCTGCCGGGAGTCGTCGCGGCCAAGTGTCCCGGCCCGGCCCCGGCGGAGGCGGTCCAGACGGTGGCGGACCTGCGGGCGGCGGTGCCCGGGGGTTTCCCCCTGGGCTTCAGCGGCGATTGGAACGCCACCGAGGCCCTGATCGCGGGCGGAGTGGCGTGGTACGGCGTGGCGGCGGGCCTGTTCCCCCGGCCGTGCCTGGAGATCGTCCGGGCCGTGCGGGCGGGCGATGTCGAGCGGGCGCGCGCCCTCGATGCGGCGATGGCGCCCCTCTGGGACCTGTTCAAGGCCCATTCGAGTCTGCGGATCGTCCACGGGCTCGCCGAGGATTTAGCCCTGGCCCGCCCGGTGCTGCCCCGCCCGATCCTGCCCCTGCCGGAGCCGGTGCGGGCGCGGGCCCTGGCGACGGTGCGGGCGATGGGGCTCGCCTGAGGTCCGCCCCTCACACCGCCCGGGGGCCGTCCAGCACGGTGAGCACCCGGGCGAGGTCGGTGCCGCGCTTCAGGACCTGGCCGCTCGCCGCGATCACCGAATAGGCCCCCTGGCGCCGGGCGAGCTTCGGGTCCTTCTCGATGCGGTAGAGGGGCATCTCCGAGGTGCGCCGGTAGATGGAGAACACCGCCTTGTCCCGGCGGAAATCCATGGCGTAGTCCCGCCACTCGCCCTCGGCGACCCGGCGGCCGTACAGGTTGAAGATCACCCGCAACTCGTTGCGGTCGAAGGCCACCTGCGGGGGCGCGTTCTGGGACGGGAAGGGGATGACATGTCCCGCCGCATCGTCCGGCCGCGACCCGGCACCGGTCCATTCGCTCATCGTCGCTCCTGGCGCTCTCGGAGGGCTCCCACAGCGCGTCCGGTCACCGGCCGGGGCGCGGTGCCGGGCCGTGGGAGACCCTTAGCCGGGGATGATGGTCTCCGCCGCCCCGGGCTGCAAGGGGGCGGGGGGACCCGTCGCCGTGGCGGGGCGGGCGTGATCCGTGGGACACGATCAAGCGACAAACTCCATGCTTTCGCCGGATTTGCGCCTTTCGCGAGCCGTGTTGCGAGACGACAACAGGCATCGAACCTCGCCGGGTCTTGCCCGGCCGGCGGCCGACACCGTGCCCCAAGCTTCGGCCGCCGACCCTCTTGCTTGAAACGGCACTCCGAGGTTTCGAGACCCAAGCGACTTGAAGGCCGTCCCCTGGGGGCGGCCTTCTTTTTTTGGTTTTGCAGGATCGGGCAAGGACCGGATATGGCCTTGTCCGTCATGGATTCCCCCGTCTTCGACGCCGCCTTCGCGCACCGGCTCGACCTGCTCCTCGCATGGCGCCGGGACGTGCGCCGCTTCCGCCGCGATCCGGTGGACGAGGCGGTGCTGCGCGCCTGCCTCGCCGCCGCCCACCTCGCGCCCTCGGTGGGCAACAGCCGGCCCTGGCGCTTCGTGCGGGTGTCGGACCCGTCGCGCCGGGAGGCGGTCGCCGCGAGCTTCGCCGCGTGCAACGCCCTCGCCGCCGGGGGCTACGAGGGCGAGCGCGCCGCCCGGTACCGCTCGCTCAAGCTCGCCGGCCTGCGGGAGGCGCCGGTACACCTCGCCGTCTTCTGCGACCGGGGGACCGGCGCCGGCCTCGGCCTCGGCCGGGCGACCATGCCGGAGACCCTCGACTACTCCGTGGTCGGGGCGGTGCAGTGCCTGTGGCTCGCGGCCCGGGCCCGGGGCCTCGGCCTCGGCTGGGTCTCGATCCTCGATCCGTGCCGCGTCACGGAGATCCTGGCGGTGCCCCCCTCCTGGGGCCTCATCGCCTACCTCTGCCTCGGCCTGCCGCAGGAGGAGCACTCCGATCCCGAATTGGAGCGCCACGGCTGGCAGGCGGAGGATCGGAGCGGCGCCACGCTGTTCGAGCGCTGAGGGCGGCGTTAACTCAGTCGTTTCCCGCAATCCCGCGTGGGATTTACTTCACTCCTTTACCCTCGCTGGGGTTTTGGGTGGTAGAGGCGCCGTAAACCATAGGTTTTCCTGGAACGGGCGAGCGCGGCCGTGGATTGATGGCCCATACGCTCACGCTTGCGGAGTCGCCGGGATGTCTCGTCGCGTTACGGTTGTGTTCGGATTGGCCCTGGCCCTCGCCGCCGGGGCGGCCTCGGCCCGGGAGGTGGTGCCCTACGATGCGGGGTCGGCGGGGACGATCGTCATCAGCGTGTCCCAGCGCAAGCTCTACCTCGTCAACGGCGACGGCACGGCGATCCGCTACCCCGTGGCGGTGGGCAAGCCCGGCAAGCAATGGTTCGGCACGGCGGCGATCGACGGCAAGTACGTCGCCCCGGCCTGGTCGCCCCCGTGGGAGGTGAAGCGCGACAACCCGCGCCTCCCCAACGTCATCGCCGGGGGCTCGCCCTCCAACCCGATGGGCGCCGCCGCCATGACGCTGGCCGGTGGCCAATATGCGATCCACGGCACCAACCGGCCGAGTTCGATCGGCACCTGGGCGTCCTACGGCTGCATCCGCATGTACAATCAGGATGTCGTCGATCTCTACCAGCGGGTGGATGTCGGCACCCCCGTCTACATGACCCACTGAGGCGGGAGCCCTGCACCGATGAGCCGTCCTGTCCGGTGGACCGGTACAGTTCGGCGCATCCGTCCCTGCCGCGTCCGGTGATCGTCCCGTAAGTCCCCGTTGCGGAGGCGGACGGATCATGCGGCGGGCGACGGCGGGATGGGGGAGCGGGCTCCTCGGGGTGGTGATCTTCAGCGGATCGCTCCCGGCGACGCGGCTGGCGGTGGCGGGCTTCGCCCCCCTGTTCCTCACGGCGGCGAGGGCGGTGATCGCCGCGCTGCTCGGTGGCGCCCTGCTCGTCCTCCTGCGGCAGGCGAGGCCCTCCCCCCGTGACCTCGGGCCCCTGGCGCTGGTCGCCCTCGGCGTGGTGGTCGGCTTCCCCCTGCTGACGGCCCTGGCCCTGCGCCAGATGAGCGCGGCCCAATCCATCGTCTTCATCGGGTTGCTGCCGCTCTCCACCGCCCTGTTCGGGGTGCTGCGCGGGGGCGAGCGGCCGCGCCCGGCCTTCTGGCTGTTCTCGCTTCTCGGGGCGACGGCGGTGGCGGGTTTCGCGCTGGCGCAGGGAGGGACGGCGGGCCCCGGCCCCAGCCTCCTGATGCTCGCGGCGATCCTCGTCTGCGGCCTCGGCTACGCGGAGGGGGCCACCCTGTCCCGCCGCCTCGGGGGCTGGCAGGTGATCTCCTGGGCGCTGATCCTCGCGCTCCCAGCCATGGCCCTCCTGGCGCTGGCGACGTGGCCGGCGGAATGGCGCGGCGTCGGCCCGGCGGCCTGGAGCGGGCTCGCCTACGTTTCCGTGTTCAGCATGCTGGTGGGGTTCGTGTTCTGGTACCGGGGGCTGGCGCTCGGCGGGATCGCCGGGGTCGGGCAGCTCCAGCTCATCCAGCCTTTCCTCGGCCTCGCCCTCGCCGCCCTGCTGATCGGCGAGCCGGTCTCGGGGACCATGCTCGCCGTCAGCACCACCGTGGTGCTCTGCGTCGCCGGGGCGAGGCGTTTCGCGTGAGGCGTCCTACTTCGCCGGCGGGGAAGTCGCCTCCACGGCGGTGAAGGTCTCGAGGATGCGGTAGGTGTGCTCCGCCCCGGCGGGCACGAGGTAGGAATCGCCGGGCGACAGCGTCACCGTCTCCCCGGCCACGATCAGTTCCGCCCGGCCGCTCACCACGTAGCCCACCGTCTCGTGCTCGGAGCGGGTGGAGGGCTTGTCGGCGTTCGGCTCCTCGTTGCGCCACATCCGCATCCCGATGCGCTCGCCTGCGGCCAGGGTGATCTCCCCATGGGGGCCCGTCACCGCCTGCTTGGCTGAAACCGTCGTCGCCATCGTGTCTCTCCCACGTGAATGGCGGGGCAACGGGTGCGGCGGGCGGCTGTTCCAGGCTCAGAAGTCGACGGCCAGACCCTTCACCTCCCAATCCGCGTAGCGCACCGGCTCCAGGCCGCCGCGCCCCTGGCGCTCGGGCTTGGCCTGGATCTCGGCGGCGCGGGCATCGATGGCGGCGCGGCGTTCCGCCGCCTCGGCCAGCGCCCGTTCCGCCTCGGGGGTGAGGGGGGGCCTGGGGGTGGAATCGGTCTCGTGGTCTTGTGCTCGATCTTGCGCTTGGTCTTGCATCGGACGGTCTCGGATGGGAGGGCTGCCGGATCGACAGGGGCTCGGACGGGAACGTGGCATCTCAGGGCAAGGTCCGCAACGCGGCGGGCGACGACGGGGCGCAGGATGTGGCCGGGCTCGGGGCCCGCCGGGTGGCCGCGCGGGTGGTGGCCGAGATGATCGGCCAGGAGCGCCCCCCCGCCCTCGACGAGGCGATGGCCGCCGCCCTGAAGGCCGAGGGGTTGGAGCCCGGGGACGCGGCGCTCGCCCGGGCCATCGCCCTGGCGACCTTCCGCCGCCTCGGCCAGATCCGCCGGGCGCTGGACGCCCGGCTCGACCGGGGGCTGCCTTCGGGCAAGCCGCGCCTCGTGGCCGTGCTGGCCACGGCCTGCGCCCAGATCCTCGACCTCGCCGTGCCGGACCACGCCGCCGTCGATCTCGCCGTGCGCCTCGCCAAGGCCGACCAGCGGACGGCGGGGCTCGCCGGCGTGGTCAACGCGGTGCTGCGCCGCGTGGCCCGGGAGCGGGAGGCGATCCTGGCCGAGACCGATCCCCTGGCCGACAACACCCCGGACTGGCTCGCCCGCCGCTGGGGCGACGCCTACGGGCCGGAGGGGGCCGGGGCGATCGCCCGGGCCCACCTCACCGCCGCCGCCATCGACCTGACCCTGCGCCGGGAGACCGAAGGCGCGCAGGAGTGGGTGGACCGCCTCGGCGCGAGCCTCCTGCCGACGGGCTCCCTGCGCCTGCCGGCCGATGGGCCGGCCATCCCCGACCTGCCGGGCTTCGGCGAGGGGGCGTGGTGGGTGCAGGATGCGGCCGCCGCGATCCCCGCCCGGCTTCTGGGGGTGGGGCAGGGGGAGCGGGTCCTCGACCTCTGCGCCGCGCCGGGCGGCAAGACGATGCAGCTCGCCAGCCACGGCGCGGCGGTGACGGCGCTGGACCGCTCGGCCCCCCGCCTCGGGCGCCTGCGGGAGAACCTCGCCCGGCTGGGCCTCACCGCCGACATCGTGGTGGCCGACGCCACGGCCTACGAGGCGGAGCCCTTCGACGCGGTGCTCCTCGATGCCCCCTGCTCGGCCACCGGTACGATCCGCCGCCACCCAGACGTGGCCTGGACCAAGGAGGAGGGCGACATCGCCCGCTTGGCGGAGCTTCAGGCCCGGCTCCTCGACCGGGCGGGCGGCCTCGTGCGGCCGGGGGGGCGGCTCGTCTACTGCACCTGCTCGCTGGAGCCCGAGGAGGGCGAGGCGCAGGTGGCGGCCTTCCTCGCCCGCGATCCCCGTTTCGTCCGGGTGCCGGTGCGGCCGGAGGAGGTCGGCGGCCGGGCCGAGCTGATCGACGCGAACGGCGACCTGCGCACGCTCCCGTCTCACGGCCTCGACGGCTTCTTCGCCACCCGCCTGACGCGGGCGGGGTAGGGGGATCCCGAAGGGCCGAGCCCTTTGGCGGGTGCAGGGTGGCGCCCTGCGGACCTCGGGGCTTTGCCCCGAGGTCCCACCAAAGGACTTGTCCTTTGGGATCCCCGACTATTCCGCAGCCGCCGGGCGCTCGGTCTCCGCGCGCTCGCCGAGGGGGCGTTCCTCGAGCAGGGCCAGGAAGGTCAGGGCCAGCAGCAGGCACAGGCAGGCCGCCAGGAAGACCGAGCGGTAAGCCCCCGCCAGCAGGGCCGGGTCGGCGCCGCGCAGCAGGCTCTCCACGTCGGTCCCGCCCGCGCCCCCCGCCGCGCCGAGGACGAGGGTGCCGAACACCGCCACGATCAGTGCGCCCCCCAGCGAGCGGAAGAAATTCATCGCCGCCGTGGCGATGCCGAGTTCGTGCCGGGCGACGGCGTTCTGGATGGTGATGGTCGAGAGCGGCAGGATGGTGCCCAGGCCGATCGACAGGAAGGCCAGCGCCGTCTCCATCAGCCAGAAGGGCAGGGCGCGGCCGTAGACCGCCAGGGTGAGGCAGGCGACGAGGCTCGCCCCCATCATCGCCAGCGGCAGCCTCTTGTAATGCCGGAAATGCAGCATCGAGCGCCCCGACAGGGTCGCCCCGGTGACGGTTCCCGCCATCAGCGGCACCAGGGCCAGGCCGGACTGGCTTGCCGTGAGCCCGACCACCCCTTCGAGGAAGATCGGCACGTAGATCGAGAGTCCGATGAAGGTGCCCATGGCGAAGCAGGCGGCCAGTGTCGCGCAGGCCACCACCCGGTTGCCGAGGACGGCGGTGGGGATCAGCGGCTCGGCCGCCGTGGCGAGGCGCACGGCGAAGCCCGCCCCGAACACCAGGGCGGCCCCGAGGAGCCCGAGGACCGGCGCCGAGAGCCACGGATCGCGCACCCCGCCCCGGCTGAGGGCCAGGAGCAGGGCGGTGGAGCCCAGCACCAGCAGCACCGCCCCGGGATAATCCAAGCGGTGCCGGCGCTCGTGGCGGGGCAAGAGCTTCAGCTTGTCGTTGGTGAGGAGGAAGGCGAGGAAGCCGATCGGCAGGTTGATCCAGAAGATCAGCGACCAGTGCAGGTGCTGGGACAGGAGCCCCCCGAGGAGGGGGCCCGCCACCGAGGCGGTGGCGAACACGCCGGCGATGTAGACCTGATAGCGCGCCCGCTCCTTGGGGGACATGATGTCGGCAAGGATCGTCTGCGACAGGGCGATGAGCCCGCCCCCGCCGATGCCCTGGAGGGCCCGTGCGAGCGCCAGCCCGATCATCGTCGGCGCCAGGGCGCAGGCGAGCGACCCGAGGCTGAAGATCGCGATGGCGATGAGCAGCATCACCCGGCGGCCGTGGATGTCGCTGAGCTTGCCGTAGAGGGGCGTCACGGCGGTGGAGGCGAGCAGGTAGGCGGTGACGATCCAGGGGAGGTTGGCGGCATCCCCGAGGTCCAGGCCGATCGTCGGCATCGCGGTGGCGACGATGGTCTGGTCGAGGGCGGCGAGCAGCATCGCCGCCATCAGGCCCGCGACGATCGCCCGGACCTGGTGCGGGGCGAGGCGCCCCGCCGGGGCGGCCGGGGCGGGGAGGGGGGCTGGCTGCGGCGGCCGGTCCCCGGCTCCGTCATGCGTGTCCATCGGGCGCACCTGTCCTGCTCGTCCTGGGACGCCGCGCGTCCGGCCGGGGGCGGGAGGGGACGTCGAGGGGGGAAGCCGCCTGGGAGGGCACGGCGCCGAGCGCCGCGTTGGGCGGACCGAGAGCAGGGTTTTCTAGTGTAAGGTGTGTGGCCGACCACTCCCTTCCACGGCAGGGCTCGCCGGGAGGCTATGCGTTCCCGTCGGCCTCGCGGGCGACGGCGCGGTAGCCGATGTCCCGGCGGCAGAAGCCCTCGGGCCAGTCGATCCGGGCCACCGCCGCGTAGGCGCGGGCCTGCGCTTCGGTCACACTGTCGCCGAGCGCCGTGACGGCGAGCACCCGGCCCCCGTCGGCGAGGATCTGGTCGCCCTCGGCCCGGGTCCCCGCCTGGAAGACATGGACGTTCTTGCCCTCGGCCCCGTCGATCCCCCGGATCGCCGAGCCCCGGACCACCGCGCCGGGATAGCCGGCCGCCGCCATCACCACCGTGAGGGCGGCCCGGCTCGGATCGGATTCGAGGGTGACGCCGGTGAGGTCGCCGTCGCAGGCCGAGAGCAGGGCCGGCACGAGGTCGGAGGACAGGCGGGGCATCAGCACCTGCGCCTCGGGGTCGCCGAAGCGGGTGTTGTACTCGATGAGCTTCGGCCCGTCGGCGGTGAGCATCAGGCCGGCATAGAGGATGCCGGTGAAGGGGCAGCCCCGGTCGCGCATCCCATTGAGGGTCGGGGTGATGATCTCGGCCATCACCCGTGCCTCGATGGCGGGGGTGACGACGGTGGCCGGCGCATAGGCGCCCATGCCGCCGGTATTCGGGCCCCGGTCCCCGTCGAAGCCGCGCTTGTGATCCTGGGCGGTGCCGATCGGGATGGCCCGGGTGCCGTCGCACAGGGCGAAGAAGCTCGCCTCCTCGCCGAACAGGCACTCCTCCACCACCACCTCCGCGCCGGGCTCGGCGAAGAGGGCGGCCAGCGCGTCCTCCGCCTGCTCCAGGCTCTCGGCGACGGTGACGCCCTTGCCGGCGGCCAGACCGTCCGCCTTCACGACGATGGGGGCACCCCGCGCCTTCACGTAGGCGCGGGCCTGCGCGAGGTCGGTGAACCGGGCGAAGGCGGCGGTGGGGATGCCGTACTCGGCGCAGAGGTCCTTGGTGAACCCCTTCGAGCCCTCCAGCCGGGCGGCGGCGCGGGTGGGGCCGAAGGCGCGGATGCCGGCGGCCTTCAGGTCGTCCACGAGGCCGGCGACCAGGGGCACCTCCGGTCCGATGACCACGAGGCCGATCCGCTCCCGGGTGCAGAAGGCCGCCACCGCCGCATGGTCCGAGACCGTCAGGTCCGGCAGGTTGGTCCCGTGGCGGGCGGTGCCGGGATTGCCGGGGGCGGTGAAGAGGCGGGAGCAGAGGGGGCTCTGCGAGAGGCGCCAGGCGAGCGCATGCTCGCGGCCGCCGGAACCGATCAGGAGAATGTTCATGAGCGAGCCATCATCGCCCCCGGTTTTGAACCCTCGGCGCCTGCGAGAAAAGGCCCTTGGCGGACTTGTCCCGTCCCGGACGCGCCGGAGGCCTCAGCAGCCGGTGCAGATTCCCATGTCGAAGCCCCGCGAGGGACGTCCGACCCGGCCGATCCGGCCCGCCCGGTCGCCCCGGTGCCGGGCGCGGGGGAGGATACCGTGGGGATATCCTTCGTAGGACGGAGTGAACTGTACGTTGCGCTGCGCCTGCATGTTGAGGGTGTTGAAGTCCGCCGTCCGCTGTTGCTGGATGGCGCGGAACTGACCTTGGACGGCGAAGGACTCGTTGGCGGCGTTGGGGTTCCCGAGCTGGACCTGGGCGACCGCCGGCCCGGCCGCGAGCGTCAGGGCCGAGGTCATGAAAAGGGCGCCGAGGGTCGGCGCGCCGGGGGCGAAGCGAAAGCGCATGGGGGTGTCCTCCGGGACCGGGCGGGGTTCAGGGGTTCGACGCGTCGGGCCCGGGGGCGGTTCCGGGCCGCGTCAACCGGGCACGACCGGGCGTTTCCGGCTCGGCAGGCCATCCACCTGCGCCGCCGTCAGCTTCGTGTGGGCCTGGACCAGGGCATGCGGGGTCAGCGCCATCCACTGGGTCAAGGACACGTCGGCATAGCGCGGGCTCTTGAACATCTCCAGGAAGGTCAGGGTCTCGGTGCCCGTGTTCTCGATGTAGTGGCCCATGGCGAAGGGGACGTAGCCCACGTCGCCGGCCTGGTAATCGAAGGTGCGGGCCTTGGATTCCGAGCCGAAGACCGTCATCCGGCCCTTGCCCGAAAGGTAATACTGCCACTCGTCGCCGTTCGGGTGCCAGTGAAGCTCCCGCATTCCCCCGGGCTCGATCTCGACCAGGGCGGCGGCGATGGTCTGCGAGGCGGGGAAGACGGTGGAATCGGTGATCCGCACGGTGCCGCCCTTGGTGCGGATCGGCTCCTGGGCGAGCATCCGGTGGCTGAACGTCCTCGGCACCGGGCCGGCGCCCCCGGTCTTGTCGGCGGAGAGGGGGCCTGGGGCCGGGCCGGGGAAGATGTAGAGCTCCTTCTCGGGGATGTGGGCGAAGGCCTCCTCGGGCAGGCCGAAGTTCTTGGCGAGCACGTCCCGGGGGGTATGCGCCATCCAGTCGGTGATGAGGAAGGTGGAGTCCTCGGAGAAGCCGCCGTCGTCGAAGACGAGGAGGAACTCGCAGCCGTCGGCGGGCCCCTCGAGGCCCTGGATCGAGTGCGGGATGCCCGAGGGGAAGTACCAGAGGTCGCCCTCGCCCACGTCGTCGGCGAAGGTGCGTCCGTCCTGATCGACGGCGGTGATCCGGGCGCGGCCTTTGATCATGTAGGACCACTCGGCCTCCTTGTGCCAATGCATCTCGCGCACGGCGTTGGCCTTGAGGCGCATGTTGACCCCGGCCATCGCCTTGGAGACCGGCAGCTCGCGGATCGTGGTCTGGCGGGCCCAGCCCCCGTCCTCCAGCCGCATGTGGCTGTCGGCGAAGGACCATTTCAGGTTCGGCATGGTGCCGTGGTCGGTGGTGGGCGGGGCGAGGGTGTTGGGGTCCTGCGCCTCCCGGGCCGGGTTCTTCGGCCCGAGGATGTCGGCGCCCTTAGGCCCACGCTCGGGGAGGAGGGCGGGGGAGGGGGGCTGCGCCGAGGGGGCCTGAGCCATGGCGGGGGCGGTCGCCAGCGCCCCGCCGGCCGCGGCGGCGAGCAGGCCGCGTCGGGAGAAGTCGGTCATGCGGGGGATCCTCGGATCTGGTGGGAGGGGGCGAACCGGTGGCAACGGCCCAGCGCCCGGCGCGGTTCGCCCAGCGCGGAGATTCGTCGCGCTCTCCCCTGCGTCCCGGGCCCGTTTCGTGCGTTCTGTCCCGGGTGGACACGGCCCGGAAACACGTGTCGCGGACAGTGGGGGATGTGGCGGGCCAGCCCGGCGCGTTCCCTGACATCGTGGGCGGGAGAGGATGGCGGGCGAGGACGGATCCGGTCGGCCGGCGCTGCGCGGCGTGTCGTGGCTCGTGGTGCTCACCCTCGCGGGGGTGGGCGTCGTCGGCTACCGCGCATGGTCGGAGCCGTCCCGGGCCGCCCCCATCGCCGCCGCCCGCTCCGGCCCGGTCGTCGTGCGGGTGGCCACGGCCCGGCGGCTCGGCGACACGATCGACCTCTCCCAAACCGGCACCACCCAGGCCTTCGACACGGCGAGCCTCTACCCCCGGGCGACGGGCTACATCGCCGAGCGGCGGATCGATATCGGCTCGCGGGTGAAGAAGGAGGACCTGCTGTTCCGCATCAGCGCCCCCGATCTGGACCAGCAACTCGCCCAGGCCCAATCGCAGGTGGTGCAGCTTCGGGCCGCCCTGGCGCAGTCGAAGGCGATGGTCGATCAGGCCGAGGCCAACCGCCACCTCGCCGACGTCACCAACAAGCGCACCTCGACGCTCGCGGGCACCGGGATCGCCACGGCGCAGAACGCCGACACCGCCCAGGCGGGGGTGCTGACCCAGGCCGCCAACCTCGCCTCCGCCAAGGCCGCCGTGAAGGTCGCCGAGGCCAACATCGCCGCCCAGGAGGCGCAGGTGGCCCGGCTCACGGTGCTCACCGGGTTCGAGGAGATCCGCGCGCCCTTCGACGGGGTGGTGACGACCCGCAACACCGATATCGGCGACGCGGTGACGGCGGACACCAATACCGGCCTGCCGCTCGCCACCCTGGTGCGCGACGACGTGCTGCGCATGGCGGTGAACGTGCCCCTCTACGCCGCCGACGGGGTGCGCGACGGGCTGCCGGCGCGGATCACCGTGGCGCAGGTCCCCGGCAAGGTCTTTCCCGGCACGGTCTCCCGCTCCTCGGCGGCCCTGCTCTACGCCTCGCGGACCCTGGTGACGCAGGTCGACATCCCCAACCCGACGCACGAGCTTCAGCCCGGCCTCTACATCACCCTGTCCCTGGCCATTCCCCGCCCGGCCCCGGTGGTGAGCGTGCCCACCGACGCCCTGATCTTCGACCAGGCGGGCACCCGGGTGGCGGTGCTGGAGCCCTCCGGCGCGGGGGAGGGATCGGTGGTGCGGATGCGTCCGGTGACGATCGAGCGCCAGACGGACACCACCCTCGACCTCCGCGCCGGGCTGACGGGCGGGGAGACGGTCGTCATCGGCCCCCCGGCGAGCCTGCGCGACGGCGACGCAGCCACGCCCCGCAAGGAGGCCAAGGCCGGGACGTGAGGGCGATCCGGTCCCGGCGGGACCTCGGCGCCTGATCGCTGATCGCGGGCATCCCCTCCCCCGCAGAGGGGGGAGGGGATGCCACCCCGGTCCTCGATGGCCTGCTACCCCAGCAGCTTGTCGAGCGTGATCGGGATGTCGCGCACCCGCACGCCGGTGGCGTGCCACACCGCGTTGGCGATGGCCCCCGCCGTGCCGGTGATGCCGATTTCGCCGACCCCCTTCACGCCGAGCGCGTTCACCACCGAATCCTCCTCGTGGACGAGGATCGCCTCCATCGGCGGAATGTCGGCGTTCACGGGCACGTGGTACTCGGCGAGGTTGTCGTTGAGGAACCGGCCGGTGCGCGGGTCCATCTCCGCCCGCTCGTGCAGGGCGAAGGAGAGGCCCCAGATCATCCCGCCATAGTACTGGCTGCGCACGAGGTGCGGGTTGATGATGCGGCCCGCCGCGAAGGCGCCCACCAGACGGCTCACCCGCACCTGCCCGAGGTCGGGATCGACCCGCACCTCCGCGAAGACCGCCCCGTGGGCGTGCATCGCGTAGGAGTTCTGCGCGGCGGGGTTGGCCCCGGCCTTGCCCTTGCCCTCGACCTTCGCCCGGCCGGCCCGGGCGAGGATCGCGGCGTAGGACTCGCTCCGGCTCGGATCGTCCCGGCGGGTGAGACGGCCCCCCGCCGCCGTGACGCCCGCATTGCCCGCGCCGAACAGGGGCGAGGCTTGGTCGTTCACCGCGAGCTGGGTGATCTGGCCGATCACGTCCTGCGCGGCGGCGTGGATCGCGTTGCCGGCGGTGGCGGTGTGGCCCGAGCCCCCGGCGATGCCGGCATTCGGCAGGTCCGAGGAGCCCATGCGGAAGGTGAGTGCGTCCATGCTCAGGCCGAGCCCGTCGGCGGCGATCTGGGGGAGGGCGGTCCAGGCGCCCTGGCCCATGTCGAGGGCGCCGATCTCCACCGTGCCGGTGCCGTCGGCGCGGATCTCGGCCCGCGCCATGCCCTCGAAGATCAGCGCCGGGAAGGTGGCGGTGCCCATCCCCGTGCCGACGAGGAACCCGTCCTTGTCCCGGGTCTGGCGGGGCTTGAGCGAGCGCCCCGCCCAGCCGAAGGCCTCTGCCCCCCGGGTGTAGCATTCCCGCAGGGCCTTCGAGGAGAACGGCTTGCCGGTGAAGGGCTCCACCTCGGCGTAGTTGGCCAGCCGAAACTCCAGCGGATCGATGTTCAGGTCGGCGGCGAGTTCGTCCAGCGCGCTCTCGATGGCGACGCTGCCCGAGGCCTCGCCCGGCGCGCGCATGAACAGCGGCGTGCCGGTATCGAGCCGCACCGCCTCGTGGCGGATGGCGGTGGCCTTGCTGGCGTAGAGGGTGGTCGTCACCCGCCCCGCCGGCTCGAAGAAGTCGTCGAAGCTCGACGAGGCGGTGAGGATGTGGTGGTCGAGCGCCGTGAGCTTGCCGGCCTCGTCCACGCCGAGCCGCAGGGTCTGCCGGGTCGGGCCGCGATGGCCCATCGGCCCGTACATCTGCGAGCGGGTGGGCACGAGCTTCACCGGCTTGCCCACGAGCTTGGCCGCCATGCAGGCGAGCACTTGCGGCCCGGCGGGCACGCCCTTCGAGCCGAAGCCGCCGCCGAGATAGGGGCTCTCGATATGGATGTCGGTGGGCTTGATGCCGAACAGTCCGCCGAGGCGGCCCTGGGCGATGGCGAGCCCCTGCGTCGGCATGAACAGGGAGAGCTTGTCCCCGTCCCAGGAGGCCACCGCCGCGTGCGGCTCCATGGCGTTGTGGTACTGGGCGGGGGTCTCGTAGGTGCCCGTGAAAGTCTTTGCCGCCGCGCCGAGTTCGGCCTCCACGTCGCCGTCGATCTGCTCGGGCGGGGCGCCGACGCCCACGGAATCCGGGGTGAAGACCTCGCCGGCATCCAGGCCGATGCGCGGGGTCTCCTCCTCGTAGGTGGGGGCCAGGAGCCGGGCGCCTTCGGTGGCCGCCTCCAGGGTCTCGCCGATCACCACGGCGATGGGCTGGTTGGCGTAGCGCACCCTGTCGTTCTGCAGCACGTCGATCCGGAAGGTGAAGGGCACGTCCTTCAGGTCCGGGTCCTTGGCGAGCTTCGGGGCATTCTCCGGGGTCATCACCTTGACGACGCCGGGATGGGCTTCCGCCGCCGCGACGTCCAGGCTCTTCACCCGGCCCCGGGCGATCTTCGCCACGCAGAGCGCCGCGTGCAGGGTGCCGGGGGGCAGGTTGTCGGCGGCGAAGCGGGCTTGGCCCTTCACCTTGAGCGGTCCGTCCCGCCGGGTGAGGGGCTGGCCGATGCTGGAGCCGTGGCGGGTGGGTTCGAGGGTCGAGGGGGCTTGAGTCGAGGGGTCTTGGGTAGAGGGGTCTTGGGTCGAGGTCATGGGTGGAACCTCACACGATGCCGAAGGGGGAGGCGGGGAGCGCCGGGATGCGCGCGGGCGTGCCGGCCTCCGCCAGGGTGAGCGCCCGCACCGCCACCCGGCGGGCGAGCTCGATCTTGAAGGCGTTGGCCTCGCCCGTGGGCTTGGCGCCGTCGAGGGCGATCCGCGCCGCCTCCGCATAGGCGTCGGGGGAGGGCGCCCGGCCCGCCAGCGCCGCCTCGGCCTCCTTCACCCGCCAGGGCTTCAGGGCGAGGCCGCCGAAGGCGAGGCGCGCCTCCCCGATCCGGCCGCCGTCGAGGGTCAGGCCGGCGGCGGCCGAGACCACCGCGAAGGCGTAGGAGGTGCGGTCGCGGACCTTCAGGTAGCGGGAATGGCCGGCGAACTTGTCCGCTCCGGCGGGGAGGGTGAGGGCGGTGATCAGCTCTCCCGGCTCCAGCACCGTCTCCCGCTCCGGGTGGTCGCCGGGCAGGAGGTGGAACTCGGTGAGCTTGGCGCTGCGCCGACCGCCCTGCCCCTCGATTTCGACCGAAGCGTCCAACGCCGCCAGCGGCACGCAGAAGTCCGACGGGTGGGTGGCGATGCAATGCTCGCTCCAGCCCTGAACCGCATGGATGCGGGTGGCATGACCCAGCGCCGCGCAGCCCGATCCCGGCTGGCGCTTGTTGCAGGGGGAGACCGCGTCGGTGAAGTACTGGCACCGGGTCCGCTGCATCAGGTTGCCGCCGACGGTGGCGGCGTTGCGCAGCTGCGCCGAAGCGCCGGCCAACAGAGCCTCGGCCACCATCGGGTAGGTCTTCGCCACGTGCGGGTCGTCGGCCACGTCGCTGTTGCGGGCCAGCGCCCCGATGCGCAGGGACCCGTCGGCCTGCGCCTCGATCCCCGAAAGGCCGGGGAGGCGGGTGATGTCGATCACCCGCTCGGGATTCGTCACGCCGCCCTTCATCAGGTCGACGAGGTTGGTGCCGGCGGCGAGGAAGGCGCTGCCCGGCTGGCGGGCGGCCGTGATCGCGTCGGCGACGGTCGCGGCGCGGGAGTAATCGAACAGAATCACGCGGCGTCCTCCCGGGGCTCCATGCGGGCGCTGGCGTCCTTCACCGCCTCGAGGATGCCGGCATAGGCGCCGCAGCGGCACAGGTTGCCGCTCATCCCCTCGCGGATACGCTCCGGGTCCGTCCCGGCCCTGCCCTCGCGGATGAGGCCCACCGCGCTCATGATCTGGCCCGGCGTGCAGAAGCCGCACTGGAATCCGTCATGGGCGATGAAGGCCGCCTGGACCGGGTGGAGGGCATCGCCCTCGGACAGGCCCTCGATGGTCAGGATCTCGGCCCCGTCGAGGCTGACGGCGAGCTGGAGGCAGGCGTTGATCCGCCGCCCATCGACCAGCACCGTGCAGGCCCCGCACTGGCCGCGGTCACACCCCTTCTTCGCACCGGTGAGCCCGAGGCGCTCCCGCAGCAGGTCGAGGAGGGTGACGCGCGGGTCATCGAGATCGATGGCGTGCGGCTTCCCGTTCAGGGTCAGCCTGATGGGTATCGTCATGCTCAATGTCCGCAGCTTAGGCTGGAACAAGTACAATTAAACCAACCGTGGGGGGAGACGAGCCTGCCTGTCCGACAAATGTGCGCCACGGCACCGGCTGACGGCGGGGCGGGTTGACGCCGCGCCGGGCCGGGTCTCGCATGACGCGCCCGCGAGGGGCCGGGACGGTCCTATCCGAGGGACTGGCGCAGGGCCGACACGAGGGTCTCGACCGCCTCCTGCGCGTCGTCGCCCAGGGCGATCTCCGTCTCGTCCGCCGTGGCGAGGCCGCGCTCGGTGAGCTCGGTCACGCCCTTCGGGTCCGCCTCGTGGCCGGCGCCGTCCTTGCGTACCACGGAGGTGACGCGCTCGCCGCTGACCAGCCGGTGATAGGCGGCGAAGGCCAGGATCGACAGGGCGTGGTCGGAAAGTCCCTTGAGGTCGGCCATCGTCATCCCGAAAAAGCGTGTCGATCCAACGGGCGGAACGCGAGACCGTCGTCCCCGGGTCCCCGCCAGGACGAAACGCCGCGCAGGCGAAAACCGCCCCCCATGGGCCATGAAACGCCCTTCATTCCATTGTATCGCACACGATCCGTCTCGCCGTCACCGATCCTGCGCATGCCCGCTCGTTCCGAACAGCCGCGCGTGGAGGAGAGCCCCGAGGCATCCTCCGCCCCCCCGGTCCCCGCCGCCGTCGCCGCGCGCCTGCGCCAGCAGGCGATCCTGTCGGAGTTCGGGGTCGAGGCCCTGCGCGGGACCGACCTGGACCATCTTCTTCAACTGGCCACCGAACTGTGCGCGGCGGGGATGGAGGCCCAGTACTGCAAGGCCCTCGAATACCGGCGTGGGGAGGACACCCTCCTTGTGAGGGCGGGGGTCGGCTGGAACCCCGACGTGATCGGCCGAGCCAGGGTCGGAGCCGACCTCGCCTCCCCGGCGGGCTTCGCCCTGAAGACCGGACGGCCGGTGATCTCGAACCACCTCGCCGCCGAGACCCGGTTCCGCACCCCGCAGCTCATGGCCGACCACAACGTCCGCCGGGCGATCAACGTACTGATCGAGAACCGGGACGGGGCCTTCGGCGTGCTGGAGGTGGACGACAGCCGCGAGGGCATGTTCGAGGAGGCGGACATCGCCTTCATGCAGGGCTTCGCCAACCTGCTCGGCAGCGCCATCGAACGCCACCGCACGGAGGAGCTGCTCCGGGCGGCCCTGGCCCGGCAGGATCTCCTCGCCCGGGAGATGAGCCACCGGGTGAAGAACAGCCTCGCCATCGTGGCGAGCCTGCTGACGCTCCAGGCGCGGGCGAACGAGGGCGAGCCGGCGGTGCGCGCCGCCTTGCAGGACGCCCGCAGCCGGGTGGAGGCCATCGCCGGCGTGCACGACCAGCTCTGGCGCCAGGGGCAGCCCGATGCGGGCGGCGGGGCAGGGGAGACGACCCCCGGCGAGATCGACCTCAGCTCCTTCCTCGACAAACTGGTGGGCAACCTCGCGAGCGGCGCCCCACCCCACCGGCTGACCTGCGCCGCCCACCCCCTGCGGCTCTCGGCGGACCTCGCCATCCCGATCGGGCTGCTCGTCAACGAGCTCGTGACCAACGCCCTTAAATACGCCTACCCCGCCGAGCGATTCCCCGGGGGCGGCGAGATCCGGGTGACGGCCGAGCCCGGGGCGGGATGGCTCCGGGTCGAGGTCGCCGACGACGGGATCGGCCTGCCGGAGGGGTTCGAGATCGGCCGCGCCTCGAAGAGCCTCGGCATGCGCGTCGTCGGCAGCCTCGCCCGCCAGCTCGGCGGCACGCTGACCGTGCCGCCCCGGGGGCAGGGGACCGCGTTCCGCCTCGAGGTTCCCCTCGCCCACCCCTCCTCCGGGCAGGACGAGGGGGAATCAAGTCCCTCGCCCGCCCCGCACGGGCCGGATTCGGCCGCGCGGGCGCCGGAGGAATCGTACCGGAAGTAGTATTGATCTCTTAATTAACGTGAAACGTGTATTTGTGGGGCGGTCGCGGGGGAATTCGACGGTTCAGGCCGCCCGAAATGGGGGGATATGCTGGCGGAAGCCGGGCGTGATCTGTATCCTGATCCGTGTTTCGCCCCCGGGCCGTCGTTCCGGGACGGTGGCCGATCCACAAGGACGCCCGTTTTGTCGCTCCGCTTCCCCGCGATCCTCGCCCTTCCGCTGATGGTGGGGACGGCCATGGCCGCGCCGGCCGCGCCGACGCCCACCCCGGAGCCCGTGGCGACGGCCGAATCCGAGTTGCCCACGGTCTTCCCGCTGCTGCGCATCGTTCCGAAGGGGGAGGCGAGGTCGATCGCCTTCTTCGCCTCGCTGTTCCCGGACTGCTCCTCCGAGGGCGCCGTCGTCGTCCGTTTCCTGACCCAGCCTAAGCACGGCCGGGCCACGGTGGAGGAGGCGTCCTCCTTCCCGCGCTACGAACCGGCCTCGCCCTTCGCCGGGTGCAACATTCGCAAGGTCCCGGGCAAGCGCCTCGTCTACGAGGCGGAGGAGAAGTTCGAGGGCGCCGACACCTTCCGCATCCTCATCATCAACGCCGACGGGAGCGGATACGAATCCAACATCAAGGTCCTCGTGCGCTGAGGGCGCGGGGAGGGGGCCTCCGGGACCCCTCACCCCAAGGGTGCCTCAGGGTGCCTCACAAGGGTGCTCACAGGAGCGCCCACACGTGCCTAAGGGGATCGCGGAAGCCTCACATCGGCCCTGCCTCCGGTGCCCTACAGAGCCGGGCGCCGGAGGGGGCATTCCGGGGCCTAGCGGTCGTCCCATATCGCGGCGCCGATCGACGAGCCCCACGAACGGCCTCGACCATCCGACGATCCCGCCGCCCAATCCCAGGCCCACCATAACCCCCCAGCACACCCATCCGAAGTTCGCATAAGATATATTATGGAACTAAGCCTGTGGTGACGGCCCCGGGGAGGGGGTTCCTCTTAACCATACCGGGTTGCGGAACCCTGAACGGTCGCCCCGTGGGAACGGGTGGATCGCGGTGAGCCAAGTCCCCCTCGCATTTGCCCCCCTCGCAT
>JAKONI010000405.1 GCA_022702015.1 Beijerinckiaceae bacterium | reverse complement strand
CTGCCGCCAGCGCAAAGCCCCAGGGCCCAATCGTGCCGCTCGTGCATGGCGGGGACGCCGCACGAGAGCTGCCGGTGATACCAAGCAGCGAGGCGCAGGCAGCGAGCGTGGTCCTCGCGGGCGTCGTGGAGGCGCTGGGCGGGAGTGCGGATGAGGAGATGCTGCACGGTCGCCCCTCAGTGCGCGAGAGCGGAGCGGGCCGCGCGGGCGGACGCCCAGGCGGCGGTGAGGCCGACCGACATCGCGGCGGCCCAGGTCGAGCCGTGGCGGCGCTGATGAGCCTTCGCAGCCTCGACGGCGGCAGCCATGATCGCGGCGCGGTCGAAGGCGCCGGTGGGGGTGATGAGCGGAGCGCGACGGATGCGGGCCATGCCGTCGATCAGCGAGCGGGCGGTGCGGACGCCGGGGGCGACCTGGATGCGGTCGGCGTTGAGGCCCCGGAGGGCGGCGGACCAGTTGAGGGAGCGCTGAAGGGACATTGATGTGATCCAGGTTGCCAACGTCCCGCTGCGTTGGTACACTGTACCTATCAATACACTTGTACCCTGTCAACTCCGGTTTGGACAAAAACACAATGAGCCCTGAGCAAATGCGAATGGCACGGGCCGCATTGGGGTGGGGAGTCCGCGATCTCGCGGAGAAGGCAGGCGTGACGGCCAACACCGTGACGCGAATTGAGAACGGCGCCGATGCGAAGCGCTCCACGCTCGACGCGATCCAAGCGAGCTTCGAGACGGCCGGTATCGAATTCATCCCAGAGAATGGCGGAGGCCAAGGGATCCGCTTTCGCCTCCGCAAGGATGGCACTCGCGAGGAGCACTGAGCCTTGGCAGCGCGCGGCAACTTCTTCGCGGTAGACCGGCGCGCTTGGGCTGCGGTGTGCGGCATAGGCAGCATGAATGCGGCTGTGGCCTACCTCGTCCTCGCACGGGGCACGCTGAAAGACATGCGCACTACGGCATGGTCGGTGAACGCGATTGAGACGCACACGGGTATCGCCCGCCCGAGAGCCGCCGCTGCAATCCGCGCCTTGCTGGAAGCGTCCTTGGCCGAGCAGATCAAGGCCGGCTCTCGCCCGAGCTACCGTCTTACCTTCGGGACAGTCTCGGATTGGATCTGGCTTCCAAATAGCGTCATCGACGGGGCGAGCGGTGAGACGCCGCCGGTCGAACGTATCCGGCAGGCACAGAGCCTGCCGGTCCTACGTCTCTACGTCGATCTCTACCACGCGCAGGGGCTTGCTGCGGATGGAGGCGTGAACTGGCGGCAGCTTCGGGAGGGCTACCATCGGCACAAGATCGGAGAAAGCGGCCCCTATGTGATCTGGGGGTTCTCACCGGGCCAGGAAGGGACTTGGGAACAGGCCCCGTTCGTGCGCCCCTTCCTCACGGGCAGGAAAGAGGTCGTGAAGCTGGCCGATGGTTCTACCCGTCGAGACGATACGGGCCTACCTGACTTCTGGGTCGCCTTGGGGGTGTTGAAGAAAACCGGCCTGTTGGAGTTCGTCGCTCACTTGGTCGAGGCCGACACAGGCGAGGCGTCGGTCATCCATCCGCTTGCGCAGGGCAACGGAGAAACGATTGAGCGGCGGCTGCTATGGGCGGCGCACGATGCGGGTACGAGCTTGCTGACGGCGGCACAGGCGGAATGGGCCAGTGCGCAGGACATGATCGTGGTGCCCGTCCTGGCGCATATCGAAAAGGTCGCTGTGCTTGGCCTGCCGAGGCTTCGACATCGTGCCGCGACCTCTGCAACCGCCGAGTGGGCAGAGCGGGCCGAGGAGTGGGACGCTTGGATTGAACGATACCAGGAAATCGCCGAAAAAGCGTGGCGCGACAACGGAATGCAACATCAACGATAATCAATGGAATTCAACGGGGATCAACGATAAACTTCTTCCCCATAGGAACACGACGCTCTCACTTCGTTCGAGCGCACGCATGGGGGTTATCATGAGGGGACGAAAGCGGGTTGACCTATACCTGCCGAGGCCGGTGAACGCGGCACCGTCGCAAAAGGCAATCGGCATGGCGAAAGCGTCGCGGCTGGTGGTAGCCCCTTACACCGTTGAGCCGACCACGGACGGGTGTCACGTGATCCGCCCTCAGTTCAGCGCCGGGATCCGGGTCCTGGAGCGGAAGGGCGCTTGACGCACCAAGCCATCAGGTACCGATGCACCGAGCAATTTTTGGAGGAGGACCGCGATGAGCGATGACGGAGCCGAACGGGGGTTGAAGCTCGCTAAGCGCACGGTCGCCATTGCCGCCGCCTACGTGGCGAACAACAGGGTTCCTCAGTCTGAACTCTCCGCCCTCATCGTGTTGGTAGCTCAGTCGCTCACTGCCGCCGCCGAGAGTTCGAAGCAAATGGCGGCAAGTGCGATCCGCAAGCCATCAAAAGATGAGATCCGCGCTTCCATCCAACGGGATCGGCTCATCAGCTTTATTGACGGAAAGTCATACAAGGCGTTGAGACGCCACCTTAGGTTTAAGGGCCATACTCCAAAGTCCTACCGGATCGCTTACGGACTACCAGTGGATTATCCGATGGTCGCCCCGTCCTACGGCGAACGGCGGTCGGAAATTTCGAGGCAGATCGGCGCCAATCAGCGGCGGTCAGCCCAGCGAGATACGCTCCATTAGATTAGTCATAAGCACAGAGCGTTAAGGCCTGACGCCTTAGCCACCCGGTATGCCTTCAGGCCCCGCCCCCTCCCCGCTTCATCCCATCGTCTCCGGCTGGCGGGGCGAGATTGAAAACCTGTCGCCCATGGCCTCGCCTTGTCGGAACTTGCCGCCGGCCAAGTGGGCCACGATCCGAGAAAGCGCGCTCGCGTTCTGCGATCAGTTCGGCAACGAGGCACACCGGCTGGGTTGGACCGCCCCCGAGCTATTCGCTGTCCATCCGCAGCACGGTACGACCCGGCTCGATCTCTGCGGAGTCATGATGCTCAGCGGGGAAGCCGCACGCGGCGTCGAGGCCAACCGGGTCGTGTTCGAGCGAACTTCTGGCTACCGGAATGGTCCGGGTCAGGTGTGGGGCGTGCCTGTCTGGGAGTTCGCGAAGGGTGCGAGCCGCAACGGGTAACGGCGGGTCAACCAATCCCAGCCATGGTGCGGCATGGGTCGTGTCGCGGATCGGCTCATTGTCCTCCCGAGGGACGCGCCGGCCCGGTCTATCATCCCCTCAAGAGCCGGATCGGGTCGGCGCATTGTCGTTCAAGCTGCTTGCCGTAGGCGCTGAGATCGAAGCGTGTTCGCGCCGTTGCCTGCGTAAGGGTGCTGGGGCGCTAGATGCTCAGGAGGATCTACGTCCGCAAAACGCCATCACGACTAGGTGTTCGATCTCGTGCCACTTCTAAGCGAGCCACGTTCAACAAATGCTGGCGCCCCTGTGGATCATTGATCGAAGCCCATGCTCTGAGCAGGGCAATAATATCCTCGTCGTCGTTCCTCGACGGGTCGCTTAAAAATACCGTCACCGGCACATCTAGAGCGGCCGCGATAGCGGTGAGAAGTGGGATAAAGACATCCGATTTTTCATCCATACACCCAATACGAACGGAAGTATGGTAAAGTTTCATATGAAGCACGTGATCTGCCGGCGCTGATTATCTGCTAAGCCATACGGTCTCGGTATCGGGGCCTCTCCGACCGCAGGCGGTGCAACGCAGGCGCAGGCCTACGTCTCTGACAGCCATGGTCGGCGGGAAGCGATCAAGCGGCACGAGCCCTTCATGGCGACACGGCGGCGGACAGAACGCCCGGAGCATCGTCACCCCGTTACCAGCGGCGTTCGCCAGATCCATCGGCCGGATCTCGCGTCCCTCGCGGTCATAGGCGCGGCGAGGGTTGCGGCGATGGCGCGGGACCGGATCGCCCTGCCCTGCCGTATAGGCCGATGGCGGGGGCTGCACATCGCTCATCGCCTTGTGGCTGGCGGTACTGCCGGCGCTTCCATGACGGCGGCGGTCACAGCGGTGTGATACGCCTTCTCCTGGGGGCCGGGGAACGCCTTTATCTCGGTGATTTTGGGTGCAGCCGCGACCGCCCCTGGAACGTTCACGCTGTGGCCGCTGGCGAAGCGGTAGGGGCCCGCAGTCGGGGCCCGCATATACAGATCGACAGCCGCAACAATTTCGGTGCTGCCGATCACACCGGCCTTCCGAAGGTCAGCAACGGTTGGAGGCTTTGGCGGCATGATGGTGGATGAGTGAAGTTGGGACGTGCGCCCCACCCAACACGTAGCGCAACTTAGGTCGATACAGCCCGCCATCGCAGCGGCCACCTGCACACAGATTATTAATCACCGTCACGCTTGATGGCGACAGCGACCGGGTCGCCCCCTCCCGAGCGCCGTCAGAGCCGCACGGTCCTGCGGCTTCGTCGGTGCAGTTGCTGTATCGTTCATCCCGACACGGCCATCATGATCAGCGGAGCAGGATCAGCGACACTGGGATGATGGCGTATAACGAAGTGGGCCGACCTCGACTGTTCCCGTGTGAGCATGCCCGGTAGAAGCGGGCTCATGCCCAGCCTGACCGACCGCCAGCGGCTCGAACTCGCTCTCCCCGCCTCCCTACTTTACGTGCTGACGGGCGCGCCTGACGTGTTTATGCCGGC
>JAKONI010000393.1 GCA_022702015.1 Beijerinckiaceae bacterium | reverse complement strand
AAGATGTTGTGCCAGCGTAAGCACCCTGCGCCATTGAGTTTCCGAACCTGCCTTCGTCTCAAACGCCAGCGCGATCGATGTCACTCTTCTCGTACATCGTGCGGGTGACGAGCGGGGTTTGATACTTCCGCCGGTTGCCGCTTCTTGAGCGCGCTCTTCATGCACGCCCCTTCTCAGTTGTAGATCGCAGCCAACCCTCACCCATCTATCTTGATTGAGATGGGGTTCCTAAAGGGCGAGCCCTTTGGCGGGTGCAGGGCGGCGCCCTGCACTGTCGTCCGTTCCCGTCGGCTTACTTCCGCTCCAGCACCGCGACGTAGAACCCGTCCGTCCCGGTTCGCAAAGGAGTCATCTGGACACCGTGCATGGTCCGGCCGACCGCTTCGGCGAATGCGGCGGGCGCGGCCCCCAGCACCTGATCCGCCGGGACCACGGCGAAGGCCCCCTGCGTTCTCTCCAGCAGGCCCGCCACGGCACCGTCGTTCTCCGACGGCAAGAGCGAGCAGGTAATATAGACGATCCGTCCACCCGGCCTGACGAGTTGCGCCGCCCGGTCGAGGACGGTGGCTTGCTCCGCGAGGCGCGTGGCGATGCTCCCCGGCCGGAGACGCCATTTGGCATCCGGGTTGCGGCGCCACGTGCCCGAGCCGGTGCAGGGCGCGTCCACCACCACGCGATCGACCGTTCCGTCGAGATCCGTCAGCACGTCGGCGCGGAGCCAGCCGCCCCGTGGGGTACGGATTTCGGCCTCCGCGCCCGACCGGCGAAGCCGCTCGTGAATGGGGGCGAGGCGGCGTGGATCGCCGTCGGTGGCGATCAGGCGGCCGGTGTTGCCCATCGCCGCCGCGAGGGCGAGGGTCTTGCCGCCGCCCCCGGCGCAGAGGTCGACCACCGTCTCCCCCGCTTGGACCCCCGCCAGGAGGGCCGCGAGTTGCGAGCCCTCGTCCTGGATTTCGTACCAGCCCTCCAGGAACTCGGCCTCCACATGCAGGGCCGGGCCGCGCCCATCCGCGCTCACGGGGATGCGCAGGCCATGGGGGGCGTAGGCGGTCGGCGCGGCGCCGTAGCCTTCGAGGGCGGGAAGGATGTCCTCCCGAGAGCCCCGCAGCGTGTTGACCCTCAGATCGAGGGGCGCCCGGCGCGCCAACGCCTTCAGTTCGGGCACGAGATCGTCCCCGAGGGCAGCCCGCAGATCCGGCAGCGCGAAGGCCGGGGCATCGCCCGCCACCTCGGGCGGGGCATCGTCGAGGGTGCCTGTCTCGAGCCGCGTCCTCTCCCCGGCATCGAGGGGGGACGGGGCGAAACGCTCGCCGGAGAACAGGGCGGCGATGGACGGGGCGGCCAGACCCTGCTGGAGCCGCAGGGAGCCGAGGAGGAGCGCCCGGGGCGTGTCCGCGCCCATAATCCAGGCGGCCGAGGCCCGGCGCCGGAGGGCGTCGTAGACGAGGCTCGCGATCCCAGCGCGGTCCCCGGATCCGGCGAACCGGTGGGCGAGGCCCCAATCCTTGAGGGCGTCGGCGGCCGGGCGGCGGCGTTCCATGATGTCGGCGAGGATTTCGATGGCGGAAGCGCAGCGGGCGGCGGGGGTCAGGGTCAGGCTCCTCGGATCAGACGGCCGCAAAGCAGCCACGTTACGGCCAAGCTTTCGCGCCGTTGGGGCCGATCATGGCGGGTGGCCCGGTCGGTCGTCCGCCCGGGCCGTGTCACGCCTTATCGCATCGGCCGGCCCAGGGTGAAATCCCAAGGTGGCTCATGCCCCGGAGACGCACAGCACATGTCGCCCCGTCTGACCCTCGCCACCCGCATCGCGCTCCTCGGCTGCGCGACCGCCGTCCTCGCCGCCTGCGCGACGGCCCCGGCCGCACCGGACCTGACGCCGCCGCCGCGTCGCCCCTACGATGCGAAGACGCAGCTCGAATACGGCAACCCGCCCCCGCCGCCGGCCCCGCGCTACTGAGCGTTACGCCGCCTCGCGAGCCCGGCGGGCCTCATAGGCCTTGAGGCCGGTATAGACTTGGTCGAGGACCGGGGTCGGGCAGGCGAAATCCCGGCCCCGCCGGATCAGGTCGCCGATCACGTGGTCCGCCTCGATCCGCCCGCCATTCTCGATGTCGCGCAGCATCGAGGCGGTGAAGGTCGAGCCCGGAGCCGTCAACTGCGTGCGGGCGGCGGCATGGACTTTCTCCCGGGGCGGGAACCCGGAGGCCCGCGCGATGGCGGCGCATTCCTCATGCAGGGCGACGATGAGCTCGGTGCCCCCCGGCGCGGCGACGATGTCACCGAGCGCCGCGCGCATCAGCGTGGTCGAGCCGGCCAGCGTCGCCAGGAAGACCCACTTCTCCCACATCTCCAGAATGACATCGGAGGACAGGCGCGGCTGGAACTTCGGGCCGCCCTCCCGCATCAACGCATCCACGGCGGCGATCCGGGCCGAGGGGCTTCCGTCCCGCTCGCCGTAGGTGAGGCTGCACGAGGGGCTGATGTGCAGGATGGTTCCGTCCGGCTTCAGGGTCGAGCCGATGACGCAACTGCCGCCCAGGATCCTGTCCGCCCCGAAGCGCCCGTCGAGCGCGTCGAGGTGGGCCATGCCGTTGAGGATCGGCAGGATCGCCGTCTCCTCGCCCACCGCCGGGGCGAAGTCCGCGATGGCGCTCTCCAGATCGTAGGCCTTGCAGGACAAGAGCACGAGATCGAACCGCCCCGCATCCGGTAGGGTGGCGGCGGTCACGGTTTGCGGCCGGGCGATGTGGAGGTCGCCCATCTGGCTCTCGACCGTCAAGCCGTGCGCGGCCATGCGCTCGGCCCGGGCGGGGCGGACGAGGAACGTCACGTCCGCGCCCGCCTCGACGAGGCGCGCGCCGTAATTGCCGCCGGTCGCCCCGGCCCCGACCACCAAGGTCCGCATGATGTGTCTCCCCGTCACGTCCGCGACGGATAGTTCGGGCTCTCACGGGTGATCGTCACGTCGTGGACGTGGCTCTCGCGCAGGCCCGCGTTGGTGATGCGGATGAACTGCGCCCGCTCCTGGAACTCCGGCACCGTCGCGGCGCCGACATAGCCCATGGCGGCGCGCAGGCCGCCGGCCAGCTGGTGCAGCACAGCCGAGACCGGACCCTTGTAGGGCACCTGACCCTCGATCCCCTCCGGCACGAGCTTGTGCGTCTCGCTCACCTCGGCCTGGAAGTAGCGATCCGCCGAGCCCCGGGCCATCGCGCCCACCGAGCCCATGCCGCGATACGACTTGTAGGAGCGGCCCTGGTGCAGGAACACCTCCCCCGGCGCCTCGTCGGTCCCGGCCAGGAGCGAGCCGAGCATCGCCACGGAGGCGCCGACGGCGATCGCCTTGGCCATGTCGCCCGAATACTTGATGCCGCCGTCGGCGATCACCGGCACGCCCGCCTCGGAGGCCGCCTCGACGGCCTCCATCAGGGCGGTGAGCTGGGGCACGCCGACGCCCGCGACGATGCGCGTGGTGCAGATGGAACCCGGGCCGATGCCGACCTTGATGGCATCCGCGCCGGCGTCGATCAGAGCCTGGGCCCCCTCGCGGGTGGCCACGTTGCCGGCGATGACCTGCACGGCATTGGAGAGCTGCTTCACCCGGCGCACGCTGTCGAGCACCTTGATCGAATGACCGTGGGCGGTATCGACCACGATCACGTCGCAGCCGGCGTCGATCAGGCGCTCGGCGCGCTCGAAGCCCCCGTCGCCCGTCGTGGTGGCGGCGGCGACCCGGAGCCGGCCCTGCTCGTCCTTGATGGCGTTGGGGTAGGCGACGCGCTTCTCGATGTCCTTGACGGTGATCAGGCCGATGCAGCGGTAGTGATCGTCCACGACGAGAAGCTTCTCGATGCGGAATTGGTGCAGGAGCCGCTTGGCCTCGTCCTGGGTCGTGCCCTCGCGGACGGTGATCAGCCGGTCGCGGGTCATGAGCTCGGAGACGGGCTGGGCCGGGTTGTTGGCGAAGCGCACGTCCCGGTTGGTCAGGATGCCGACGAGCTTGCCGCGATTGCCGTTGGGCCCGCGCTCGACCACCGGGATGCCGGAGATGCGGTTGCTCCGCATCAGCTCCAAGGCCTCGGCCAGGGTCTCGTCGGGGTGAATGGTAATGGGGTTCATCACCATGCCCGACTCGTACTTCTTGACGAGGCGGACCTGCGCCGCCTGCTCCGGCGGCTCGAGGTTGCGGTGGATCACCCCGAGGCCCCCCGTGGCGGCCATGGCGATGGCCATCGGTGCCTCGGTCACGGTGTCCATGGCCGAGGAGAGGATCGGCAGGTTCAGGGCGATGGTGCGGGTGAGCCGCGTGGCGATGTTCACCTCGGTCGGCATCACCGAGGACGCGGCGGGCCGCAACAGCACGTCGTCGAAGGTCAGCCCCTCGATGATCGACGCGGAAGAGAGTCGGGCCATGTGCCAACGGTCCTTGAAACGAACCGCGCGGGTCGCGCGGTGGGGAGCGGGTTGGCACGTGCCAGTATCATGCTCTGCACGGCGGCGCCAATGCGGGGATGCCGCGTTGCGGTAGCTGCCGATGCATGGCTCGGGGACCCTCGACCCGTTGCCGGGGGCACCCTGCGCCGCGCCGTCCTAGCGGCCCGGGACGGCGGGACCCTTGTCGGTGTATTCCGGCGGCAGGCCGATATAGTCGCCGAGGATGCCATCGACGCCCGGCGCCCGGCCGAAGGCTTCGCAATCGGGATCGAGCGGCGCCTCGCCCAGCACCGTCACGCGGATGCGGTTCCAGTTCGGCAGCGTGTTGGGGGCGGTGAACGGATCGTCCCCCGTGGCCATGAGGTATCCGAAATCCTGCCCGAAATCCCCCGCGAGGTCGTAGGGGTCGCTGGCGGCGGAGAAGCGCGGCTGGCTGGTGAAGGAATTGGCCGCGCCGCCCCACACCATCGCCGCCCGCTGCACCCGGCGGCGGTCGAGGGCTTCCGCCTCCACGGTGAGGCTGCCGAGGCCGATCGGCAGGCGCGGGATCGGGATGCGGCCGATACCCTCCGCGAAGCCGACGCCGAGCTGCGAGGCGACGGTCACCGCCGCCGAGCCGGCGATGGTCCCGCCGGCGCCGATGAGGCTCGTCGGCTCGACCCGGGTGATCTGCGCCCGGACGGTGAGGTCGGCGTCGCGGCTCTGCACGATGTCGTAGCGGAGCGACAGGTCGTAGCAGAGCGCCCGGTCGGCGGCGTTGGCGATGAGCCGCCGGTCGGCCGGGGTGAGCGGGGCGGAGCCGTCGACGTTGGCCGGGAATGCCGTCGGGACGATGCGCACGGTCTTGGCGTGCTGAAGGGCCGGCCGGTCGACGAAGAGGCGCGCCTCGGTGGCGGTGGAGGTGCTCCGCTCCAACCGGTCGTAGCGCGTGAGGGAGCCGGTCTGGTTCAGGAGTACGGTGCCGCAGGCGGCGACACCCGTCATCAGCGCCGCGGCCATCAGGACTCGTGACAACGCGCGACGGTCGGGTCGGCTGGAACGCATCCGGTCTCTCTGGTGTCCGCGCCGCTCGACGGAGCGGCCATGCGGCAGAACGGGACGGGCGCCTGCCGGTCCTGAGCTCAAGCTTACCGTCGGGCCCCTCTCCGCGATAGCGGTCGCGGCCCTGTGAATAGGTTGAGGCGGCGGCGTGTGGCTTCGCGGATACAATCCTGAAATGTGGGGGTGGGAGAGGCGGCGCAACTCCGCCGCCCGCCATGCGTCTCCTGCCCGATGTCCCGCACCGCCGACCGACCCGCCTCCCGCTCCCTTCGTATCGTACCCCTGACGGTCGCGACCGCGCTGTTCATGGAGAACACCGACTCGACGGTGATCGCCACGGCTCTGCCGAGCATCGCCGCAAGCCTACACGAGGATCCCATCGCCCTGAAGCTGGCGCTGACCTCCTACCTCGTGAGCCTCGCGATCTTCATCCCCGTCAGCGGATGGGCGGCGGACCGGTTCGGGGCGCGGACGGTGTTCCGCGCGGCGCTCTGCGTGTTCCTGGCGGGCTCTCTCGCCTGCGCCGCCGCCAACGGCCTCGGCTGGTTCGTGGCCGCGCGGTTCCTCCAGGGGATGGGCGGCGCGATGATGGTGCCGGTGGGCCGGCTGGTGGTGCTTCGCTCGGCTCCGAAGGCGCAACTCGTCACCGCCCTTTCCTACCTGACCCTGCCGGCCATGGTCGGGCCGGTGATCGGGCCGCCGCTGGGGGGCCTCATCACCACCTGGCTCGACTGGCGCTGGATCTTCTTCATCAACGTGCCCATCGGCATCGTCGGGTTGATCCTCGCGACCCTCTATTTCGAGGACATCCGCGAGGAGGAGCGCCCGCCCCTCGACGTGATCGGCTTCCTCCTCCTCGGCGCGGGGTTGGCCGCTTTGATGCTGGGCCTCGCCTCCACCGGGCGGCACCTCCTGCCCTGGGAGGTCACCTGGGGCTGCTTCATCGCCGGAGCGGTGCTTCTGCCGCTCTACTTCTGGCGGTCGCGCCGGGTGGCGCATCCGGTGGTGCGCCTCGACCTGCTCCGCTACCCGACCTTCCGGGCCGCCGTGACGGGGGGAAGCCTGTTTCGGATCGGCACCGGGGCGATCCCGTTTCTGCTGCCCCTGATGCTTCAGGTGGGCTTCGGCCTCGATGCCCTGCGCTCGGGGCTCATCACTTTCGCTGCGGCGGCGGGGGCGATGTTCGTGAAGACCCTGGCGCCCGCGATCCTGCGGCGCTTCGGCTTCCGACGGGTAATGGTCCTTAACGCGGTGCTGGCCTCGGCCTTCCTGGCGGTGAACGGCCTCTATACCGCTCAGACCCCGCATCTGCTGATGCTCGGCGTCCTGTTCGTCGGCGGCTGCGCCCGCTCGGTGCAGTTCACCTGCGTCAACGCCATCGCCTATGCCGACCTCGACAAGCCGGACATGAGCGCCGCCACGAGCTTCGCCAGCGTGGCGCAGCAACTCTCCCTCAGCCTGGGCGTGACCTTCGGCGCCTTGGCGCTGGAAGGAGCCGCCGCCCTGCACGGGCGCACGGCGATCGAGGCGGCCGATTTCGGACCGGCCTTCTTCGTGGTGGCGGCGATCTCGCTGCTCTCGGTCTTCCCGTTCCGGGCCCTGTCGCCGGAGGCCGGGGCGGAGGTGTCGGGGCGCCGGGTCGCCGCCGCCCCGTCGAACGCCTCGCCGGGGCGAAGCTGACCGCGAAAGTCCCCGCTCAGGCGGTCGCGGGGCGGCGCGTGCCGCCCCTGGCGCCGCCCTTGCCGCTGGATTTCGCCGCCGGCTTGGCCCTCGGGGCGGGGGACGCGGAGCGCCAGCCCTCCCAGCTCCAGCCGCCGGGGCCGGTGAGGGCGTACATCAGGTAGCCCCCGGCCAGCCCGAGATCGGCCAGCATCAGCGTCCGTTCCGCCACGAAAGCGGGGCCGGCGAACTGCCAGAAGGGATGGAGCATCGCGGCAGTCACGAGGGCGAAGAGCGCCATCGCGAGCCCGGTGATCCGCGGCAGCACACCGAGGATGATCGCCAGCGGCCCGAACACCTGCACGATGACCGCCCCGGTCGCCACCGCGTTGGGGAAGGGCATCCCCGCCCCCGCCAGGGTCAGGGCGAAGCCCGAGACGTTGAGGGCACGGGCGATCCCCGTCGGGATCAGTGCGGCGGCGAGGAGGAGGCGCGCGGCGAGCAGCGTACCGTCTTGGGCGCGGGCGAGCATGGGCAGGGTCCGGGGCACGGGGCGATGCGCCGAGACTCGCGGGATCGGTTGAACGCTGCGTTAAGCGCAACCGTAAATGGGGTGGATGACGCCCATCAGAACAGGCGCCCCCGCTCCGTCCAGGCGATGACGGCGACGGTGAGGGCGCCGAGCGTCGCGTAGCCGATGCCGACCGGCAGCACCGTGCCGTCGAAGGACTGGCCGATCACGTAGCCGCAGGCGGCCCCGAGGATCGTGGTGTAGAAGCCGAGGAACGACGAGGCCGTCCCCGCGACGGCGCCGAGGGGCTCCAGGGCCAGCGCGTTGAAGTTCGGCATGGCGAAGCTGATGAGGAACTGGTTCATAGCCAGCACCCCGAGGAACAGGGCGAGCGGCGGGTGGCCGCCATAGGCGAAGCCGACGGCGACCTGCACCAGCCCCACGAGCGTGAAGCCCACGGTGCCCGCATGGGACAGGCGGCGCATCCCGAAGCGCCGGACCACCCGCGAATTGATCAGCGTCGCCGCGCCCATCGCCCCGGCGACGAGGCCGAAGGCCACGGGGAACAGCGCGCCGAGATGGTACAGCCCGGTATCGAAGACCTGCTGGGCCGAGCCGACATAACCCATGATGCAGCCGGTCATCAGGCCGAGCGCCGTGGCGTAGCCCACCGCGACGCGGTTCCCCAGGGTCAGCCGCACCGCCGCCGCCGTCGCCGCCAGCGAGAGCGGACGGCGGTATTCCGGGTGGAGGGTTTCCGGCATCCGCGCGCCGAACCACGCCACCAGGATGAAGGCGAGGACCAGCATCGACACGAAGACGTAGACCCACGAGCCGAACAGCAGCATGGCGCCGCCGATGGCGGGGGCGATCATCGGCACGATGAGGAAGACCATCATGATGAGCGACATCACGCTCGCCATCTCCCGGCCCACGAACCGGTCGCGCACGATGGCGGTGGAGAGGACGCGGCCCCCCGCCGCGCCGATACCCTGGATCACCCGGGCGGCGAGCAGCCAGCCGAAACTCGGGGCGAGCATCGCCAGCACGCAGCCCACCACGTAGACGGCGAGGCTCACCAGCAGCACCGGGCGTCGGCCGAGGGCGTCCGACAGAGGCCCATAGATGATCTGCGCCGGCCCGAAACCCAGCATGTACACGTAGACCAGGAGCTGGAGGTGGTTCGGGTCCGATACCGAGAACCGCGTCTCGATCGCCGGGAAGGCGGGGAGGAGGTTGTCGATCGAGATCGCCGTCACGGCCATCATCAGCGCGATGATGGTCACGAACTCGGCGAATCCCGGGCCGGCCGGGGCTGCCCGGTTCCGCACGGTTTCGGCCGCCGTCACGGGCGGAAGGGCATCTGACACTGAACACTCGCGTGCGCGGGGGCGGAACGCGGCGAGCCTCCGCGATCCGTGAGCCAGCCGTCCGGCCGGCGGGATCGCGACCCCGGCCGGTCATTCAGGCCGCGTATAGCCCCAAACGCCCCGCGACGGGCGCGGTTCAAGCCGGCTGCGGCTGCATCAGTGCCTCCGGCTCGCTCCGGCGCCCCACGAACAAGGACATCATCGCCGCCACGAGGCAGAGGAGGCCCGCCGCGACGAACGCCGCGAGATAGGTGCCGCTCCCCGTCCGGGCAACGCCCGCGAGCCAAGCCGCCGAGGCCGCGCCGATCTGGTGCATGGCGGCGATCCAGCCGAACATCAGCGCCGCGTTCTCCTCGCCGAACGCCTTGCCGGCGAGGTTCACCGTCGGCGGCACCGTGGCGATCCAGTCGAGGCCGTAGAACACGGCGAAGAGCGACAAGCCGTAGAAGCTGAGGTCGAAGGAGTAGGGCAGGAAAATCAGCGAGAGGCCGCGCAGGGCGTAGTACCACGCCAGCAACTTGCGGGAATCGAACCGGTCGGTGAGCCAGCCGGACGCGGTGGTGCCGATGAGGTCGCAGATCCCCATCAGGGCGAGCAGGCCCGCCGCCGTCACCTCGGGGATGCCGTGGTCGAAGCAGGCGGGGATGAGGTGAGTCCCGATGAGGCCGTTGGTCGAGGCGCCGCAGATGAAGAACGTGCCGCCGAGCAGCCAGAAATCCTTGGAGCGCAGACCCATGCCGAGGCCGCGCAGGGCCCGGCGGGCGGGGTTCTCGGTGAGAACGGGCTGAGGCTGGATCTCCGTCTCGCCGTAACGGGGCAGGCCGAGGTCGGACGGCCGGTCGCGCAGGAGGAGCACCACCAGGGGCACGAGGACGAGGGTCGCCCCGGCCACGGTGAACGAGACCGTCCGCCAGCCATGGGCGACGGTGAGGTGTGCGAGGACCGGGAGGAAGACGAGCTGGCCCGTGGCGCTGCTCGCGGTGAGCAGCCCGAGGACGAGGCCCCGCCGCTTCCCGAACCACCGCCCGGCGACGGTGGCACCCAGCACGTTGGCGACCATGCCGGAGCCCGAGCCGACGACGAGACCCCACAGCAGCATCATCTGCCAGGGGGTATGCATGGCGCTGGTGGCGCTCGTTCCGGCGGCGAGCACGATGAGGGCGCAGCAGACGGAGGTCCGCAGGCCGAACCGCTCGATGATCGCCACCGCGAAGGGCCCGATCATCCCGTAGAGGAAGATGTTGATCGCGATGGCGATGCCGATGGTCGCCGCGCTCCAGCCGAACTCCTTCTCCCACGGGACGATCAGGACACCGGGCGTCGCCCGCACCCCGGCGCCGATGAGGAGGATCAGGAAGGTGATGCCCACCATCACCCAGGCGTAGTGGAGGCGCGGGGCGGCGGGCGTGGACGCGGTGGGAGGCATTGGGGTTCAAGCTCCTCGGAGAAGGCGATTCAGTCGGCCCGCAGGGCGTCGGCCAGGGCCCGCACCGACCCGGGATCGATGCGTCGCGAAATCTGGTCCTGCGCCCGGTGCCAGTGCGGCATGGCCTCCGCGAGGGCGGCCTGTCCGGCCTCGGTGAGGCGGGCCACGCGGATGCGCGCGTCCGTCTCCCCGGCCGCGACTTCCACGAAGCCCCGCCTTTCGAGGGGATCGAGGTTGCGGGCCATGGTGGTGCGTTCCAGGGCGGCCTCGGCGGCGAGGCGCGTCACCGGAAGGGGCCCCCGCCGGGAGAGGATGCGCAGGATCGCGAATTGCGTCACCCGCAGACCGGTGGGCTTGAGGGCCGCGTCGTAGACCGAGGTGGCCGCCCGCGCCGCCCGGCGCAGCACGCCGCAGGTGCAATCGTCGCGATTTGTGTCCCCGAGGCGGTCCATGAGGCGGTCCATGAGTTGCGTGTATATGCACCTATCCCCCTTCGCAAGGGTGACGGATCGGGGCGTTCCACACCGGCCCCGCCCGGTGTGTCATTCGACTCGCATGAAGGCTCTGATAACCCTTCCACCGGGACCACCCGGTTCGGGAGATGCCGATGAGCCTCGAGACCGCCACCGCCCTCTCCTCCCGCGAGGAGCGCAGTGCCCGGACGGGCCTGATCGATTCGGCCGCCGAGGCGGTCGCGCGGCGCGGCGGGCCGGGCGGGTTCGTCCGGGACCTGTTCGGCCGGGTGCCGCCGGAGGATCTGGCCCCCTATGGCGCCGAAAGCCTCGCGGACCTCGCCGGGCGGGCGCGGGAGTTCCTGGCCCATCCGCGGCGGCCGGGGGACCCGGCGCGGCTCCGCTTTTCGGACGAGTCCGTGATCCGAGAGGGACGCCCGCGCGAGGTGACAATCCTCGAGATCGTCAACGACAACCGGCCGTTCCTCCTCGATTCGACGCTGGCGGCCCTGACCGCCCACGGGCTGACCGCCGACCTCGTGGCGCACCCGATCCTCGGGGTGGACCGCGACGGGACCGGCGCGCTGGTCCGGGTGGTCGGCGAGACCACCGCCGACGCCCAGGGCAGCCTCGCCCGGGAAAGCCTGATCCACATCCACCTCGGCCGTCTGGAGGGCGACGCGCGCAAGCTGCTGGAGGCGGGGCTCGTTCAGGTCCACGCGGACGTCGCCCACGCCGCCGCCGACCATGGGGCGATGATGGCCCGACTGGGGGCCCTGGCGGAGGCGTTCGCGGGATCGCCCTCGCCCTTGCCATCTCCCTTGCCCGAGGGTGAGACGGCGGAGGCCCGGGCCTTCCTCGATTGGCTGCGCGACAACCACTTCACCGTGCTCGGAATGCAGGAGCACGACATCCAGGGGGAGGCGCATCCCCTTGTGGCGGGCTCCAGCCTGGGGGTGCTGCGCGATCCCGGCACGGCGGTGCTCCGGCGCGGCGGTAGCCTTGTCGATTACACCCCGGAAATCCTGGCCTTCCTGGAGGAGCCGCAGCCGCTCATCATCACCAAGGCCAGCGCCAAGTCCCGCGTCCACCGGGCTGCGCATCTCGATTATATCGGTGTGAAGCTATTCTCGGCGACGGGCAAGCTTTCGGGCGAGGTGCGCATCGTCGGCCTGTTCACCGCCGCCGCCTATGCGAGCCCGGCGCGGGACGTGCCGATCCTCCGGCGGAAGGTGGAGGCGGTGGTCGCCCGCGCCGGGCTCGACCCCACGAGCCATGCGGGCCGCAGCCTGCTGGCCGTCCTGGAGACCTATCCCCGCGACGAGCTGTTCCAGATCGACGTCGAACGGCTGACCCGCTTCGCCCTCGGCATCGTCGATCTCGCCGACCGGCCCCGCATCCGGGTCCTCGCCCGGCCCGACAGGTTCGGCCGCTTCGTCTCGCTCCTCGTCTACGTCCCGAAGGATCGCTACGATTCCACCGTCCGCGCCCGGATCGGCGCCTACCTCGCCCAGAGTTTCGGCGGCCGGGTCTCGGTCGCCCAGCCCGATTTCCCCGAGGGGCCGCTGGCCCGCACCCATTACATCATCGGCCTAGCCGACGGGGGCCTCACCGAGCGCGACCCGGCCGCCCTCGAAGCGGGCATCGCGGCCATCGTGCGGACCTGGGCCGATGGCTTGCGCGCGGCCCTGGCCGAGCGGGAGGACGGGACCCGCGCCCGGGGGCTCGCCGCCCGCTACGCCGAGGCCTTTTCGGCGGCCTACCGCGAGAACTTCCTGCCGGAAGTCGCCGTCGCGGACATCGCGATCCTCGAAGGCTTGAACGAGTCCAACCCCCGCGCGGTCTCCATCGGCCGGCGCGACACCGATCCGCCGGTACAGATCCGCCTCAAGGTTTTCTCCCGTGGCACGGCCATCGCCCTGTCCGATCGGGTGCCGGGCCTGGAGAACCTCGGCTTCCGGGTGATCAACGAGCGGACCTACCGCGTCCACCAGCCGGGGGCCGCCGAGGCCGACCGGGTGTGGCTGCACGACATGCTGATCGAGCGGGCCTCCGGGGCCGCCATCGACGTGGCCGCCCTCGAGCAGCCCCTGGAAGCCGCGATGCTCGCCATCGCCGCCGATCAGGCCGAATCGGACGGGTACAACCGACTCGTCCTCGAAGCGGCCCTGCCCTGGCGGGAGGCGGCGCTGTTGCGGTCCTTCGGCCGCTACCTGCGCCAGCTCCGCATCCGTTACGGGCAGGACTATATCGCCGGGACGCTCGCCCGGCACGGGGCCATCGCCCGGGACCTCGTGGCCCTGTTCCATGCCCGGTTCGACCCCACCGCCGGAGACGACCGGGAAGCAGCCGAGGCCGGGATCCGCGCCCGGATCGAGGCGGCGCTGTCCGCCGTCACGAGCCTCGACGACGACCGCATCCTGCGCCGCTTCGTGAACCTGATCGAGGCGGCGGTCCGCACGA
This sequence comes from Beijerinckiaceae bacterium, assembly GCA_022702015.1. Classification (GTDB taxonomy): domain Bacteria; phylum Pseudomonadota; class Alphaproteobacteria; order Rhizobiales; family Beijerinckiaceae; genus Methylobacterium. Next base: position 2,482 of record JAKONI010000393.1, on the reverse strand, counting down.
ACTTCTTCCAGACGGACGAGGCCGGCGCCCCGCGCGGGACGTTCAGCTTCAAGTTCGCCTGCGCCAAGGTCGCCGGGATGCCCCTGCCCCGGCCGTTGTTCGAGATCTTCGTCTACAGCCCCCGGGTGGAGGGCGTGCACCTGCGCTTCGGCTACGTGGCGCGGGGGGGCTTGCGCTGGTCCGACCGGCCGGAGGACTTCCGCACCGAGATCCTCGGCCTCGTGAAGGCCCAGCAGGTGAAGAACGCGGTGATCGTGCCGGTGGGCGCCAAGGGCGGCTTCTACCCGAAGCGTTTGCCCCCCGCCGCCGACCGCGCCGCCTGGATGGCCGAGGGTACCGAGAGCTACCGGATCTTCATCCGCACCCTCCTGGAACTCACCGACAACATCGTGGACGGGGAGATCGTCCCGGTGCCGAACACCGTCCGCCACGATCCGGACGACGCCTACCTCGTGGTCGCCGCCGACAAGGGTACCGCCACATTCTCCGATATCGCCAACGCCATCTCCATCGAGAAGGGCCACTGGCTCGGCGACGCCTTCGCCTCCGGCGGCAGCCAGGGCTACGACCACAAGGGCATGGGCATCACCGCCCGGGGCGCCTGGGAGGCGGTGAAGCGCCACTTCCGCGAGATGGACCTCGACACCCAGTCCGACCCGTTCACCGTGGTCGGCGTGGGCGACATGAGCGGCGACGTCTTCGGCAACGGGATGCTGCTCTCGCGTACCATCCGGCTGGTGACGGCCTTCGACCACCGGGACATCTTCCTCGACCCGAACCCCGATGCTTCGACCGGCTTCACGGAGCGCCAGCGGCTGTTCGACCTCGGACGTTCCTCCTGGGCGGATTACGATCGAGGTCTGATCTCGCCCGGGGGCGGAGTCTTCTCCCGCAGCCTGAAGACGATCCCCCTCTCCCCCGAGGCGAGGGCGGCGCTGGACTTCGACCGGGCCGAGGCGACACCGACGGAACTGATGCAGGCGATCCTGCGGGCCCCCGCCGACCTGCTCTGGTTCGGCGGTATCGGCACCTACATCCGCGCCACCACCGAGACCGACGAGGATGCCGGCGACAGGGCCAACGACGCCCTGCGCATCACCGCGCCGGAGGTGCGGGCCAAGGTCATCGGCGAGGGGGCCAACCTCGGCCTGACCCAACGCGGACGCATCGAGGCGGCCCGCTCGGGAACCCGCCTCAACACCGATGCCATCGACAACTCGGCCGGGGTCAACACCTCGGATGTCGAGGTGAACATCAAGATCGCCTTTATGGGACCGGAGCGGGACGGCCGCCTCAGCTACGAGGCGCGCAACACCCTGTTGGCGGCCATGACCGACGAAGTCGGCCATCTCGTCCTGCGTAACAACGAGTTGCAGACCCTCAGTCTGTCCCTGGCCCAGCGCGGCGGCCTCGGGGAGACCGGCTTCGCGATGCGGACGATGCAGGCGCTGGAAGCGGAGGGCCGCCTCGACCGGGCGGTGGAGTATCTCCCCGACGATAGCGCCATCACGGAACGGATGCGCCGGGGCGAGGGCCTGACCCGGCCGGAATACGCGGTGCTGCTGGCCTACGCCAAGCTCTCCCTGCACGACGCGATTCTCGCGAGTGCCGTTCCCAACGACCCGTATTTCGACCGCGAGTTGCAACGCTACTTTCCGAAGGAGCTGCGCGAGCGCTTCCCCGACGCGGTGAAGGGCCACCGCCTGCGCCGGGAGATCATCAGCACGGCGCTGGCCAACATCATCGTCAACCGGGGCGGCCCCTCCCTCGTGACCCGCTTGGTGGACGGCACCGGCGCGGATGCCGCCACCATCGCCAAGGCCTACGCCATCACCCGCGACGCTTACGGACTCATGGACCTGAACCTCGCCATCGACGCCCTGGCGGGGCGGATCGGCGGACAGGCGCAACTCGCCCTCTACGGGGAGGTGCGGGATCTCCTGGCCAACCGCATCGTGTGGTTCATCCGCAACCTCGATCTGACGGGGGGCCTTTCGCCCATCGTCGCCCGCTATCGGGAGGGCGTCGCCGCCGTGGAAGCCGCCCTCCCCCGCGTCCTGAGCGCGGAGTCCCGCGCCGAGATCGAGACCCGCGCGGCGGCCCTGGGCGACAAGGGCATGGGCACAGCCCAGTCCCGGCGCCTCGCCTCGCTTACGGCCCTGGTTTCGGCGCCGGACATCGTGCGCGTCGCCGAGACGAGCGGGCGGGCGGTGGAGGACATCGCCGCGACGCATTTCGCCCTGGAGCACGAGTTCGGCCTCGATGCCCTCGCGGCGGCGGCACGGACCGCGCCGGTCAACGACACCTTCGACCGAGTGGCCCTGGAGCGGGCGGTGGCGGGCATCGCCGGCGCCCACCGCACGCTCACCGCCGAGGTCGTGGCCGACCTCGGCGCGGGGCCGGAGGCCGTCGCCGCCTGGATCAAGGCCCGGGGGGCGCCGCTCACCCGCATTCGCGCGGCGGTGGACAGCATCGCCGCCTC
>JAKONI010000391.1 GCA_022702015.1 Beijerinckiaceae bacterium | reverse complement strand
TCCTCCGGCACCCGCGGCCGGGCGCCCTACGACGTGGTGCTGACCCACGGCTTCGTCCTCGACGGCAAGGGCCTGAAGATGTCGAAGTCGAAGGGCAACGTCGTCGCGCCCCAGAGCGTCATCAAGGATTCGGGGGCCGACATCCTCCGCCTGTGGGTGGCCGCCTCCGACTATACCGACGACCTGCGGATCGGCCCGGAGATCATCAAGACCTTCGCGGAGACCTACCGCAAGCTGCGCAACTCCCTGCGCTGGATGCTCGGCTCCCTCGCCCACCGGGTGCCGGGCGACGACGTTCCGTTCGGCGACATGCCCGAACTGGAGCGGCTGATCCTGCACCGGCTGGCCGAACTCGACGGCGAGATCCGCGAGGCCTACGCCGCCTACGACACCAAGCGGGTGGTGGCCCTGCTCAACGGGTTCATGACCGGCGACCTGTCGTCCTTCTACTTCGACGTGCGCAAGGACGCGCTCTACTGCGATCCGATCTCCTCGGTGACGCGCCGGGCGGCGTTGCAGGTGATCGACGAGACCTTCAAGCGGGTCGTGGTGTGGCTCGCCCCCGTCCTGGCCTTCACGGCGGAGGAGGCGTGGCTCGACCGCGCCCCGTCCGAGGACGGCTCGATCCATCTCCAGACCCTGCCGGAGACTCCATCCTCCTGGCGGGATCCCGCCCTGGCGGAAAAATGGCAGAAGATCCGGCGGGTGCGCCGGGTGGTGACGGGCGCCCTGGAGATCGAGCGGGCGGCCAAGCGGATCGGCGCGAGCCTGGAGGCGGCGCCGACGGTGTTCATCGCGGATGCCGACCTGCGCGCGGCGGTGGAATCGCTCTCGCTTCCGGCCTTCGCGGATACCTGCATCACCTCCGCCATCGCGGTGCGCGAGGGCGAGGGACCGGCCGAGGCCTTCCGCCTCGACGAGGTGCGGGGCGTCGCCGTGGTTCCGACCCCGGCGCAAGGCCGCAAATGCGCCCGCTCCTGGCGGGTCACCCCCGACGTCGGCCAGGACGCCGAGTTCCCCGACGTGACCCCGCGCGACGCGCGGGCGTTGCGGGAGTGGGATGCGGCGCATCCCGAGGCGAGCGCGGCGTGAGGGTCGCCGTACCGGTCCCCGGAAGGGGATCGGTGCGGAAGTCGGCGAGTGCCCCGGTTCCACCCCTCGGCCCCAGGATGAGCCGAGGGTGCGGGATGAATTGTCCACAACACTCCCCGCAAGGGGGGAGGGAATGATGAGACTGTCCCCCGCCCGCGCCGGGCTCGTGGCCCTGGTCCTCACCTTCGTCCTCGATCAGGCCTCGAAGCTCGGGCTGTATCTCGGCTCGGACCTCGTGCTGACCCAGCCCTGGCACTACGGCCCGAATGTCGACCTCGTGGTGGTGTGGAACCGGGGTGTCTCCTACGGGCTGTTCCAGCAGGAGAGCCCGCTGGGCCGCTGGATCCTGGTGGGGGTTTCCCTGGCGGCGGCGCTCGGCCTCGGCTGGTGGATGACGAGGGCCGGCTCGCGCCTGCTCGGCACGGCCCTGGGCCTCATCGTCGGCGGGGCGCTCGGCAACGCCGTGGACCGGGCGGTTTACGGGGCGGTGTTCGATTTCGTCCACCTCCATGCGGGGGCATGGTCCTGGTACGTCTTCAACATCGCCGACGCGGCCATCGTGGCGGGGGTGATCGGCCTCGTCCTCGATTCCCTCGGGGTCTCCGGGCGGGCGGCCTCCGCCGGCGATACGCGGGACGAGGCCGCCCCCCGCGCGTGATCCGCGCAACACACAGGACAATCCTCGCGCGAGGACTGGTCGAGCGCGGTCAAGGCGCCATACGATCGCCGGAAACCGGCTTCACCCGGTTCCCGTCGGATCAGGCCGCGTGGCGGTCGTCCCCGCGCCGGATCCCCGGCCGGCACCCGTGAGGCAGCATGAGCGCGCAACGCAGGCTTCGACTCCTCCTCCCCGTGGCGGCGCTGGCCCCCCTGGTCCTGGCCCCCCTGATCCTGGCCGGCACGGCACAGGCCCAGCAGGGCGAGATCATGCGCGATGCCCTCTCCGGCATCGGCCTTCTGGAGAAGCAGCAGGCCCCGATCGACTATCACGAGCGGGCGCCCCTGGTGATGCCCCCCAAGCTCGACGGCAAGGCCCTCCCCGCCCCCCGTGCCCGCGCCAGGAACGCCGCCTGGCCGAAGGATCCCGAGGTCGTCGCCGCCGACCGCGAGCGCGAGGCCGAGGAGCGCCGCGTCGCCCGGGGCAACCAGGTCCAGGGCCGCTACAACGACAACAACGCGACGGCCTCCGTCGATGAGATCCGCGGCGGCCGCCGCGCCGGGGCGAACGTGACGACCACCGCCGAGGACAAGCCCGGCGACGGCGCCCGCCGCAGCTCGTGGCTCGATCCCCTCGAACTGTTCAAGGGCAAGAGCGAGGAGGCCCAGGCCTCCCCGGTGGAGCCGACCCGCGAATCCCTGGTGGAGCCGCCGACGGGCTACCGGCAGGCGCCGAAGAAGGTGGTCAACACCTCCAACGAGCCGATCCGCAGCGCCAACGCGGAGCGCGAGGAGGCCGATCCGGGGGCCTATCTCCGGTCGCAGCAGCGGCGCTGAGCCGCGTTTGGCCGGGCGGGCCATGGCGTGACAAGGACTTAGGCCGCCCCCATTTGCCATCCGGGCGGGCATGGTTCTAGATCGACACCCTGCTGGTGCGATCCGGAAGGAACTGAAGCGGCGGCGGCGCCGTGGCGACGGAGAGTCGCCCCGCCCCGCCATACGGTGATCCCGGTACGGCTCTTGCCGCGCCCGGATCGAGAGAGGCTCCGCATTCCGGTTCAGTCCCAGCGGGGGCGGGACCGCCGAGGGCGGGGGCCGGCGAGGACACGCGGTATGCACCTGTTCAGGACGCCCACCCTTCTTCCCCGGATGCGGGAGACCCGTTTCGGAGCCACCGCCGGCCGGGGCGAGGCCGCCCCGTTCGGGCGCTCCGAGGCCGGGGGGCCGGAGGTTTCGTCCTTCACCCTCGACAACGACCTCGACGTGGTGGTGGTGCCGGACCACCGGGCGCCGGTGGCGACCCACATGATCTGGTACCGCAACGGTTCGGCCGATGATCCGCTCGGCCAGTCGGGCATCGCCCACTTCCTCGAACACCTGATGTTCAAGGGCACCGAGAATCACCCGGTGGGCGCCTTCTCGAAGGCCGTCTCCGGCCTCGGCGGCCAGGAGAACGCCTTCACCAGCTACGACTACACCGCCTACTTCCAGCGGGTCGCCCGGGACCATCTCGGCACGATGATGGGCTTCGAGGCCGACCGGATGCACGGCCTCGTCCTCGACGACGCCGTGGTCGCCCCCGAGCGCGACGTGGTGCTGGAGGAGCGGCGGATGCGGGTCGAGACCGATCCCTCCGCCCAGCTCTCCGAGGCGATGGCGGCCTCGCTGTTCGTCCACCACCCCTACGGCATCCCGATCATCGGCTGGATGCACGAGATCGAGTCGCTGAACCGGCAGCACGCCCTCGACTACTACAACCGCTTCTACACGCCGGAGAACGCGATCCTGGTGGTCGCCGGCGACGTGACCCCCGACGAGGTCCGCCGCCTGGCCGAGGAGACCTACGGCCGCGTGCCCTCCCGCGGCGCACGCCCCGAGCGGCGGCGCCCCCGGGAGCCCGAGCCGAAGGCCCTGCGCCGGATCGCCGTGGCCGACCCGAAGGTCGAGCAGCCGACCCTGCAGCGCCTCTACCTCGCCCCCTCCTGCATCACCGCCCGCGACGGCGGCTGCCACGATCTCGAACTGCTGGCCGAGGTGCTGGGCGGAGGCTCGACCTCCTACCTCTACCGCAAGCTGGTCCTGGAGCAGGGCCTCGCGGTCAATGCCGGGGCCTGGTACATGGGCTCGGCCATCGACGACACCCGCTTCTCGGTCTACGCCATCCCCGCCGAGGGGGTGAGCCTGGAGCAGCTCGAGGAGGCGGTGGACCGGGCCCTGGCCCGCGCCCCCTCCGAGGCCCTGTCGGCCGACGCGATCGAGCGGGCCAAGACCCGCCTCGTGGCGGAAACGGTCTACTCCTCCGACAGCCAGACCTCGCTGGCCCGGATCTACGGGTCGGCGCTGGCCATCGGCGAATCGATCGAGGACGTGCGCCGCTGGCCGGTGGACATCGAGGCGGTGTCGCAGGAGCGCCTGAAGGCGGCCTGCGAGCGCTGGCTCACCCCGGCCCGTTCCGTCACCGGCTACCTCACCAAGGCCCGGGAGTCCGACGCCCCGGTCGCGATGGCCGCCGAGTAGGGTCCCCGAACCCGCTCCGCCCGCGACCGACCCAAGAACCGATGAGGCTCCCATGAACTCTGCCATCGATCTGGCCGAGACCGACACGCAGACCGCCACGAGCCCCGCCACGGCCCGGCCCGTCGTGGCCGTGCCCGGCGTCGAGGCGTGGCACGTCGAGTCCCACGTGGTGCCGATGATCGCCCTGTCGTTCACCTTCGAGGGCGGCGCGGCGCAGGACCCCGAGGGCAAGGCCGGCTGCGCCCAGATGCTCTCCCGCCTCCTCGACGAGGGCGCGGGCGACCTGACCTCCGACGCCTTCCAGGAGCGCCTCGCGGCGCGGGCGATCGAGATGTCCTTCCACGCCGGCCCGGACGCGGTGGGCGGCTCCCTGAAGATGCTGCTCAAGCACGCGGACGAGGCGATCGACCTCCTCGCCCTGGCGCTGGCCAAGCCCCGCCTCGACCCCGACGCCATCGACCGGGTGCGGGCGCAGGTGATCGCCGGGCTGCGCTACCAGCAGAACGATCCGGGGGTGATGGCCTCCCGCCGCTTCTTCAAGGAGGCCTATGCCGGGCACGCCTACGCCCGGCCCTCCTCCGGCACGATCGAGAGCGTCACCGCGATCACCCGCGACGACCTGCTCGCCATGCACGCCCGCATCATCGGCCGAGGCCGGATCAAGGTGGCGGCGGTGGGCGCCATCGGGGCTGAGGCTCTGGCGGATGCCCTCACCCGCGCCTTCGGCGCCCTGCCCGAGGCCGGGGAGCTGAAGGCGGTGCCGCGTACGCAGGTGCAGGAACTCGGCCGCCGGATCGTCGTCGATCTCGACGTGCCGCAATCGGTCATCCGCTTCGGCATGGCCGGCATCCCCTGGCGCGACCCGGACTTCATCCCGGCCTACGTCCTCAACCACATCCTGGGTGGGGGCGCCTTCACCTCGCGCCTGTTCCAGGAGGTGCGGGAGAAGCGCGGGCTGGCCTATTCCGTGGGCACCTCCCTCGTGAGCCACCGGGCTGCGGCGATGATCTGGGGCTATACCGCCACCAAGAACGAGCGCGTGGGCGAGGCCCTGTCGGTGATCGGCGACGAGATCGGCCGGCTGATCACCGAGGGCCCCTCCGACGAGGAGTTGCAGAAGGCGAAGGACTACCTCACCGGCTCCTACGCGCTGGGTTTCGACACCTCGACCAAGATCGCCCACCAGCTGGTGCAGATCGCCTTCGAGGATCTGGGGATGGACTACATCGCCCGTCGCAACGCGATGGTCGAGGCGGTGACCCAGGCCGACATCCGCCGCGCCGCCGCCCGCACCTTCGCCGACGGCAAGATGCTCGTCGTCGCCGCCGGACGGCCGGTGGGGCTCTAGGTCCCGGTTTCCGACGGGCGAGCCCTTAGGCGGGTGCGGGGCGGCGCCCCGCGACGGTCGGGGGCTCACCCCGACACCCCACTCCAGGGCGTGATGCCGTCAGGAATTCCCTCTGTCGGCACCGGCCGCACATCAGCTTTGCGTGTGCCACCCTGGCCGGGATACTGATCTGAGGGGTATCTCGAACAAGGTCCGAGGCCCATGCAACTCACCGGCATCCATCACCTGACGGCGGTCACCGCCCGCGCCGCCGAGAACGTCGCGTTCTACACCCGCGTCCTCGGCCTGCGCCTCGTGAAGAAGACGGTGAACCAGGACGACGTCTCGGCCTACCACCTGTTCTACGCCGACGGGCTCGCGAGTCCCGGCAGCGACATCACCTTCTTCGATTGGCCGGCGGCGCCGGAGCGGCGGGGCTCGGGGAGCATCAGCCGGACGCATCTGCGGGTCGCGGGCGGGCTCGACGCATGGCGTGAGCGCCTGGAGCGGGCGGGTATCCGGCCCGGCGAGCCCGAGCGGCTCGACGGGCGCCTGACCCTGGCCTTCGAGGACCCGGAGGGCCAGCGCCTCGCCCTGGTGGACGATGGCGGCGCGGGGGAGGCCCACCCGTGGGACCGTTCGCCGGTCCCGGCGGCGGAGCAGATCCGCGGCCTCGGGCCGATCCGCCTGTCCGTCCCCCACCCCGAGCGCACGGCCGCCGTGCTGACGGAGGTGCTGGGGATGCGCCGGGAGCGGAGCTTCGAGGCGCCGGAGGGGACGATCGAGGTCTATGGCATGGGGCCCGGCGGCCCGGCCGCCGAGATCCAGCTCCACGCCGACGGCTCGGCGCCGGCCCGGTCGGGGGCCGGGGGCGTCCACCACGTGGCCTTCCGCATCCCGGACGGGGACTATGCCGCCTGGGCCGACCGGCTGCGCAGCCGCCGGATGCCGTCGAGCGGGCCGGTCGACCGCTACTATTTCCGCAGCCTGTATTTCCGCGAGCCGAACG
>JAKONI010000355.1 GCA_022702015.1 Beijerinckiaceae bacterium | reverse complement strand
GATGATGTCCACCGCAGCCTCACCGAACTGCGCCGGGAGGTCCGGTCCCTGAAGAAGGAGCGGCGGGCGGCCGCGCGGCGGCAGAAGGCGGACGCGAGCCATGGCTGACGGCAAGGACGGCACGGAGCGCGCCAAGGCCGCCCCGCCCCTCGAACTCTCTCCGGGCGAGATGATCGCCGAGGTCGGCGCGCTCGGCCGCAGGATGGCCGACGGCGCCAAGCTGTTCGCCAGCATCCGGGACGAGGAGGTGCGGATCGCCACCACCCCGAAGGATCTCGTCTGGAGCCAGGACAAGGTCAGCCTCTACCGCTACCGGCCCCTGGCCGAGGGCCGGGGGCTGCCGCCGGTGCTGATCGTCTACGGCCTGATCGGCCGCTACACGATGGCCGATCTTCAGGAGGACCGCTCCCTCGTCCGCAACCTGCTCAACCTCGGTCTCGACCTCTACGTGGTCGATTGGGGCAATCCCGGCCGGGCCGACCGCTTCGTCACCATGGACGACTACGTGGACGGCTACCTCGCCGAGTGCGTCGACTTCATCAACGAGGCCACGGACCGGGAGAAGGTGAACCTGCTCGGGATCTGCGAGGGCGGGGTCTTCACCACCTGCTACGCCGCCCTCTACCCCGAGACCGTCAACGCGATGGTGCTCACCATCACGCCGGTCGATTTTCACGCCGACACCGTGGAGAACCGGAAGGGCCACGGCTTCATCAACCTCTGGGTGCGCTCCCTCTCGGGGGAGGACATCGACCAGCTGATCGCGGCTCAGGGTTCGCTTCCGGGCGAGTTCATGGGATCGGTCTTCTCGATGATGACGCCGATGCGCACCATGACGAAGTACAACCTCGATTTGCTGGAGGCGCTGGACGACCGCAAGAAGTTCCTGAACTTCCTGCGGATGGAGAAGTGGATCGCCGACCGGCCCGACCACCCCGGCGAGGCGGCCAAGCAATGGCTCAAGGACCTGTACCAGGACAACAAACTGGTGAAGAGTGCCTTCGAACTCGGAGGGCGGACGGTGGACCTGAGGAACATCACCTGCCCGGTGCTGAACGTCTTCGCCCAGGACGACCACATCATCCCGCCCGCCACCTCGCAGGCGCTGCGGGGGAAGATCGGGACGGAGGACTACACCGAACTCGGCCTGCCCGGCGGGCATGTGGGCGTCTTCGTCGGCGGCAAGGCGCAGAAGCTGCTGGGCTCCGGCATCGCGGACTGGATCGCCGCCCGTGGCTGACCCCCGCCGCCTCACCACCGGCCTGAAGAACAAGATCGTCACCGCCGATGAGGCGGTGGCCATCGTGCAGGACGGGGACATGGTCGCCGTCTCGGGCTTCGTCGGCATCGGTACGCCGGACGAGCTGATCCTTGCGCTGGCCCGCCGCTTCACCGAGGCGGGGAGCCCCCGCGACCTCGGCCTGATGTTCGCCGCCGCCCCCGGCGACGGCAAGGATCGCGGCCTCAACCGCCTCGCCCTGCCGGGCCTCGTCCGCCGGGTGGTGGGGGGCCACTGGTCCCTGGTTCCGAAGCTCGGCGCGCTCGCGATCGAGGGCAAGATCGAGGCCTATAACCTGCCGTTGGGCGTGGTCTCCCACCTCTACCGGGACATCGCCGCCAAGACCGCCGGGCACATCACCAAGGTCGGGCTGCACACCTTCGTCGATCCCCGCAAGGGCGGGGGCAAGCTCAACGACAGGACCACCGAGGATCTCGTCAGCCTCATCGACCTGCACGGCGAGCCGTGGCTGCATTACCGGACCTTCCCGGTGAACGTCGCCCTGATCCGCGGCACCACCGCCGACCCGGCGGGCAACGTCACCATGGAGCGCGAGGCGCTGACGCTGGACAACCTCGCCGCCGCCATGGCCGCGAGGAACTCGGGCGGGTTCGTCATCGCGCAGGTGGAGCGCATCGCCGAGAACGGCTCGCTGGCGCCCCGGGAGGTGACGGTGCCGGGGGTGCTGGTGGATTGCGTGGTCCTCTCGAAGCCGGAGAACCACCACCAGACCTACGCCACCCCCTACAACCACGCCTTCACCGGCCGGCAGCGGGTGCCGCTGGACCGGATCGGCACCCTCCCCCTCGACATCCGCAAGGTGATCGCGCGGCGCTGCGCCTTCGAGCTGCCGATGGGCGGCGTGGTCAACCTCGGCATCGGCGTGCCGGAGGGCGTCGCCAAGGTCGCCGCCGAGGAGCGGGTGCTGAAGTACCTGACCCTCACCGCCGAGCCGGGGGTGATCGGCGGCCTGCCGCAGGGCGGGCTCGATTTCGGCGCGGCGCTCAACCCCTCCGCCGTGCTGCACCAGAACCAGCAGTTCGACTTCTACGACGGCGGCGGCCTCGATCTCGCCTGCCTCGGCCTCGCCGAGACGGACGCCGAGGGCAACGTCAACGTCAGCCGGTTCGGCACCAAGCTCGCGGGCGCGGGCGGCTTCATCAACATCTCGCAGAACGCCAAGCGCCTCGTCTTCGCCGGCAGCTTCACCGCCGGGGGGCTGGAGATCAGCATCCAGAACGGCAAGCTCGCCATCCTGCGCGAGGGTCGCTCGCGCAAGTTCGTGAAGGCCGTGGAGCACGTGACCTTCTCCGGGGCCTACGCGGCGGAGCGGGGCCAGCCGGTCCTCTACGTCACCGAGCGTTGCGTCTTCCGCCGCACCGCCGAAGGGATGGAGCTCACCGAGGTGGCCGCCGGCATCGACATCGCGCGGGATATCCTCGCCCACATGGATTTCACGCCCATCGTCCGCGACCCGGCGGTCATGGATCCCCGCCTGTTCCGCGAGGAGGCGATGGGGCTGGAACAGTGGCTCCTGGGAATGAGCCTATCCGAGCGCCTCTCTTACGATGCCGAGCGCAATACGCTATTCGCCAACTATGAAGGCTTCCACGTCAAAACGATCGAGGATGTCGATCTGGTCCGCCGAGAATTCGAGCGAACCTGCCAGGAAATCGGGCAACGGGTACACCTGATCGCGAACTACGATGGGTTCGAGCTTGATCCGGCGGTGTCCGAAGCCTATTTCTCGATGATCGCCTATCTGGAAAGCCGCTACTACGCCACGGCCTCGCGGTATACGACGAGTGCCTTCATGCGGCTGAAGCTCGGCGTCTCCCTGCAATCGCGGGACCTCGCCCCCCACGTGTTCGAGACGCGCGCGGAGGCGCAAGCCCGCAGCATGGCCCGGAGCGTCCCCCCACGGGCGCAGACGGAGCCGTCGCCGCCCAAGGAACCGTTGGATGCCTGAGACCGGTGCCCGCCCGACCCTCAAGAACCCCGAACTCCTGGTTGAAGCCTGCCTGATCGGCGGGGAATGGTCCAAGGCGGGGTCCGGCTCGATCGACGTGACCAACCCGGCCACCGGCGCCGTGATCGCGCGGGTGCCGAGCGCTGGCGCCGAGGAGACGAAGCGCGCCGTGGCCGCCGCCCATGCCGCCTACCCGGCTTGGCGGGCCAAGACCGCCAACGAGCGGGCCGTGCTCCTGCGCCGGCTGGCCGCCGTCATCACCGAGAACCAGGAGGATCTGGCGCAGATCCTCACCGCCGAGCAGGGCAAGTCCCTCGCCGAGGCCCGGGGCGAGGTCGGCATGTCGGCGGCCTACGTCCTGTGGTTCGCCGAGGAGGCCCGCCGGGTCTACGGCGAGACCGTCCCCTCCCCCTGGGCGGACCGGAAGATCCTCGTCACCAAGGAGCCGATCGGCGTGGTGGCGGCGATCACCCCGTGGAACTTCCCCTCCTCGATGATCGCCCGCAAGCTCG
>JAKONI010000351.1 GCA_022702015.1 Beijerinckiaceae bacterium | reverse complement strand
CACGATCCGCCGGTCCGCGACCTTCGCCGGGTTCGGCGAGACCGAGACCTCGCGCTACGGCGGCGATCTGGGCCAGGCCTTCGGCGAGGTGGGCTACCGGATCGGCTCCGCGCGGGGCTACGTCGAGCCCTTCGTGGGCGGGGCGGCGATCCGCATCACCCGGGATGCCTTCGCCGAGCGGGGCGGGGCTGCCGCCCTCACCGCCGGTGCCCGGGACTCCGACATCGCCACCGCCACCGTCGGCGCGCAGGTCCAGGCCCACCTGGACACGCTCCTCGATACCGGCACGCCCCTCCTGATCCGCGGCCTGGTCGGCTACCGGCGCGCCTACGGCGACGTGAACCCCTCGGCGCTGTTCACCTTCGGGGCGGGGGCGCAGCCCTTCCCCGTGGCGGGGGTGCCGATCGCGCGCAACGCCCTCGTCGCGCAGGGCGGCCTCGACTGGCGGGTGGAGCCGTCCACGACCCTGTCGGTGGCCTATACCGGGCAGCTCGGCAACCAGCGCACGCAGGAGCACGGGGTGAAGGGCAGTTTCCTGTACCGCTGGTAAGCCGGGTCAGGCCCGCGCCGCGTAGCGGGCCCGCTGCGTGCGGCCCTCCCGGGCCGTGACCGCGACGTGGCCGGTCTCCTCCAGCCCGGCGAGCGCCCGCAGGACGAGGGCGTGGGCGATTCCGAAGGTCCGGGCGAAGGCGCGGCTGTCGCCGGGCAGGCCGAGGGCGAGGGAGGCGAGCAGCCCCGCCTCCAGGGTGGTCAGGCCGGGATGGCGCCCCGCCACCCGGTCGAGGGCGGCCAGGAACGCCGCCTCGTCCGGCACCCCGCTCACGCCGCCGCGCGGGCGTGAAGGGTCACGAGGACCGATTTCGAGGTCGGCGTGTCGCTCTTCTCGCCGAAGGTCGAGAGTGGCACGAGCACGTTCAGCTCCGGGTAGTATCCGGCTAGCGAGCCCCGGGGCATGTCGAAGGGCACGAGGCGGAAATCCTCCGCCCGCCGGACGGTGCCGTCCTCATGCGCCCCGAGGATGTCGACGCGCTCGCCCAGGCGGTCGCGGATCGCGGCGAGGTCGTCGGGGTGGGCGAAGACCACGCGGCGCTCGCCGTAGACGCCCCGGTAGCGGTCGTCGAGGCCGTAGATCGTGGTGTTGTACTGGTCATGGCTGCGGAAGGTCTGCAGCACGAAGGTGTCCCGCATCCGCCGGGCGGCCTGATGCTCCGTCTCGGAGGGCAGCAGCGCCGCCGAGAAGTTGGCGCGGCCGGTGCCGGTCTCGAAGACCCGCTCGGCGGCGAGGTTGCGCAGCATGAAGCCCCGGGGCCGGCGCACCCGGGTGTTGAACTCACCGAAACCCGGGATCGTGGCGGCGATGGCCTCGCGGATCCGGTCGTAGTCGGCGGCGAGGCCCGCCCAGTCGATGGACGCGGCGCCGAGGGTCGCTCCAGCCATCCCGGCGATGATGGCGATCTCGGAGCGCAGCGTCTTGGCCGCCGGTTTGTTGATGCCGCCGGAGCCGTGGACCATGCTCATCGAATCCTCGACGGTCACGATCTGGATCTTGCCGTCCCCGTTGCGGTCGATCTCGGTGCGGCCGAGGCAGGGGAGCAGATAGCCGACCGCGCCGGGCACGAGGTGAGCGTGGTTGAGCTTGGTGGCGATGTGGACGGTGAGGCGGCAGGAGGCGAGGGCCTGGGCCACCACCGGGGTGTCCGGCGTCGCCCGCAGGAAGTTGCCCCCCAGGCCGATGAAGGCCTTCGCCCTTCCGTCTCGCATGGCGCGAATGGCCGCCAGGACGTTGTGGCCGGGCATGCGGGGCATCTCCACCCCGAAATGCCGCTCCAAAGCGTCGAGGAAGGCGGCGGACGGGCGCTCGTTGATGCCCACGGTCCGGTCGCCCTGGACGTTGGAATGGCCGCGCACCGGGCAGAGGCCCGCGCCGGGCCGGCCGATATGGCCGCGCAGGAACAGGAGGTTGGCGATCTCGCGGATGGTCGCCACGGAGTGGCGGTGCTGGGTCACGCCCATGGCCCAGGTGGCGATGACCCGCTGCGCCCCGCAATACACGTCGGCCATCGCGACGATCTCGTCCCGGGTCAGGCCGGACTGGTCGAGGATGGCCTCCCACGGCGTCGCCTCGACGGCCGCCCGGTAGGCGGCGAGCCCGGCGGTGTGGTGCTCCAGGAAGGCCCGGTCGAGGAGCGACGGGCGGCCGGCCGCCAGGGCTTCGTCGTCGCGGGCGAACACCACCTTGGCGATGCCCCGGAACGCCGCCATGTCGCCGCCGGAGCGGGGCTGAAGATAGTGGCTGGCGATCGGCCGGCTGGCACCGCGCAGCATCTCGACGGTATTCTGCGGGTCGGCGAAGCGCTCCAGGCCGCGCTCGCGGACCGGGTTCAGCACCACGACCTTCGCGCCGCGCTCGGCCGCCCGGCGCAGGTCCCCCAACATGCGCGGATGGTTGGTGCCGGGATTCTGGCCGACGCAGAAGATCGCGTCCGCCTTCTCGAAATCCTCGAGCAGGACCGTGCCCTTGCCGACACCGATCGCGTCGTTGAGGGCGACGCCGCTCGCCTCGTGGCACATGTTCGAACAGTCGGGGAAGTTGTTGGTGCCGTAGCTCCGGGCGAAGAGCTGATAGAGGTAGGCGGCCTCGTTCGAGGCGCGGCCCGAGGTGTAGAACTCCGCCTCGTCCGGGTGATCGAGGCTGCGGAGCGTCGCTCCGATCTCCGCGAAGGCCTCCTCCCAGCTCACGGGCAGGTAGCGGTCGCTGGCCGCGTCGTAGCGCATCGGATGGGTCAGGCGGCCCTGCCCTTCGAGGGCGTAGTCGCTCCAGGTTCGCAGCTCGGCGAGGGTGTGGCGGGCGAAGAAGGCCGGGGGCGTGCGCTTGTCCGTCGCCTCCCAGGAGACCGCCTTGACCCCGTTCTCGCAGAACTCGAACGACGAGCCGTGCTCCGGGTCGCCCCAGGCGCAGCCCGGACAATCGAACCCATCGGGCTGGTTGGCCTTGAGCAGGGCGCGGGCACCGGTGAGGGGCGCCCGGCTGCCGAGCAGATGCTTGCCGCAACTCTTCAGAGCGCCCCAGCCGCCGGCGGCCGACATGCGCTTGGAAGACCCTTCGGATTGGGCCATGAACCGTCCCGGATTGGCTGGCGCGAGCGATCTCGCGCTTGCGAGATAAGCGCGGCCGCGCCGGCTTCACAATGCCGTACGGGCGCAGGCCCCGCATGCGTGGGACACAGGCTAAGCCCCCGTTGTGCAAAGTCTTTCTAAACTATCCGGGGGTGGCGGCGCGGGGTGGCGTCACGCGGGCAGGACGACGACCTTCGTCTTCACCGGCGTGCGGGCATAGAGGTGGATCATGTCCTGGCTGAGCAGGCCGACGCACCCGCTGGTGATGCCGGTCCCGATCGATTCGGCGTCGCGGGTGGCGTAGATCGTGTACAGCGTATAGGCGCCGTTCTGGTAGAGATGGAGGGTGCGGGCGCCGAGGGGATTGTCCAGGCCCCCCGGCATCCCCCTGGCGTATTGGGCCGCCTCCGGCTGGCGCTTGATCATCTCCTTGGGCGGCGTCCACGTGGCCCATTCGGATTTGCGGCCGACATAGGCGTCGCCATTCCAGAGGAAGCCGTCGCGCCCCACATTGGCGCCGTAGCGGGTCGCCATCCCGCCGTCCTCGATACGGTAGACGTAGTAGTTGCGCGGATCGACGACGATGGTGCCCGGCGCCTCCCTGGTCTCGTAGCGCACGAGTTGACGATAGTATTTCGGGTTGACCTTGCTGATGTCGACCGCCGGGATGGCGAATTTCTCGTCGGGCATCGGGCCGTAGGTCTTGGCCGCCTCGGCGAGCAGGAGCGTGTCGGAGGCGCAGCCGCCGAGCCCGGCGGCGCCGAGCGTGAGGGCGGATCCCGCCAGGAACGACCGGCGGCTGAGCGAGCCCGCCGCGTCCCCGAGAGCCGTGCCGGCGGCACCCGTGATCCCCGCCCACCTCGTCATGATGTCCGTCCCCGTCGTCCTGCGGCCCGGTGGGCGTCACGCCCATCGTCTCTAGCTAAGGTTGCAAACGGCCACGCCTTTGAGCCTTATCTGTGACGCGATCCGGTGGGCCGCACACCGGCGGGCGGCGGCGATCGACCCGCCTTGCTCGGAGAAGACCCGCACCGACGTCGCGACGGAGCAGGTCGAGGCCGACAGCCCCCTCCCCCTCCGAGGGTTCAGGCCCCCACCACGAGGGAGGCGGCGACGAGGTCCTCCAGGGAGGCGCCGACCGACTTGAACACGGTGATCTCGTCCGCCCCACGGCGCCCCTCCCTCCTCCCGCCGCAGAGGTCGCGAAGGTCGCCCGCGAGGCGGTCGGCGGACCACGCGCCCGCCGCGATCGGCTGCGTCAGGTCCCCGGCCTCCCGCAGGGCGCCGTCGCGGGTGTCCACATAGACCCGGGCGGCGCGGATCAGGGCGTCGTCGCTCTCGCGCATCGCCGGGGTGAAGGCCCCCACGAGGTCGACATGGGTGCCGGGCCGGACATCCCGGCCACGCACGAGGGGCTCCGTGGAGGTGGTGGCGCAGCTCACGATGTCGGCGGCCGCGACCGCCGCCGTGAGATCCGCTGCCGCCTCGGCCGGAAGCCCCTCCCCCCGCAGGCGGGCCGCCACGGCCTCGGCCCTGGCCACCGCGCGGCCCCAGACCAGGATCCGCCGGATCGGCCGGACCATTCCGTGCGCATGGGCGAGGGCCGGGCCGAGATGGCCCGTCCCGATGAGGGTGAGCACGGCGCTGTCCGGCCGGGAGAGGTAGCCCGAGGCGAGCGCCGAGGCGGCGGCGGTGCGCCGGTTCGTCAGAGCCTCCCCGTCGATCATCGCCCGGGGCGCCCCTGTCGTGCCGTCGAACAGGATGTAGACCGCATGGACCGCCCCGAGACCGCGCCCGGCATTGCCGGGGAAGTCGTTCACCAGCTTGACGCCGACGACATCCCCCCGGCGCCAGGCCGGCATCGCCAGCAGGCGACCGGGGGCCTCCGGTGCGCCGACCTCGTGGGCGGTCCGCACAGGCGCCTCGATATCCCCCGTGGCAAAGGCCTCGCGCAGGGCCTCAATCAGCTGCGGATAGGCGAGGGCGGCCTCGACCGCTCCCGTGTCGAAGAACGGAATCATGGGCTCACCATGGCTATCCAGCTTAGATGGTCGCCGACCGCTCCGGGGGACAAGTCTCCAGGGGCCTGCGACCATCCCGATTTGCTTTTCCGGGTAGCGGCTGAATACCAACAGCGTCAGGTAGCGTGTCGGTCCGCGAACAAGTTCTCTCCCATGAAGTCGACGAAGACACGAATCTTCGGGGCAAGCTGGCGGCTGGACGGCCAGAGGACGCGGAAGGTGCCGGAATGGCTGAGTGAGCCTTCCATCACGCTCACCAGCGTCGCGGTCGCGACCTGCTCACGGACCGCGAAGTCCGGTAGACAGGCGATGCCGAGGCCGCGCTCGGCCATAGAGACGAGCGGTTCGATGGCACTCGATGTCGCCGCAGTCGGAAAATCGGGTGCAGGCCCGTTCCGGCGCCCAACCAGGGGCCATTCCTCCAGCTTGCCCGTACTCGGATAGCGATGGCGCAGACAACGATGCGCCGCGAGATCGGCCGGCGTCCTGGGCGTGCCGTACGCCGCGAAATAATCCGGCGCGCCGACCAGCTTGTAGCCGAAGCTGCCAAGCACCCGCGTCATCAGCCGGGAGTCGCTCGCTTCGCCGGTGCGGATCACCGCATCGAACCCTTCGCCGATCACGTCCACCAGCCGGTCGGTGAAATCGAGATCGAGTTCGATGTCCGGCCAGGCACGCATGAAAGCCGAGAGCGTCGGCATCATCAGCATGCCGACCAGGGGCAGACTGACACGGAGCTTGCCACGCGGCGCGGCTCGCGCCTGCGATAACTCCATCTCGGCCTGCTCCATCTCGCAGACGATGCGACGGCAGCGTTCGAGGAAGAGCGTACCTTCCGGCGTGAGCGTCACGGTGCGGGTGGAGCGGTGGAACAGCCGCACGCCGAGCCGATCCTCGAGCCGAGCGATGGCCTTGCCGACGGCCGAGGACGAGACGCCGAGCTGTTTGCCTGCGGCCGTGAAACTGCGCGCCTCCGCCGCCTGGACGAAGGCATTGAGGGCATTGAGATTGTCCATCCGCCGAACCGATTGCGGACTCACATGTCCGATATGTACGGCATTAGAGCCCAATTATCGTGGCTGCCCAACGAATCTATCATTGCCGTCAGAGATTTTGCCGGCGACCGGCGCTCGCGTCGTATGCGGCGGAGGTTCGGTCACCACTTTCACCAGGCAAGCGGCACCATGGCGGCACACGATCGGAGCAACGGACGCGGAGACGGCGCTGCCACCGCGTCTGCACGCTTCCCTGTCGTCGCGCTCCTCGCGTTGGCGACGGCCGGTTTCATCACCATCCTGACCGAAGCGCTGCCCGCCGGCCTCCTGCCGCAAATCGGCGATGACCTGTCGGTGTCGGAGGCGCTCGCCGGGCAACTCGTCACCATCTATGCGATCGGCTCGCTGTTAGCCGCCATCCCGCTGACGGCGGTCACGCAGGGAATGCGCCGCAAACCGCTGCTGGTTGCCGCCATGATCGGTTTCGCCGTTGCCAATACCGTGACGGCACTGTCAGGGCACTACATGCTGACGATGGCGGCCCGGTTCGTGGCGGGCGTGTCGGCGGGCCTCCTCTGGGCGCTCCTCGCCGGATACGCCGCACGGATGGTGCCAGAGCCGATGAAGGGACGCGCCATCGCCGTCGCCATGGTCGGCACGCCGCTGGCACTCTCGCTCGGCATCCCCGCCGGCACCTTCATCGGAACAGGGATCGGCTGGCGCGCCTGCTTCGGGCTGATGAGCATCCTGACGCTGCTCCTGATTGCCTGGATCACGGTCAAGGTGCAGGACTTCCCCGGCCAGACGGTCGGCCGGCGGCATTCCCTGCGAGGCGTGTTCGGCATGGCGGGCGTGCGCCCCGTGCTGTTCGTGACGCTGGCCTTCGTCCTCGCCCACAACATCCTCTACACCTATATCGCGCCGTTCCTTGCCGCCGCCGGCATGGGCGACCGCACGGGCTTGGCGCTCCTGGTCTTCGGTCTCACATCGCTAATCGGCATCTGGGCCGTGGGCATGTTGATCGACAGGCGTTTGCGCGCGTTGACGTTGGCGAGCACCGTCCTGTTCGGCCTCGCGGCGCTGGCACTCGGCATCTCCTCCGGCAATCCCGGCGCGATCTACGCGGCGGTCGCGATCTGGGGACTTTCGTTCGGTGGAGCGCCAACACTCTTCCAGACCGCGCTCGCCAAGACCGCCGGTGACGCGGCGGACGTCGCGCAATCCATGCTCGTCACGGCCTGGAACATGGCGATGGCCGGCGGCGGGATCATCGGCGGCCTGCTGCTCGAACGGATCGGCGTTTCCGCCTTCGCGCCCGTCTTGCTCTGCCTGCTTGTGCCCACGCTGATCGTGGCCTGGGCCGCCCACAAGAGCGGGTTTCCTGCGACATACACCCTTTGACGTTTTCCAAGGTTCTGAAGCGTCTTCCTACGCCGGATCAGCATTCACTCCGGCGGAGAAGGCTGCGGAGCCTCCCATGCCCCTCACTTCCGCCGACACTTCTTCCAACTCGCCGACTGATTGCGAGCCGCCCGCCAGCGAGCGCGTCGATGCCGCCCTTGCCAACCATTGCGTCGTCGGCGCGGCGGTGCTCATCGCGGGGGACGGCGAAATCTGACCTGACCGGTATTCTGGACCGAGCCGATCGAGAGTTTCGTGCATGATGGCGGCGATAAGCAGCCGAAGGCCAGACCCGGGACGGCGACAGGCGCCGACGGTTGGTAACGCAAGGCTGAAGGCGGTCGAACGCGGTGATCGGTATTTTCCAAATCCCAATCACGGCCTGCGCCACCGTGAACGAAGAGAGGATCTTTTGTCGTAGGCGCTCGTCCTTCATCTCGCCATCGCCGCTCTCACAACCGTCATCCTCCCAAGGCGATTCTGTTATTCGCTCGGTATCGCCACAATCGTTATGCCGTGTCCTTCCCAACGCCATCCCGCATGGGGTTGATGAACGTGATGCCGGCGAAGTCCTTTTCGTTGTCGGTCACGACCACACAGTCATTGGCGCCGGCAACGGCGGCGAC
>JAKONI010000332.1 GCA_022702015.1 Beijerinckiaceae bacterium | reverse complement strand
CTCGCCGGCCAAGTGAATACGTCGCTTAGTTGGCTCCGCAGGTCAGCCTTCGGATCAATGCTTGGCGTGAGTTGGCTCTGTTCGACTGGTGTGAGAAGCCGGTCGAGAACGCACAGCAGGGGTCCGGGAAAATCACGTCGCCAGACGCAGGGGCGCGGCGTTCCCTCTCGTCGCACAACCAACCGGTCAGTCGATCCCTGCGATGGCGATGCCGAGATTCTTCGGGCCGCGGAGGGACGCACCCGGCCGGTATGGCGGCGGCTCGTCCAGGAGCCTCGGCGCAACGAGGCGCCGGCAGAGCGTGACGAGGGCGATCTCGGCCTCGATGCGCGCGAGGGGGGCACCCACGCAGTAATGGAGGCCGCCACCGAACCCGAAATGCTGGTTGTCCGCCCGGTCGGGATCGAACCGGTCGGCCCGCGCGAACCGCGCCGGATCGCGGTTTCCCGCCGCGAAGAGCAGGATCACCGACGAGCCGGCCGGGATCGTTGTGCCTGCGACGTCGATCGCGCCGAGCGCCTTGCGGGTGCGGAAATGGACGGGGGGCTCGTAGCGCAGCATCTCCTCGATGACACGGGGCGCCCGTTCGGGGTCGGCCTTCAGCCGCTCGAGTTCCTCCGGGTGCCGGAGCAGGGTGAGCATGCCGTTGGTGATGAGGTTCACCGTCGTCTCATGGCCGGCGACGAGGAGCAGGATCGCCGTCGAGATCAGATCGATGTCGCCCATGGCCGGACTCTTCCGGCCGCCGCGCGCGGCGAGCCCGCTGAGCATGTCGTCGGCGGGATGGCGGCGCTTCTCGGCGATCAGCCGACGCATGTATCCGGAGATCGCGTCGAAGGTGGCTGTGATCTCCTGGCGACCGGCCTCATCGTGGCGTGCGTCGGGCTCCAGGGCCGTGGCGAGGCGGATCGCCCAGGTATGGAACTGCGCCTCGTCGGCCTCCGGCACGCCAAGAAGCTCGCAGATGACCGCCACCGGCAACGGATAGGACAGGTCGTCCACGAGGCACACCGTGTCGCGGCCCCGACACCGGTCGATCAGATCGTCGACGAGGCCCGCGATTCTGGCGTGGGACGCCCGCACCCGGGCGATGGTGAACTCCTTCATCACAAACCCGCGCAGGGTGTCGTGGTCGGGCGGATCGCGGAAGATCAGCGGGCGATGGGCGTTCACGACCCGATTCCGGATCGGGTTGAGGATCCAATCCTTCACCGGATTGCCCGTGGCGGGCCGCCGGGAGGGGGGCAGGTCTTCCGAGCTGAGCCGGGGATCGAAAATCAGGCTTCTGAGCGCCGCATGGGTGCTGATGACGTAGCTGCCGTCCGCCTGTCTGGCCACGGGCGTCTCGCGCAGCCGTGCGTAGAGGGGGTACGGATTCGCCCTGTTCCTGGAATCGAGGACCTGCGCGAAGAGCGTCTCGTCAGGCATGGGCGGTCTCGCGGGTCAGGGGGGCTCCATTGGAGACGGGCCGGGAAGGGGGAAAGCCGGGCGCCAGTGTCTCGATCCGGGGCTGATCGGTCGCTCCGAGGACCGGCGGGAACGGCATCCCTGCGGCCACCGCCTCGGCATAGGCGGGCAGCCAGCGGGCCTGATCGACGGAGAGCGCCGCCACGGTGCACCCGCCTCTGCCGTAGACGGCGAGGAACCGGTGCGAGGCCCGCGTCCCCTGGACGATGGCCAGGGAATCCGCGCCTTCGGTCAGACCGGCAAGCTTGATGTTGACGCCGAACTGGCTCGACCAGAAAGACGGCAGATGCCGGTACGGCCGCTGCGCTGCGGGCCCGGCCAGCATGTTGGCTGCCGCGTGGCGGGCCTGATCGACCGCGTTGCCCCAGTGCTCGACCGTCATCGGGCGGTCGCCGTAGAGGGGGTTGGGCCAGCGGGCGACGTCGCCGGCCGCGTAGATGGCGGGATCAGGCTCGCCGGTGGTCGAGAGAACGCGGCAGGCGCCGTCGCAGGTGAGGCCGCCCGGATCGGCGGCGAGGCCCGAAGCGGCGAGCCACTCCGTGTCCCGGATCGCCCCCAGAGCGACGATCACGAGATCCGTCCCGACGGTCTCGCCGCTCCTCAGGTGCGCGCGGCGGACGCGACCGTTTTCGCCGGAGAGCGCCTCGACCTTGGTGTTGGGGCGGAGATCGACACCAGCCGTCCGCATCCGCGCGGCCAGCGTCGCACCGATCACGGACCCGAGGAGTCGAGCAAGGGGCGCCGCATTCGGGTCGATCAGCGTCACGGCGAGGCCGAGGTCGCAGCAGCAGGAAGCCGCTTCGCAGCCGATCAAGCCAGCGCCGATCACGAGGACGCGGCCTGGCCGCTCCGCGAGGGCCGCGCGGAGGGCATGGGCATCGTCCAGGGTGCGGATCGTGAAGATCCCGGCGAGGTCCGCGCCGTCCCCCGGCCATGCCCGCGCCCTCGCGCCGGTGGCGATCAGGAGCCTCTCATAGGGAATCTGTGTGCCATCGGCGAGGCGGATGCTCCGCCGCCGGCGGTCGAGGGCGACCGCGGGCTGGCCGAGGCACCATCGTGCGTTCAAGCGACAGAGCTGGGGCAGCGCGGTCGCGTGGGCGTCGAGTTCTCCCGCGAGGACGTGCTTGGACAGGGGCGGCCTGTCGTAAGGCCGATGGGGCTCATCCCCCACGATGGTCAGCGGGCCGTCATAGCCGCCGTCCCGCAGCGCCTCCGCGCCCCGCAATCCGGCCAGCGACGCGCCGACGACGACACAGCCCGGTCTGTCGGCGTCCGTCATCGGCCGTCCTCCGCGGACAGCCCCGGGGGCTCGACCTCGATGGCCCGCACGGGGCAGGCCTGCTTGGCCCGCTCGATCTGGGCCCGCTTCGCCTCTGGCGGCGCCGGATCGTAGAACAGGATCTCGTGACCCCGCACCTCAAAGTGCTCGGGCGCCGCGTAGCAGCACTGAGCGTAGCCCTGGCAACGATTGAGATCGACCACGACGCGCATCACCGGACTCCTGCAGCGGAGGCGAGGCGCCGGGGCCTCGTCGGCGATCTGGGTTCCACCCGGACGTGACTGTCCACGAGGGCATCGATCGCCGTCAAGATCTCCCCCCCGGTGTCCGTCGCACGCAGGGCCGCGCCCATCGCCTGCGCCCGCTGCCGGAACCCGGGTTCGGTCAGCACCCGCTCAATCGCCCCGCGAAGGGCATCCTCCGTCGGCGCGCTCGTGGCGAGATCGATGCCCGCCCCGGACCAGCCGATCCGGGCCGCCACCTCTGCCTTGTCCTCGGTCTTGCCGGCGGCCACGATGGGCACCCCGGCCGTCAGGGACTGCAGGACGCTGCCGTAGCCCGCATTCGTCACGAACGCATCGACCTTGGGGAAGATCGCATCGAAGGGCAGGAACGAGGCGATCCTCGCATTCGCCGGCAGCGGAATGGTCAGGGCCTCGACGCTCCGCCCGCCCGTCGTCGCGACGACGAGGAGGTCGTCCCGGTCGGCGAGCGCGGCCAGCGTCGGCTCCAGCAACTGCTGGAAGTTGCCGTTGGCCAGGGTGCCCTGCGTGACGAGAACCACCGGCTTCCCCCCGTCGAGCTCGTCCCACCATGAGGGACGCGGTGCCGAGGATGCCCCGGGCGGGAGAAGGCCGACGAAGCGCAGGTTCGGCGGGAGCGTTCCGAAGTCGAACTCGAAACCCGGCACGCCCTGCTGGAGGAAGATGTCGGGCAACTGCACGATCGACTGCGTGAGCGAGGCGGGCAGCGGCGGGAGGCCGAGGTCCGCCAGGATCCTGTCGGCGTAGGCCCGGACCGGCCGGACGAAGCCGCCCTCGATCGCGGTCCCGATCGCGGCGTGGCTCGCCCTCTCCTCCTCGGTCCGTGCGGGCTGCAGCCCGATGCCGACCGGCGTTCCGTCCGGCCGGTCGAGAAAGAGGACGCTGACGTTCAGGACGACGATCGGAGGCCGGGGCAGGTGGGACTGGAGAAGGGGCAGCACGCCGAGGAACATGCTGCTGGCGACGATGACGTCCGGCGCCTTGTCCCGGATCAGATCGCGCAACAGGGCGGCCTGGGCCGGCATGGGATCGAGGAAGCGCCGGGCGAATTCGTGCGTCCAACGCGCGGGGCCGGGAGACAAATCGTGTTCGAGGTAGCTGGCGGCCCCGTGGTCCGGACAGGGGACGAAGCCGAACCCCGCTGTCTCGACATGTCCCGCGAAGGCGGGATCGGTGAGGACGGTGACCGTGTCGCCCCGCTCCGCGAGCAGGCGGCCGACGGCGAGCATGGGCGTGACATGGCCCGTGAGAGGTGAGGCGGCGAGCAGGACTTTCACGATCAACTCCTGGAGGATCGGGAGGGATGACGAGTCATTCGCGTCCCACGGGCCGAGGTGACCGATTCCCCCCCATCCATGTGCGCCCGCGCACCCGCGCCGACGGTCGTCACGCCCAAACCTCGAGGCGACCGGACTCCAGGGCGTCCCGCGCGCAGCGGTAGCCGAGGTCGGCCGTCGTCTCGAAGCTGGACCACGCCCGCAGGTCGACGCCGGCCAGCGGTGGCTTCAGGATGACGGACGCCCGGGTGATCGCCATCATCGTTTGGGCATCGCTCGAGACGGTGGCCGAGCGCAGGAGCAGGTGCGCAATTCCGGGCAGCCGGTCCGAGATCCCGAAGAGTCGCCGGACGGCCCGCGCACTCCGACCGGGCCTCGGCATGGCCTGGAAGGCGCTGTCGCTGCCCACATCGACGGCGAGGACCGGCCCCCGGTCGAGATCGGCCATCACGTCGGCGGGCAGGTTGTTCATCATGCCGCCATCCACGAGGATGCCGTCCTCGGTGGCCACCGGGGGCAGCAGGCCGGGGATGGCGATGCTGGCGCGGATCGCGCGGTCCAGGGCACCGGTCCGGTGGACCATCGCCGTGCCCGCCGTGAGGTTTGATGAGACGCAGAAGAACGGGCGCCAGAGATCCTCGATGCGGGCCTCCCCGAACCGCTCGGCGAGGCCCGCATCGACCTTGGCGCCCCGGGTCAGGGCGTGGAAAGGCAGCGTGTAGTCATCGAGGGGGTTTCGTCCGACAAAGGACGCGACCGTGTGGGTCTCGATCTCATCGATGGTCCAATCCATGGCGACGCTGGCGGCCAGGATCGCGCCCATGCTGGTGCCGCCGACGAGGTCGATATCCAGTCCGGCCTCGCTGAGCGCCCGCAGGACTCCGAGGTGGGCGAGGCCGCGGGCCCCACCGCCGCCGAGGACGAGGGCCCGCGCGTGGCCGGAGGCGATCCGGGCGAGCCGGGCGAAGTCGCCCCCATGGTTCTCGCGCACCTGAAGCCGCATGGAGAACGGGAGGGCGGCCACTTCGGGATGCAGAGGATACGGCAGCGGCGCCTCGGCCGGCTGCGTCACCGCGAGGTCCATGCGGATCCAGTCGGAGCGGATCGAGGTGAGATAGGCGTCGGCGCCCGGCCTCGGCGGCGCTCCGGGCTTGGCTAGCAGCAGAACGTGATCGGCGTGGCGCAAACAGAGTTGGCACCAGGGGCAGTCGATCCGATGCGCGACGAAGACCGTCCGATCGTGCGCCTGCTCGTAACGGTGAAACCACGCCTCGTCCGCCCCCGCCGGCCAGTCGGTCAGGCAGCCGGTCCGCCCCGGCAGCGTGGCATCGAGGGCCTGCGCCAGCCGCTCGCCGAAGCTCGCCACCGTCAGATCCTCGGTCACCGCCAGTACGGCGAAGCTCCGCGGCGCATGGCTCAGGGTCACGCCCGTATGGGCGGTGCGCAGCCGACTCGCCAGGATCCGGGCGAAATAGAGCAGCGTGCCGGGGTGGTCCTTGATCAGATCCTCGAACGCGTCCCGGGGCAGCCGCAGGAGATGCGTATCCCGCAGCGCCGTCGCCGTGACGGAGTGTGGTTCCCCGGAAAGGAGGGCGTGCTCGCCGACGGTCTCCGGGGGCGAGAGGCGCATGAGGCGGCGCACGCTGCCATCGCGGGGATTTTGGACCGTGAGGCCGACCGCGCCGCTGACGAGCGTATAGAGGGCATCGGCCGGGTCACCTTCCGCGAAGAGCAGCCCCCCTCCGGCGACGGCGACGGACGTCATGCGCGCCCGGATCGCCCCAGCATCCGCCTCATCGAGGCCGGCGAGGAAAGGGATTTCCAGACGCTCCGGCGTCCGCCCGCCGGGGACCGGCCCGAGGTCGCAGATGTCGGAGCGCGTGGCATCGTCCGACGGGAGGGCGCCGACGGGCTCGAAGTCTCGCGCGAAGCTCGGGTCGCCGCCAATCCCGGGGTTCATCGTGACGCGCACTGGCGCACGCCAGTTCCAATGACGTCGGGCCTTCCGCTGCCGCCGATACCGGCACGTCCGTGCGGCGGACGGGATGAAGCAAGCCTTCTCCGGAACCGGCAGACCGCCCGGCGAACACCTCGCGACAAAGCATCGAATTCGGTTCGCATCACGTCGGGCACCCTTATAGAGATTTCATTCACGTTGAATGCCGTCGAGAATAGTCGATTAGCCGTATGGCAACATCATCCTGTGATCACGATCTCGAACGCAGGCAGGACTGGCCGATCGATGTCGCTCAGCACCAGTATCACCCCTCCCGGGAGGATCGACCCGCCGATGCGGCCCTCATCGACGCGGTCGCGTACAGTTGAGTTCAGTCAGACGACAGAACAGAAGA
>JAKONI010000272.1 GCA_022702015.1 Beijerinckiaceae bacterium | reverse complement strand
ATCCACGTGGAGCCCGCCGACGAGGCGAAGGGCCGGGGCGTGCCGGTGATCTGACGCGCGCCCGGCTGCCCGTCGGTCGCCGGGACGGACCGACCCACGGGCGAAGCCTCCGCTCAGGCCGCCGCTGCCGTGGGAGCGGTGATCCGCGCCGCCTCCAACGCGCGCACCCGGGGGATGATCTCCCGGCCGAAATAGGCCACGTCCTCCTGGAAATGCAGGAAGCCGAGGAGGATCAGGTCGGCGCCCGCCTCCTTCAAGGCGATGATTCGCCCGGCGATCAGATCCGGCGTACCGATGAGGTTCGAGCGGAACCCGTCATTGTACTGGACCAGATCCTCGAAGGAGGATTTCGCCCAGTTCCCCTCGCCCTCGGGGCTCGCCTTGCCGGCATTCTTGACCTCATGGCCGAACGCCTTCACCGCGTCGGGATCCGCTTGGGCGACGATATCCTCGACGACGGCCCGCGCCTCGCTCTCGGTGTCCCGGGCGATGACGAAGGCGTTGATGCCGATCCGTGGGGTATTGCCGGTCTCCGCCGCCTTGGCGTGGATGTCCGCGACCTGGGCTCGCAGGCCATCGGGCGTGTTCCCGTTGGTGAAGTACCAATCCGACACCCGGGCCGCCATGTCGCGAGCCGCCCGCGACGAGCCCCCCTGGAACACCTCCGGCACCCCCTCGGCGGGCTTCGGTTTCAGCGTGTAGTTGCTGTAGCGATAGAAATCGCCACGGAAGGTGAAGTTGTCCTGCGTCCAGATTCCCTTGAGGGAGCGGATGAACTCCTCCGACCGGCGGTAACGCTCGTCATGGTCGAGCCAGGGCTCGCCGATGGCCCGGAACTCCCCGGAGAACCAACCCGAGACGATGTTGACTGCGATGCGGCCGCCCGTAAGCTGCGAGATCGTGGCGATCTGCTTGGCGGCGAGGGTTGGGTTCCACGGGCCGGGCAAGAGCGCGGCGATGACCTTCAGCTTGGTGGTCGCCGCGAGGAGCGCGTGGCTGAAGGCCACCGATTCATGCTGATACTCGGCGCCATAGCCGGCGGTGAAGCGGATCTGCGTCAGGGCGTAGTCGAACCCCGCTTCCTCCGCGATCTGCGCCAGACGCCGGTTGTAATCACCGTCCCACCCCGTCCGCTGGGGAATGCGGCTGATGACGAGCCCGCCCGATACGTTGGGGACCCAGTAGGCGAACCGCAGCGGCGCCTCCGCCCCGGCCACCTTCCGCGAATGATCCTGCCCCGTCGTCATACGCCGCTCCCTCATGGTCAGGACGACCGGTGGTCGGCATCGAAACGATCCGACTCTCGCCGATGATCTCTGAACGTCGTGGTGACGATCATGCCGGTTGGAGCGATACAGTCAAAAGAACGGCAAACTCTATTTGCGCGCTTCAGGCAATAACAGTCTGCGGCGTTCCATATAGGCAGTCTATTTCTTCCCTCGATGCGGACGCGGGGGGAGGGGCCCTAAACTGGGTCGTGAAGGCGCCGCCATGCGAAGACGAAGAACACGCCGACCAGACACGCCGCGATGCCGAACCATGTGAATGCGTATTGCAGGTGGTTGTTAGGCAGATCGACCCGAAGCTGGCCGCCCCGGGGCCAGGAGGTCTGGCCTGAAGTTGCGTCCGCCTCGACCAGGTAAGGCGCGACATCGGTCAGATGACGGGCGGCGGCGATGCCGGGGACATCCCGGTTGAACCATTCCCCCCGGACGGGATCGGGCGCCGGCACGAACATCGTCCGGGGTTCGCTGGCTCGCAGGATGCCCGTGACCGTGGTCGGACCCTCCACGAGACCGTCGCGGCGGTCCTCCTGCCGCTTCAACTCGGTCGGCGCGAAGCCGCGGTTGACCAGCACCGTCGTCCCGTCGTCGCGGACGAAGGGCGTGATCACGTAGTAGCCCTGGAGCGCGCGGCCGGGTGTCTCCCCAGGGGCGAGCCCGTGGACGAGGGTCTCCCGGTCATTCAGAAAATGCCCTGATAGGCGCACGTGGCGGAACTCGCCGGTGGCGGGGTCCCACTGATCGGGCGGCGGCGGCGCCACCGGCTCCGCCCTGGACTGGCTGACGATGCGGGCGATCAGCCCTTCCTTCCAGGTCTTGCGCTCGACCTGCCACACCCCGAGGTTGACGAGGATCGCCAGCGCCACGAGGCTTGCGATGCCAGGCGCGATGAGGCCGCGCCATGCCCCTACCCGGATCGCGGTCACGGCTTGAAACGGCCCTCTTCGGCCTTGTTCCCGTATTGCAGCGCGATCAGCAGGCCTTTCAACGGCCGCACGAGCATAAGACTGAGGCCAATCGACAATGTTCCGGCCACGAGGGCGTGAACCCAGATCGGCGGTTCATAGGTCATCTCGAGCCAGAGCGCGGTCCCCACCACGATCAGGCCGACGATCGACATCACGAAGAAGGCCGGCCCGTCCGCTGAGTCGAAGCCGGAGTAATCCAATCCGCACGCCTCGCATTTCGGCCGCAGGGCGAGATACCCCCGGAACAGATGCCCGTCGCCGCAACGGGGACAACGGCCGCGCAGGCCGGTGGGAATAGGCGGGGGCTTGAGCATCCGATCGCACCGATCCTGGGCTGAACACACGTGATGAACTAGGCGCGGGCGACGCCCACGCCTTCGATGCATATGGGGGCGGGGACTGGAACTCGCGCAGGGAAGCGTCGGCATCGCGCATAGCCCGCGCCTTGGTTTTATCGGTGGGCCACAAACGCAGAAGGGGCGGCCGAAGCCGCCCCCCTATGCCCTGACGGGATCCCCGTCCTCAGTGGCTGCCGTGGCCGAACCCGGAGCCCCACACGTAGATGGCGGCGAAGAGGAACAGCCACACCACATCGACGAAGTGCCAGTACCAGGCGGCGAATTCGAAGCCGAGGTGCTGCTTGGTGGTGAACTGCCCCGCGTAGGCCCGCATCAGGCACACCGCCAGGAAGATGGTGCCGATGATGACGTGCGCCCCGTGGAAGCCCGTCGCCATGAAGAAGGTCGACGAGTAGATGCTGCCCGCGAAGCCGAACTCCGCATGGCTGTATTCGTAAGCCTGGCAGGCCGAGAACAGGACGCCGAGGATGATGGTCAGCCACAGCCCGTACTTGAGGCCCTTGCGGTCGCCCTCGAGGAGGGCGTGATGGGCCCAGGTCACGGTCGTACCGGATGTGAGCAGGATCAGAGTGTTCAGCAGCGGCAGATGCCAGGGGTCGAAGGCCTCGATCCCCTTGGGGGGCCACACGCCGCCGGTGAACTCCACGCGTGTCGCCTGGATCGGATCGGCGGTGTAGAGCGCGGCCTCGAAATAGGCCCAGAACCACGCCACGAAGAACATCACCTCCGAGGCGATGAACATCATCATCCCATAGCGGTGGTGAAGCTGCACCACCCGGGTGTGATCGCCCGAGTTGGCCTCGTGCGTGACGTCCTTCCACCAGGAGAACATGGTGTAGAGCACGCCGATGGTGCCGGCGCCGAAGATGTACGGCCCCGGCAGCAGCGTGCCGATCTGGAGGCTCTTCATCCAGAACACGGCGCCGAACGCCATGAGGAAGCCGGAGAAGGCCCCCAGCAGCGGCCACGGGCTCGGACTCAGGATGTGAAAGTCGTGATTCTTGGCGTGCGCCTCGGCCATCGTCCCGTCGCTCCTACCCCGGCAATGTGCCCCTGACCGGGGCCACCGCTCTTGCCCAGCTTGTCCGCAGGTTTTAGTCGCTGCGGGCCCGCCTTGTCACGCATCCGCGATCAGAAATCGCGCTTGTTCCCCGAAGCTCCGCGATTGGCCACCGCCGCAGTCACCGGCTGGCCGTTCTTGGAGGCGAAGTAGGTATAGGACAGGGTCATCTCGGAGAGATGAGCCGTGTTCGAATCGTCCCTCACGGCCGGATCGACGTAGAAGACCACCGGCACGTCGATCGTCTCCCCCGGCTTGAGGGTCTGCTCGTTGAAGCAGAAGCAGGCGATCTTCACGAAGTAGCCGCCCATCAGGTCCGGCTGGACATTGAACGTCGCCACCCCCGTCGAGGGGACCGTGCCAGTGTTCTTCACCCGGAAGAAGACTGTCTTGGTTTCGCCGAGCTTGGCCTCGACCCTGTTCGCCTCCGGGGCGAACTTCCACGACAGCCCCGGCGCGACGTTGGTGTCGAAGTGGACGACCATGCTGTCGTTCGACCGGGTCGCCGAAGCGGCCAGGGCCGGACCCTGACGTGGCGTGCCGTCGTAGCCGGTCGCCTTGCAGAAGGCGTTGTATAGCGGCACCGATGCGTAGGCGAGGCCGATCATGCCGGCGGCCAGGCTGGCACAGATCACCCCGGTGCGGGCCAATTGCCGGCCCGAGGGGTGGCGATGGGAGGGAAGAGTCATCGCGCCTCCTTCACAGCGGACGGTTCAGCACCTGGGGGCCAAGCTTCGCGATGGTCAGCACGAAGAACAGCAACACCATCGCGCCCAGCGCCAGGGCGATCGCCACCGAGCGCTTCCGCCGGCGAGCTTCCTCCTCCGGGGTCAGCGGGCGATATTCGAGCTTGGGTTCCAATGGCATGGCGTCAGGCCATGACCGCGCGGAACAAGCCGAGGCTCTGCTCCGCCAGCAGCGCCGAGAATAGAGCGAAGAGGTAGAGGATCGAGAAACCGAACATCCCCATGGCCGCGCGCTTCTCTGCCTCGCCGGTCCGGTTTCGCAGGACACGGATGCTGAAGCCCACCATGCCCAGGCCGCCCAAGGTCCCGATCACCGCGTAGAGGAGGCCCCCGAAGCCGAGGAAGCAGGGGACGAGGCCGAGGGGAGCGAGCAAGAGCGAGTACCAAACGATCTGTCGGCGGGTCGAGTCCGGCCCGGCCACGTTCGGCATCATCGGAATGCCGGCGCGGGCGTACTCGCCGGCCTTGATGAGGGCGAGCGCCCAGAAATGCGGCGGCGTCCAAATGAAGATGATCGCGAACAGGACAAGCGACTCGATGCCCACGGAGCCCGTCACCACCGCCTGGCCGATCACCGGAGGAAGGGCTCCGGCGGCACCGCCGATGACGATGTTCTGCGCGGTCGCCCGCTTCAGCCACATGGAGTAGATCACGGCGTAGAAGACGATGGTGAAGGCGAGCAGCGCCGCCGCCAGTACGTTCGCCGCGAGGCCGAGCACCAGGACGGAGGCCACGGACAGGAACAGGCCGAAGCCGAGCGCCTCGCCCGAGGTGATGCGGCCGGCGGGGATCGGACGTGTCGAAGTCCGGGTCATCACCGCGTCGATGTCGGCGTCCCACCACATGTTGAGGCAGCCCGAGGCGCCGGCGCCGACCGCGATGGCGAAGAGGGAGATCGCCCCAATCGCCGGCTGCACGTGCCCGTGCGAGACGCTCATGCCCACCAATGCCGTGAAGATCACGAGGACCATCACCCGCGGCTTCAGGAGCGCGAAGTAATCCGGCACGTCGCCGCCGACCATGTCGACCGGGGTGTTCAGGGTTGTCGTGGCGCTTGTCATCGGGTCCGTTGCTGCGCGGCCTGCGACCCGGGTGCGTGGGTCACGCCGGATCGTCCCTCGAATGCGTATCTAGTCCAAGGCAGGATCTCTGATGATCCGTCTTTCCGGGGTTGTCCCCTCGGATCGCCCTTGCCGGGCGGTCGCCTCACGGCCGCCGGGGAAAGGCGGGGGCCTTCGGGCCCCCTGAGTTCGGCGTCGTCCGCCGCCGGACAGTCCTGTCCGGCGGCGGGTGGGATCAGTGGGCGCCCGGCTCGTCGACGATGCGGGGCAGCGTCTCGAACTGGTGGAAGGGCGGCGGGGAGGGGAGCGTCCACTCCAGGGTGGTGGCACCCTCGCCCCAGGGATTGTCAGCCGCCCGCTCCTTCGACCGGAACGCCAGGACGACGCCGATGACGAAGACGAACATGCCGAGACCGAAGATGTGCCCGCCGTAGGTGGAGACCTTGTGCCATTGGGCGAAGGCGTCCGGATAGTCGGCGTAGCGCCGCGGCATCCCGGCGAGGCCGAGGAAGTGCATCGGGAAGAACAGGATGTTCGCGCCGACGAAGGCCAGCCAGAAGTGCAGCTTGCCGGCCCATTCCGGAATGACATGACCGGTCATCTTCGGGAACCAGTAGTAGATGCCCGCGAAGATCACGAACACGGCGCCGAGCGAGAGCACGTAGTGGAAGTGCGCGACCACGTAGTAGGTGTCGTGGAGGTACTTATCCACCGCCGAGTTGGCGAGCACGACGCCCGTGACACCGCCGACGGTGAACAGGAAGATGAAGCCCACCGCCCAGTGCATCGCGGCGGTGAAGCGGATGGAGCCGCCCCACATGGTCGCGATCCACGAGAAGATCTTCACCCCTGTCGGCACCGCGATCACCATCGTCGCGAAGACGAAGTAGGACTGCGTCTGGAGCGACAGGCCGACGGTGTACATGTGGTGCGCCCACACGACGAAGCCGACGACGCCGATCGCGACCATGGCGTAGGCCATCGCGAGGTAACCGAAGACCGGCTTGCGCGAGAACGTGGCGATGATGTGCGACACGATGCCGAAGGCCGGCAGGATC
The DNA here is from genome assembly GCA_022702015.1 of Beijerinckiaceae bacterium. Lineage (GTDB taxonomy): Bacteria > Pseudomonadota > Alphaproteobacteria > Rhizobiales > Beijerinckiaceae > Methylobacterium. The sequence continues at coordinate 8,125 of JAKONI010000272.1, read as the reverse complement.
ATGATGTACACTTCGGGGTGACCGAAGAACCAGAACAGGTGCTGGTACAGGACGGGATCGCCGCCACCGGCCGGGTCGAAGAAGGTGGTGCCGAAGTTCCGGTCGGTGAGCATCATCGTGATCGCGCCGGCGAGCACCGGAAGCGACAGGAGGAGCAGGAATGCAGTCACCAGCTCGGCCCAGGCGAAGAGCGGCATCTTGTGCAGCGTCATCCCGGGGGCGCGCATGTTCAGGATGGTGGTGATGAAGTTGATCGCGCCGAGGATCGAGCCCGCGCCGGAGAGGTGCAGGGCGAAGATCGCGAAGTCCACGGCCGGGCCGGGATGGCCGGCGGTGGAGAGCGGCGGGTAGACCGTCCAGCCGGTGCCGGCGCCGTTGGCCCCGGGGGCACCCTCCACGAACAGCGAACACAGGAGCGAGCAGAAGCCCGCCACCGTGAGCCAAAACGAGATGTTGTTCATGCGCGGGAAGGCCATGTCCGGCGCGCCGATCATCAGCGGGACGAACCAGTTGCCGAAGCCGCCGATCAGGGCGGGCATCACCATGAAGAACACCATGATGAGACCGTGACCCGTGACGAACACGTTATACGTCGCCGGGCTCGAGAAGTACTGAAGACCGGGCTGCTCCATCTCCATCCGAATGCCGAAGGAGAGGAACGCACCGATCATGCCCGCGCAGAAGGCGAACATCAGATAAAGCGAGCCGATGTCCTTGTGGTTCGTGGAGAGGAACCAGCGGGCGAAGAACGACGGCTTGTGGTCGTGGACCTCGTGGGCCTCGGCATGGGTTGCGGCTGTTGCCATCGGAAACGTGCCTTACGGGTGAATCGGGTGCCGTTCGGGGGGCGGGCGCGGGTCAGCGCGCCTGAGCGAAGCTTTGGCCGTTGTCGGTGCTGGCGTACTTGGTCTTGGCCTCCTTCAGCCATTCCGCGTAGGCCTGATCGCTGACGACGCGCACGACGATGGGCATGTAGGCGTGGCGCTGCCCGCAGAGCTCCGAGCACTGACCGTGATAGGTGCCCTCCTTCTCGGCCTTGAACCACATCTGGTTCAGGCGGCCGGGGATGGCGTCGATCTTGAAGCCGAAGGCGGGCATCGCCCAGGAGTGGATCACGTCTGCGGCGGTGACCTGCACCTTCACGATCTTGCCCACCGGCACGACCATCTCGTTGTCGGTCTGGAGCAGGCGGGGCTGCTTGTCCTCATCGAGGTTGGCGTCGAACGTGAAGCCGCCGCCCTGCTCGGTCTGCGGATACTCGTAGGACCAGTACCAGGCATGGCCGATCACCTTGACGATCATGTCGGCCTTCGGGTCCGCGAGCTGCGTCCGCAGCAGGCGGAACGACGGGATCGCGACGGCCACGAGGATCAGCACCGGTACGATCGTCCAGGCAACCTCGATGGCGGTGTTGTGGGTGAAGCGCGACGGGCTCGGATTACGCTTCTCGCCGAAGCGGAACACGCACCACAGGATCAGCCCGAGGACGAAGAGGGAGATGGCGAGGGACAGCCAATGCAGGCCGATCTCGAAGTTCATGATATCGCAGGCGTTCTCGGTGATCGGAACTTGCCGGCTCATTTCCCAGGGAATCGGCTGGCCGAGACCGCCGGCGCTCGCCCCGGTGGCGGCGAGCCCGGCGCCGAAGAACGGCACGGCCAGGAGTGACCTCGTGATCGTTCGCACCGTGCGCATTCCCCTCTTGGCTCCCCGTCCGCGTGATTCAGGACGACTGCCCCGTCTTGACTGCGCGGGGAGCATCGCCGACCTGACGGAAGCCACGGTCTGTCACCGATGGGGCTTCCGCGTGTGGCTTCAGATCACAAGGACGCCCCCGGTGCAACCACCGAAGCGTCGCATAGAAGGCTTTCCCAAGTGCCGAAGCTCTTTCGCCGCCTAGAGGGATTAAAGCACGCGACGGGTTGTTGCGGCGCCCGTCATGTCTGAGTTGGCTAGCTCCGTCCCGCCCTTGTCGATTTCGGCCACGATGACCGTGGTCGAATACCGAACCGGCCTCCGCCAAGACGGTTCTAGGGCGCTCGCCGTCGAGGCGCCGGTGAATCTCGTCTATGGCAGCGTGCCCCACGCGGTGATGATGGCCACCCCGGGCGATCTCGAGGACTTCGCCTACGGGTTCAGCCTCACCGAGGGAATTGTGGAGGCGGCGGACGAGATCAGGGATGTCCGGGTCGAGCCCGCGCAGGATGGCGTGCGGCTTTACGTCGAGCTGGCGCCGGGGCGATTGCGCGAACACCTCGCTCGGAAACGCGCGATCAGCGGCCGCACCGGCTGCGGTGTCTGCGGCATCGAAGACATCGCATCCCTGCCCAGGGCGGCCCTGCGACCGGCGCCGGCGCTCACGCTCTCCGTGCCGGCGATCGCCAGGGCGCTGGGCGCCCTCGACGAGGCACAGCGCCTCGGGGCGCAGACCCGGGCGGTGCACGCCGCCGCCTGGGCGAATACCGAAGGGGACCTGATCGCATTGCGCGAGGATGTCGGCCGTCACAATGCGCTGGATAAGTTGATCGGCGCGCTGATGCGGGCGCGGATCGATCCGGCCCGGGGCTTCCTCATCATCACGAGCCGGTGCTCGTTCGAGATGGTGGAGAAGGCGGCACGGCTGGGTGCGGGGGCGATCGTGGCTATTTCCGCGCCAACCTCCCTCGCCCTCGAGCGCGCGCGGGAGCACGGGCTGACGCTGTGCGCCATCGCCCGATCCGATTCCCTCACCGTCTTCACCGGCGCGGAGCGGCTGACCGGCGGCTGAATCACCGGAGGCCGCTTGAGTCGCGGGAGGTTTGCCGCGGGACGTTTATTGGGCCGGGGCCGGCTCGGCGTCTTTGCCCACGGTTCCCGGGACCACGGTCGCGCCGCCGATCACCCGAACCGGCCGTTTGCCCTCGGCGGGGGGATCCTTCCACTCCGGCTTCGGCGACGCCTGGGCGACCGGCTTCGAATCCGTCGCCGGAGTCGGAGTGTCCTTGGACGGCGGGGATTCCGGCACCGCGTTGGCCTTGGCGGCGGGTGGCGCGGACCCCGGTTTGGCCGCCTCGGGTTTGGCCGCCTCGGGGGCGACCTTCGGCGCCGGGGCGAGGGGGCTGACGCGGCTCAGGCTCTTCTCTGGCGTCGTGGCGGGGCTCGTCCGCGCCACGCGGCGCGGCGGTTCCGCACGGGGTCCGCCGTCCGGGTTCAAGCCGAGGGGATTCCCGTCGAGGGGGCGCGCGCCCTCGCGCACCGGACGCCGGGGGGAGCGGGCCACCGGGTCGGCCTCGGGCGGGGGAACGGGCACAGGGCGCGCATCGTCCTCCGTCCAGCCATAGCCGGGCATCGTCCGCACCGGGGGGCGTTCGAGGCGGGCGTAGACTTCGGTTCCGGGGAGACGCTGCCGGTCGAGGATCGCGCCGGTGGCGGGATCGACGACGAGCCGGACGGGCACCCCGGCGGGACCCACCGCCTCGGCGACGTAGACGCGCCCGTCGAACCGCAGGCGCGACACCGAGGTGAAGCCCCGGTCGGCCAAGCGCCAGGCGACCACCCGAGGGGGGAGGATATCTTCGTCGAAGAATGTGCCGGCGTAGCCCTGCGCTCCTGCCGAGGCCGTCGCCGCGAGCAAGACGCCCGCCGAGAGGATCACCGCACGAAACGTCCGTTTACCGCGCGTGGGCGCAGTCGCGCACTCGCTCATCGCATCCGTTCCCGTTTCTGGAGACCCGGCTGGGTAAGTCCGGTTCCGGCATGGCCCTTCCGGTTGATCCGGGTCGGCCATGCCGGGGAGGTCGTTGCCCCGCATGCCGCTTGTGCTCGGCCTAGCCTGTAGAGCGTTCGATTCGGGCAATATTGCGGGAGGTGTTTTCCCCGTGAAGATGATCCTCCCGCGGAGCGGTGCGCGAAGGCGCGCAGCCCCCTTCGTGGCCCTTGCTGAAACCATTTCAATCTGCCACTTTCACGATTTAGGACAGTAGCTCTGTCCCATTCACCCCGATCGCGTGTCGCGCGCGTGCGGTGGAGCCCGGGTACAAGGCCGACCGCCCGTCATGCGGTCGAGGCTCCGGGCACCGTCCCACGGCGCGGCTGGCTGCGTCCAAAGCGCCCCCGTCGGTCAATGGTCTGAATGAGGCACGAAACATGCTCGCGAATTCCGGCGATCCGGATGCGGGCTTGCGACGAGGGAAGGGACGAGAGGTAGCATGGCTGAGCGCGGACACGCCCCCGAGCTGAACGCTCCCCGCGGCGCGACGATGCCGCTCATCGTGCGTGACCCGGCGCTCCCGAAAGCCCAGGGCGCCTACGATCCCGCCCATGAACGGGATGCCTGCGGCGTCGGCTTCGTCGCCGACATGCACGACCGGCGCAGCCACGCCATCGTAGCGCAGGGCCTCAAGATCCTCGAGAACCTCGACCACCGGGGCGCCGTCGGCGCCGATCCGAAGATGGGCGACGGTTGCGGCATTCTCACGCAAATCCCGCACGCCTTCTTCGCGGAGGAATGCTCGCGGCTCGGCTTCGAGCTTCCCCCGGCGGGGGACTACGCCATCGGGCAACTCTTCCTGCCGAAGGCCGAGCAGCCGCGCCGGGTGATCGAGGGGATCATCGCCTCCACGCTGGCGGCCGAGGGCCTGCCCCTGCTGGGCTGGCGCGACGTGCCGGTGGATTCCTCGGATCTCGGCAAGGCCGTGCTGGAGACCGAGCCCTGTCACCGGCAGGTGTTCATCGGGCGTCCGGCCTCGGCCACGGATCAGGACGCGTTCGAGCGCCGGGTCTATGTCGCCCGCAAGGCGATCTCGAACACCATCTACCGGCACGACGATGCCCGGATGAAGGAGTTCTATCCGGTATCCGTGTCGAGCCGCACCATCGTCTACAAGGGCATGGTATTGGTCACGCAGCTCGGGAACTACTTTCTTGATCTGAAGGACGAGCGATTCGTCTCCGCGCTGGCCCTCGTTCACCAGCGCTTCGCCACCAACACCTTCCCGACGTGGCGCCTGTCGCACCCGTACCGGATGGTCGCACACAACGGCGAGATCAACACGCTGCGCGGCAACGTGAACTGGATGGCCGCCCGCCAGGCGAGTGTCGATTCGGATCTCTTCGGCAACGACATCTCGAAGCTTTGGCCGATCTCCTACGAGGGCCAGTCGGATACCGCGTGCTTCGACAACGCCCTCGAGTTCCTCGTGCAGGGCGGCTACCCGCTGGCCCACGCGATGATGATGCTTATCCCGGAGGCCTGGGCGGGCAATCCGCTGATGAGCGACGAGCGGCGTGCCTTCTATGAGTACCACGCCGCCCTCATGGAGCCGTGGGACGGCCCCGCCGCCGTGGCCTTCACCGACGGCCGCCAGATCGGCGCGACGCTGGACCGCAACGGCCTGCGCCCGGCCCGCTACATCGTCACGGACGACGGCCTCGTCGTGCTCGCCTCGGAGGCCGGCACGCTGCCGATCCCGGATGAGAAGATCGTCCAGTCCTGGCGGCTCCAGCCGGGGCGGATGCTGCTCATCGATCTCCAGAAGGGCCGCATCGTCTCGGACGAGGAGATCAAGGGCGAACTCGCCAAGGCGCACCCCTATGCCGACTGGGTGAAGAACACCCAGATCGTCCTGGAGGACCTGCGTCCGGTCCAGCCGCGCGAGTCCCGGGGCGACGTGAACCTGCTCGATCGCCAGCAGGCGTTCGGCTACACGCAGGAAGACCTCAAGCTGCTGATGCAGCCCATGGCCGTCACCGGCCAGGAGGCGGTCGGCTCCATGGGGACCGACACGCCGCTCTCGGCCCTCTCCGAGAAGTCGAAGCTGCTCTACACCTACTTCAAGCAGAACTTCGCGCAGGTCACGAACCCGCCGATCGACCCGATCCGCGAGGAGGCCGTAATGAGCCTCGTCTCGTTCATCGGTCCGCGTCCGAACCTGCTCGACATGGAGGGCGCCTCCCGCCGCAAGCGGTTGGAAGTGCGCCAGCCGATCCTGACGAACGGGGATCTGGAGAAGATCCGCTCCATCGGCCACTTCGAGGATCGGTTCGACACCAAGACCCTGGACGTGACCTACCCCGCCGAGAACGGCGCCGCGGCCATGGAAGGGGCGCTCGACCGTCTGTGCGACCGGGCCGAGGCGGCGGTGCGCGGCGGCTACAACATCATCGTGCTCACCGACCGGGCGGTCGGGCCGGATCGCATCCCGATCCCGGCGCTGCTCGCCACGGCGGCCGTGCACAACTACCTGATCCGCAAGGGGCTTCGGACCTCGGTCGGCCTCGTGGTCGAGTCGGGGGAGCCGCGTGAGGTGCATCACTTCGCCTGCCTCGCCGGCTACGGCGCCGAGGCGATCAACCCGTACCTCGCCTTCGAGACGCTCGTCGAAATGAAGGACGAGTTCCCCCCGGACCTCACCGACGACGAGATCATCTATCGCTACATCAAGGCGATCGATAAGGGCCTGCTGAAGGTGATGTCCAAGATGGGCATCTCGACCTACCAGTCCTATTGCGGCGCGCAGATCTTCGATGCGGTGGGCCTGAACTCGTCCTTCGTCGCCCGCGACTTCTTCGGCACGGCCACGACCATCGAAGGCGTCGGCATGGCCGAGGTCGCCGAGGAGACGGTGCGTCGTCACCGGGATGCCTTCGGCGATGCCCCGGTCTACCGCAATGCGTTGGATGTGGGTGGCGAGTATGCCTACCGGCTGCGCGGCGAGGTCCACACCTGGACGCCGGATACGGTGGCGACGCTCCAGCACGCGGTGCGCCTCAACGTGCCGGGGCGTTACCGGGAATATGCCAAACTGGTGGATGAGCAGGAGAATTCCCTCAAGACCCTGCGCGGCTTGTTCCGCATCAGGTCCGCCGGGGAACTCGGCCGGGCGCCGGTGCCGCTCGAGGCCGTCGAGCCGGCCGTGGAGATCGTGAAGCGCTTCGCCACGGGGGCCATGTCCTATGGCTCCATCTCGAAGGAGGCTCACGAGACCCTGGCCATCGCCGTGAACTCGTTCGGCGGTCGCTCGAACTCGGGTGAGGGCGGTGAGGAGGTCGAGCGTTTCAAGCCGCTGCCGGACGGCCGCTCGCGCCGGTCGGCGATCAAGCAGGTCGCCTCGGGCCGGTTCGGCGTGACGACGGAGTACCTCGTCAACTCCGACATGATGCAGATCAAGGTCGCCCAGGGTGCCAAGCCCGGCGAAGGCGGTCAGCTACCGGGTCACAAGGTCGACGCGAAGATCGCCAAGGTTCGTTACGCCACCCCGGGCGTCGGCCTGATTTCGCCGCCGCCGCACCACGACATCTACTCGATCGAGGATCTGGCGCAGCTGATCTTCGACCTGAAGAACGTGAACCCGGCGGCGGACGTCTCGGTGAAGCTCGTCTCCGAGGTGGGCGTCGGCACGGTTGCGGCGGGCGTCGCCAAGGCGCGGGCCGACCACATCACCATCTCGGGCTTCGATGGGGGCACGGGCGCGGCGCCGCTCACCTCCCTCAAGCACGCGGGCGGCCCGTGGGAGACCGGCCTCGCCGAGACCCAGCAGACGCTGGTGCTGAACGGGCTGCGCGGCCGCGTCGCCCTCCAGGCCGACGGCGGGTTGCGCACCGGACGGGACGTGATCGTCGCGGCCCTCCTCGGGGCCGACCAGATGGGCTTCTCCACCGCGCCGCTCATCGCGGCCGGCTGCATCATGATGCGCAAGTGCCACCTGAACACCTGTCCGGTGGGCGTGGCCACGCAGGACCCCGTTTTGCGCAAGCGCTTCAAGGGCACGCCCGAGCACGTGGTGAACTACTTCTTCTTCGTGGCGGAGGAGGTCCGGGAGATCCTGGCATCCCTCGGCTACACCAAGCTGGAGGAGGTGGTCGGCCGCTCGGACATCCTCGACAAGGTCTCAGCGATCTCGCACTGGAAGGCGCGCGGGCTCGACTTCACCAAGCTGTTCCACCGGCCCGCCGTGGGACCGGAGATGGCGATCCGGCATGTGGAACGGCAGCATCACCCGATCGAGCACGTCCTCGACCGCAGGTTGATCGAGGGGGCACGGCACGCCATCGAGACCGGTGAGCCCGTCGTCCTCAACGACACGATCCGCAACTCCGATCGCGCCGCCGGGGCGATGCTGTCCGGCGAGGTGGCGAAGGCTCACGG
>JAKONI010000263.1 GCA_022702015.1 Beijerinckiaceae bacterium | reverse complement strand
TCTCAGCGGACTCGTAGCTGGTGACTTCCATGCCGACGCAGATCTCAGAAACGATGGGAGCAGACCAAGCCATTGTTATTTCCTCCAAAGGACTTCGGGTGATGGTGACGACAACTGATGGGGGCTTAAGGCCCCCAGGGATCAGTTGAAGGTGTCGATCTCGGCCGACTCGTAGCTGGTGACTTCCATGCCGACGCAGATCTCGGACACGACGGGGGCGGACCAAGCCATAGGACTCTCCTGCTGCAGTTGAGGGATCGCAACGCGGATGCGTCGCCGATCAGGATTGTGGCCGCAGCCGGCGATGGATCGTGCAGCCCGTTTCCGAGGAGCACCGCCGCCGCCGTCTGCGTTATGCAGGATATAACCGTTGTCTGGGGCGCAATACAAGCGGACGCAAGCTTATATTTCTCATAGCCCCCACGGATGCAGCATCCGATCACGCGGGGTTGAAGAGTCGCGCAAAGGGCGCAGCCCCGCCTGCACGCCCCCCGGCGCGTGCCTTTGCGCTTGACGGGGGCGAGCGCGCGGCGCACGAGGCTCGCGCTCGATCCCGCTCCGGCGGGTTCGCGCCCCCTCCAGCTCAGACAAGTGAAGCGACGTGCCCGAACGATCGTGCCTGCCGCGCCCGGCCCCGCGCCGCCGCTCCGTCTGAGCCGCCGTCTGGCTGGCCCACGGGGTCGGCGCACGGAGCCGGGGGCGGCCTGACATCCCCCGGCGCGCCGCCTCGTCCCATGAGGCGCGTCATGAACGAGATGGCCCCCTTCGACACCCGCGTCGAACCCGCAGCCCTGGCCGCGAGGCTGGCCGACGAACGCGCCCCCGATATCGTGGAGGCGCTCAACGCCGAGGCCCCCGAGGTCGTCGCGGCGATCCTGCTCGGCCTGCCGATCGAGCGGGCGATCGAGGTGCTCGACCAGCCCGAGCTGGAGGCCGCCAGCGAGATCATCGAGATGCTCCCGCGCGACCGGGTTGCCTCGTTCCTGTCGGGCATGTCGGCCGACCGGGTGACGGACGTGTTCCGTGAGATCGAGGAGCCCGGCCGCTCGGACCTGCGCGCCCGCCTCGATGCGGAGACCCGGGGCGCCGTCGATCGGCTTTCGGCCTACGGCGAGGAGACGGTGGGCTCGCTGATGACGACGGAGTTCGTCACGGTGCCGGGCACCTGGACGGTGGGCCAGACCCTCGAATACGTGCGCCACGTGGAGAAGACCCGGGAGACGATCTACTCGATCTTCGTCCTCGATCCGCGCACCCGGGCGCTCACCAAGGCGGTACCGTTGCGGCGGCTCATCTCCGGCAACCCGGAGGACAACGTACTCTCCGTGGCCCCCGGCCGCGCGCCGTTGGCCGTCTCCCCCACCGCGCGCCGGGACGAGGCCGCCCGGCTGATCTCGAAATACGACCTCCTGGCCCTGCCGGTGGTGGATTCGGTGGGCCATGTCATCGGCATCGTCACCGTCGACGACATGATCGACGCGATGGTCGAGAAGCAGACGCAGGACGTGCAACGGTTCGGCGGCATGGAGGCCCTGCCCGAGCCCTATATGGATATCGGCTTCCTCACGATGATCCGAAAGCGCGCCGGCTGGCTCTGCGCGCTCTTTCTCTCGGAGATGCTCACCGCCTCGGCGATGCAGGGTTTCGAGGGAGAGTTGGAAAAGGCCATCGTCCTCACCCTGTTCATCCCGCTCATCATGAGTTCGGGGGGCAATTCCGGTTCGCAGGCCACCTCCCTGTTGATCCGGGCTCTGGCCCTGCAGCAGTTGCGTCTGCGGGACTGGTGGAGGGTGGCGCTGCGCGAATTGCCCACCGGGATCGTGCTCGGCGCGATCCTCGGGGTCATCGCCGTCATCCGCATCACCGCGTGGCAAAAGCTCGGCCTGTACGATTACGGCGAGCACTGGCCCCTCGTCGCGGCGACGGTGGGGGCGGCGCTCGTCGGCATCGTAACCTTCGGATCGCTCTCCGGTTCGATGCTGCCGTTCCTGCTACAACGGATCGGCTTCGATCCCGCCACCGCCTCGGCGCCGTTCGTGGCGACTCTCGTCGATGTGACCGGCCTCGTGATCTACTTCTCGGTGGCCCTGCTGATCCTGAGGGGGACGCTGCTGTAGGCGGAGCGGACGATTGCGCCCGCCCGCCAAGGTGTCCCGAGAATTCCCATGAATCATCTCCCGTAAGGGGGGAAGGGAAAGGCCGGGTGAGCTATCGCCGGCCCCGCCGATCCGTCACACGGGCGGCGAGGACGCCTCCACCAGCCGTTTGCGCTGGACCTTGCCGTTGGCCGTGCGGGGCAGGGCGTCGAGAAAGCGGATCTCCCTCGGGCGCTTGTAGGCGGCGAGCCGTTCCACGCACCACGCGAGCAGCGCCTCCTCATCGGGGGCCGCCCCCGGCTGGAGCACCACGAACCCGCAGATCACCGACACGTCGGCCCGTACCGGCAACTCGGCGACGCCGACCTCGGCCACGGACGGGTGGGCCGAGAGCACCACCTCCACCTCGTTCGGTGAGACCCGATAGCCCATTGCCTTCATGAGGTCGTTGTTGCGCCCCTCGAACCAGAGGTAGCCCTCCGCATCGAGCCGGGCGAGGTCGCCTCCGACGAACCAGTCGCCGCGCAAGACCTCGGCCTCTTCCGCAGGCCGGTTCCAGTAGCCGAGCATCAGCGCCGGCTCGGACCGGTGGACGGCGAGCAGGCCGCTCTCCCCCACGGCCAGGGGTTCGGGGGGACCCTCGACGGGGAGGATCGCCACGCGCCGCCCCGGTTGAGGCTTGCCCGGGGAGCCGGGGCGGACGGGGATGGTGGGGCCGCTGGAGATGTATGTGGAGATCTCGCTCATCCCCAGCGCCTCGTAGAGGGGCTTGCCGGTGGCCCCGGTCCAGGCGTCGAGGAGTTCCATGGAAAGCGGCTCGCCGGCGGTACAGCCGTGCCTCAGGCTCGACAGGTCGTGCGAGGGCAGGTCGCCGTATTTCAAGATCTGGCGGTAAAGGGTCGGCACGGCGGCGAAGATCGTCGCCCCGTAGCGGGCGATCAGCCGGGGCCAGATTTCGGGGTCGCGCGGCCCGTTGTAGAGTACCGCCGTCGCCCCCACCGACCAGGGGTCGGAGAGGCCGACGCCCAGGGTGTAGGTCCAGTTCATCGTGCCGGCATGGAGCATCACGTCGGCCTCGGTGACGCCGAGCCAATGGTCGAGCATCGGACGTCGGCCGTACGTCGCCCGGTGGCCGTGCAGCACCCCCTTCGGCCGGCTCGTCGTGCCGGAGGTGTAGATCAGCATCATCGGGTCGTCCGCGGCGGTGTCGGCGTAATCGGGCAGGGGGTCGCCCGCCTTGAGTGAAGCGAGACCCGCCGCATCGAGGACGATCCGGCCGCCCAGCACCCCAGGATCGACCGTGCAGCCGCCGGCCAGCGCCACCGCCGCCGCGCCGGCGTTCTCCATGAGGAACGCCGCCTCGCCCTCAGTGAGCTGCGGCGAGGACGGCAGCGAGACCAAGCCCGCCGCCATCGCCCCGAAATGCAGGAGGGCGTAGTCGGCGTCGTTGCCCATGCGGATCATCACCCGGTCGCCGGGTTTGAGGCCGAGACGCAACAGGCCGGCGCCGATGCCGCGCACGGCCCGGTCCACCTCGGCGAAGGTCAGGCGCGCCTCGCTGTCCTCTCCGACGAGGATCAGCGCCACCTTGTCGGGTCGCAGGCGCGCGTTCTCGCCGAGGCAGTAGCGGGCCGCGTTGAAGCGGATGGGCGGATGGCGTGGGTCGCTCAAAAGCGTGACTCGCGGGCGGTACCACCCCTCGCGGGGCGGGATCGATGGGGACGTGGTGCGGAAGGCACCGCCGGTTTGTATCCGGCGCCACCCCCGCCCCCAACCCCGCCCGCGCGGGGAAACGGCGGGTCCGTCAGGTCCGCCGCTGCGTGTCCCCCTGCTCCAGCCCCTTCAGAACCTTGTCGAGGGTCATCGGGTAATCGCGGATGCGGATGCCGGTGGCGTTGTAGATCGCGTTGGCGACCGAGGCGCCCGCGCCGCAGATGCCGAGTTCCCCCAGGCCCTTGCTCTTCAGCGGGTTCGCCTTGTCATCGAGTTCCGGCAGGAAGAACGCATCCACCGAGGGCACGTCGGCATGGGCGACCACGTGGTATTCCGCGAGGTCGTGGTTCACGAAGTAGCTGTGGCGCGGATCGATCACCGCATCCTCCATCAGCGCCGCCCCGACGCCGAAGATCATGCCGCCGATGGCCTGGGACCGGGCCGTCTTGGCGTTGAGGATCCGCCCTCCGGTGAAGCAGCCGAGCATCCGCCGCAGCCGCACCTCGCCGGTATCGGCATCCACGCCAACCTCGGCGAAGTGGGCGCCGTAGGAGTATTGCGCGAACTTCTTCTCCAACTCGCCGGGCTTGATCTCGCCCATGGCCTCGATCCCCTCCGAACCAGCGAGGTCCTTCAGGGCAACCGAGCGGTTGCCGGCGCTGACGGTTCCGTTCGCGAAGGTGGCGTCGGCGGAGTTGAAGCCGGCCTTCGTCGCCAGCGTGTCCCGGAGGTTGTCGCAGGCGACGTAGAGGGCCGAGCCCGCCGAGCCCGCCCCGAAGGACCCGCCGGAGCCGGAGGCCTTCGGAAAGTTCGTGTCGCCCAGTTCCACCCGGACCTTCTCCGGCGGCAGGCCTATCATCTCGCCGCCGATCTGCGTGAGGATGGTGTAGGTGCCCGTACCGAGGTCGGTCATGGCCATTCGCACCACGAGGACGCCGTCCGACCCGAGGCGGACGCTGGCCGAGGAGGGCTTCAGCGGATTCTGCCGGGAGGCGGCCGAGACGCCCATGCCGACGAGCCACTGGCCGTCGCGGGTGGTGCCGGGCTTGGCCCGCCTGTCCCAGCCGAACCGCTCGGCCCCGGCCTTCAGGCAATCCACCAGGCGGCGGGTGGAATAGGGGATCCGCTTCTCGGGATCCTCCGTCGGCTCGTTGCGGATGCGCAGTTCGATCGGGTCGAGGTTCAGCCGCTCGGCCAACTCGTCCATGGCGCATTCGAAGGCGAGCTGGCCGACGGCCTCGCCGGGGGCGCGCATCGACGAGGCGATGGGCATGTTGAGGTTCACCAGCCGGTGCCGGGTGATCCGGTTGGGCGCCGCGTACAGCGAGCGCGTGACGTTGGCCGAGGATTCGTAGAATCCGTCTCCGATGGCGGTATCCGACCAGGATTCATGGGAGATGGCGGTGAGCTTGCCATCCTGGTCCGCGCCCAGGCGCACCCGCTGGATCGTGTCGGTCCGGTGGGTGGCGACGTGGAACTCCTGCTGCCGGGTCAGGGCCACCTTCACGGGGCGCTTCACCATCTTCGAGGCCAGCGCCGCCAGCGTCGCCTCCGGCACGGCCTGAAGCTTCGAGCCGAAGCCGCCGCCGATATACGGCGTGACGATCCGAACTCTTTCGGGGGGAAGCTTCAGAACGGAGCCGAGCGGCGGCTGGCCCCGGTTCGGCATCTGGTTGGCCGAGTAGAGCACCACCGCGTCCCCATCCGGCCCGGTCTGCCACTCCGCGATGGTGGCGTGCGGCTCCATCTGGGCGTGGATCTGCGACGGGGTCGTGTACTCCACGTCGATCTTCACCGGCGCCTGCGCGAAAGCCCCGTCGAAATCGCCCAGCGACGAATCGGGTTTGACGCCGGGCGACGTCACCATCGGCTTGGGCTCGTAGGCCTCCGCGAGGGAATCGCGCAGCAGACCCTTTGGCTTGGCGCGGTCGTAGCGGACCTTCACCAGCATCGCCGCCGCGCGGGCCTGCTCGAAGGTCTCGGCGACGACGAAGGCCACCGGCTGGCCGTAGAAGGTGATCTCGCGGCCCTGAAGCTGCGGCCAGACCTGCTCCTTCTTCTCGCCCTGCTCCGGCACGTTCTCGTGGGTCATCACGAGGATCGTCCCCGGCGCCCTGCGGGCGGCGTCGGCATCGATGGCGCTGATCGTCCCGGCGGCGATGGTGGCGGTGACGATGGCGCCGTAGGCGGGGTCCTTCAGCGCGCGGCTCTCGTAGGCGTAGGGAGCCCTCCCCGTCACCTTCAACGGGCCATCGACCCGGTCCAGAGGCTTGCCGACGAGGCCGTCGGGGCGGTCATCGAGCGGCGTGTGGCCGATCGGCTGGTTCATCTCCATGGCGGATGTCCTGCGTGCGGCGCTAGGCGCGGGTGGCCTGCGCGACGACGGCGCGCAGGGTCCGGCGGGTGAGGGGGATCTTGAAGTCGTTCGCGCCGTAGCCTCGGGCGCCCTTCAGCACCGCGTCGGCGGCGGTGTCGGCCGAGCCGGTGCGGACCAGGGCCTCCTCGGCGGCGGCGACCCGCCACGGCTTGTGCGCCAGCCCGCCGAAGGCGAGCCGGGCGGCGCCGACCCGTCCCCCCTCGGTGGCGATCACCGCCGCGATGGAGACGGTGGCGAAGGCGTAGGAGGCCCGGTCCCGGACCTTCCGGTAGATGTGTGTCCCCGGCACGGGCTTCGGCAGGGTGACGGCGGTGATAATCTCGCCCTTGCGCAGATCGGTCTCGACCTGCGGCGTGTCCCCCGGCAGCCGGTGGAACTCTCCCATGGGGATCGCGCGGATCTGGCCCTGGGCGTCCATGGTCTCGACGGTGGCGTCCAGGACCCGCATCGCGACGTTCATGTCGGACGGGTTGGTGGCGATGCACTGATCGCTGGTGCCGAGCACCGCCATGATCCGGTTATAGCCGCCGATGGCCGAGCAGCCCGAGCCCGGCTCGCGCTTATTGCAGGGCATCGCAGTGTCGTAGAAGTAGTAGCACCGCGTCCGCTGGAGCAGGTTGCCGGCGGTGGTCGCCTTGTTGCGCAACTGGCCCGAGGCCCCGGCCAGCAACGCCCGCGACAGGACCGCGTAATCCTTGCGGACCCGGGGATGGGCGGCGAGATCGGAGTTGCGCACCAGGGCGCCGATCCGAAGGCCGCCGTCCTTCGTGTCCTCCACCTGCGCCAGCGGCAGGCGGTTCACGTCGATCAGGGTGGCCGGCGTCTCGATCTGAAGCTTCATGAGATCGAGGAGGTTGGTCCCCCCCGCGATGAAGCTGGCGTTCGGCCGCTCGGCGACGAGTTTGGCCGCGTCCTGCACCGTCGCCGGACGCTCGTAGGTGAAGGCCTTCATGGCATGTACCTCAGAGCTTCGTGCCGGCGGTGTCGCGGATCGCCGCGACGATGTTCGGGTAGGCGGAGCAGCGGCAGATGTTGCCGCTCATCCGCTCGCGGATCTCCGCGTCGGTGAGCGTCGGGGTGGCGTCGAGGTCGTCGGTGACGTGGCTCGGGAAGCCGTCCTTGACCTCCTTGAGCATCCCCACCGCCGAGCAGATCTGCCCCGGCGTGCAGTAGCCGCACTGGAAGCCGTCATGCTCGATGAAGGCGGCCTGCATCGGATGGAGCGTCTCGCCCTCCGCCAAGCCTTCGATGGTGGTGATGTCGTCGCCCTCATGCATGGCGGCCAGCGTCAGGCAGGAATTGATGCGCCGCCCGTCCACGAGGACCGTGCAGGCCCCACACTGGCCGTGGTCGCAACCCTTCTTCGTGCCGGTGAGCGCCAGATGCTCGCGCAGGGTGTCGAGCAGGGTGGTGCGGGTGTCGAGGTTCAGGTCGTGGGCGCGTCCGTTGATGGTGAGGCGCACCGGCATCGTCTGCGGCGCCGGATCGCCGGGGGCTCCGGTTTCGGCCCTGACGGGGTTAGGGCGGAATCCGATGCCACCGACCCCGAGGGCGCCGACCAGCGCGCATCCCTCGACGACGGCGCGGCGCGTCGGCGCGCCCGGCTTGCCGGCTGGATGATCTGTCATGCTGCGATCCCGCTGGGAGGGTTCGCGCCACCGTGCGACGACCCTTGAACTGCGGCGATGCAACGTCCCGCCCCGTAGGCTGGATCCCTTCCAGACTGCGCTCTCCCGTGCGCCCCTTCGGCGCGGGGCGAGGCCACCCTGGACATGGGGACGACCCACCACAGGTGACATCCGACTCGATGAGACCCGGAGACACCATGGCCGCCACCCCGACCCTACGCTTGAACGACGGACGCGCGATCCCTCAACTTGGCTATGGCTGCTGGCAGATCTTGGACGAGCAGGCCCCGGACCTCGTGGGGCAGGCCTTGAAGGCGGGCTACCGCCTCATCGACACCGCAGCGGCCTACGGCAACGAGGCCGGCGTCGGCCGGGGCCTGCGGAACTCGGACGTTCCTCGGGATGAGATCTTCCTGACCACCAAGGTCTGGAACGACCGGCAGGGCCCGGAGGCCGGCAAGGCCTTCGAGGAAAGCCTGAGGAAGCTCGGCCTCGACTACGTGGACCTCTACCTGATCCACTGGCCCTGCCCGCAGCGCCGGCTGTTCGTCGAGACCTGGAAGGCGATGATCAGGCTGCGCGACGAGGGGCGCATCCGCTCCCTCGGCGTATCGAACTTTTCCGAGGAACACCTCGCCGTCCTCGTGGGCGAAACCGGGGTGACGCCCACCGTCAACCAGATCGAGCTTCACCCGTACTTCCAGCGCCGCGATGGCCGCGCCGCCGATGCGGCTCGCGGGATCGTGACCGAGTCGTGGAGCCCCCTCGGCCGGGGCCAGGAGCTGAAGGATCCGGTGATCCACGCCATCGCCACGGCCCACGGCAAGAGCCCGGCACAGGTGGTGTTACGCTGGCACACCCAGCTCGGTTGCGTCGCCATTCCCAAGACGTCGAACCCACAGCGGATCGTGGAGAATATCTCGCTGTTCGATTTCACGTTGACAGCCGAGGAGATGGAGCGGATCGGCGGGCTCGATCAGGCGGGCGGTCGGATCGGCCCCGATCCCGCGACGTTCTGCTGACCTAACATCCTGACTGGGCAGTCACTTCGTCCCCTGTCTTCCCTCATCCTTTGGTGCGGCGAAGCCGCCTCGAAGGAGGGATCCAGGGCTTGCTGAGAGTTCTGGAGGTCTCCTTCGAGGCCCGGCAAGCCGGGCTCCTCAGGATAGGGTCTAGGGCGGGATAGACGTCGATTGTTCGTATGGGCGCCGAGGTGAGGCCCCCACCCGCGCTCGCCACGTGCCAGTGCTCGTTGCTGCGCCGCACCGTGAAATTCGCGGCGCAAACCGGTTATGCTCAAAGCTAGCATATCTGGACAGGTGACCTCCGGCCTCATAAGTTAGACGGCACAATGCTCAAAGTGAGCATAATGGAGGACGCCATGACGGCGACCGTCGCACCTGCTTCCCGCATTCCGGCTGCCCTGCCTCTCCCCGATCTGTACGCGCGGGTGAGCCGCCATGTCCCGGCCATCGAATGGCCGGCTCTGGCCCCGGACATCGAGGCGATCCTCCGCCTCAAGAGGGAGCGGAACGCCGTCATCCTCGCCCACAATTATCAGGCGCCGGAAATCTTCCACACGGTGTCGGACATCGTGGGCGACAGCCTCGCCCTGGCGCGGGAGGCCGTCACGGTCGATGCGGACGTGATCGTGCTGGCGGGCGTCCACTTCATGGCCGAGACCGCCAAACTCCTGAACCCGAAGAAGACGGTGCTGATCCCCGACATGGGGGCCGGCTGTTCGCTGGCCGATTCGATCACCGCCGAGGACGTGCGGGCGCTGCGCCGGAAGTACCCCGGCGTGCCGGTCGTCACCTACGTCAACACCTCGGCGGCGGTGAAGGCCGAATCAGACCTGTGCTGCACCAGCGGGAACGCCGTGGCGGTGGTGCGCTCGCTGAACGCCCCCCGCGTCCTGATGATTCCCGACGAGTTCCTGGCTCAGAACGTCCAGGCCGAGGTGCCGGAGGTCGAGATCCTGACCTGGGCCGGCCATTGCGAGGTGCACGAGCGCTTCACCCCCGCCGACATCCGCGACGTGCGCGAGAGCTACCCCGGCGTCACCGTGATCGCCCACCCGGAATGCCCGCCGGACGTGGTGGCCGAGTCGGACTTCTCCGGCTCGACGGCGATGATGATGGACTTCGTGGTCCAGAAGCGCCCGTCGCAGGTGGTGCTCGTCACCGAATGCTCGATGGCCGACAACATCGCGGCGGCGAACCCGGATATCGAGTTCATCAAACCCTGCAACATGTGTCCGCACATGAAGCGGATGAGCCTGCGCAACATCCGCCGCGCCCTCGAAACCATGACCCACGAGGTCACGGTGGATCCGGCGCTGGCCGACCGGGCGCGGGCGGCGGTGGAGCGGATGCTGGCGGTGAGGACGCGATGAACGCCCTTCACCGCAACCCCTCCGACCGGGTGATCGTGGTCGGCGGCGGCGTCGCCGGCCTCAGCACCGCGCTCCGCCTCGCGCCCCGCCCGGTGACCCTGGTGACGGCCTCGTCCCTTGGCCAGGGGACCGCCACGGGCTGGGCCCAGGGGGGCATCGCCGCCGCCATGGGGGCGGAGGATTCCGCTGCTCTCCACGCCGCCGATACCGGCATGGCCGGTGCCGGACTCACGGAGCCCGATATCGCCCTGCGCATCGCCGCAGAGGGGCCGCGCCTGATCGCATGGCTCGTCGGCCTCGGCGCGCCCTTCGACCGGGAGGCGGACGGCGCCCTGGCCCTGGGCCTCGAAGCCGCCCACAGCCGCCGCCGGATCGTCCGGGCGGGAGGCGATTCGACGGGCGCCCGGGTGCTGGAAACCCTCGTGCGGGCGGTGCAGGCCGCACCCCACGTGGAGATTGTGACGGCCGGCGTCGTCGCCCTTCTCCGGGACGAGGGCGGGGCGGTGGCCGGGATCGTCGCCGAGCGCGACGGCGCCCGGTTCCGCCTTCCGGCCCGGGCGGTGGTCCTGGCCACGGGCGGTCTGGGGGGCCTCTACGCCTCCACCACCAACCCGCCCGGCGCCACCGGCCGGGGGCTCGCCCTGGCCGCCCGCGCCGGGGCGGTGCTGCGCGACATGGAGTTCGTGCAGTTCCACCCCACCGCCATCGCGGCGGGGCGGGACCCGATGCCGCTCGCCACCGAGGCGCTGCGCGGGGAGGGCGCCCGGCTGATCGACGAGACCGGCGCCGCAGTCATGGCCGGCATCGCGGGCGGCGACCTCGCCCCCCGGGATGTCGTCGCCCGCGGTATCTTTCAGGCCCTGCAACGGGGGCGGACGGTCTATCTCGATGCGCGCGGCGCGCTCGGCGCGGCGATGCCGACCCGCTTCCCCACCGTGGCGGCCCTCTGCGCCTCGGCGGGTATCGACCCGGCGGTGCAGCCGATCCCGGTGCGGCCGGCGGCCCATTACCACATGGGCGGCGTGAAGGTGGATGCGCACGGCGCGTCGAGCGTCCCCGGCCTCTACGCCTGCGGCGAGGTATCCTCGACGGGCCTGCACGGGGCGAATCGTCTTGCCAGCAACTCGCTGCTGGAAGGGCTCGCCTATGCGGGCTTCATCGCGGACGGTCTCGACGCGGCGCCCCCCGGCCGGATCGTTCCGGAGAGGGCCCCGCCCGGCTTCGTCACGGACCTTCCAAAGATCCGCGCGGTGATGGAAGCCAAGGTGGGCGTGGTGCGGGAGGCCGGCGGCCTCGCGGAGGCGGTGGCCGAACTGGCACCCTTAGCCCCGGTCTGCGACGCGGCCCTGGTGGCTTCCCTCGTGGCCCGGTCCGCCCTGTCGCGGGAGGAGAGCCGGGGTGCCCATTGGCGCAGCGATCATCCGCATCAGGCCCCAGCCCGCCATACCGAGGTCTCGCCGGCGCAGACGGAGATCGCCGCGTTGCCCCTGGACGCGCCCGTGGCCGCAGAGTGAGAGCATCACCGTGACCGACATCCTCCCCCTGCCTCGGCTCCTCGTGGAGCCCATCGTCCGCGCCGCCTTGGTCGAAGATCTCGGCCGGGCCGGCGACATCACCACCGATTCCATCGTGCCCCCCGGCGAGCGGATGGCGGGTGTCATCGCCGCCCGGCAGGACGGTGTGATCTCCGGCACCGACGCGGCGGCCATCGCCTTCGCCCTGGTCGATCCCGAGGTCGCCGTCACGGTCGAGCGGGGCGATGGCGCACGGGTGGCCCCCGGCGACGTGGTGCTGCGCCTCGAAGGACCGGCGCGGGCGATCCTCACCGCCGAGCGGGTGGCGCTGAACCTCCTTTGCCGGCTTTCGGGCGTCGCCACCGCCACAAACAGCCTCGTGGAGGCCGCCCGGCCGCACGGCAAGGCGTCGATCGTCTGCACCCGCAAGACCACGCCGGGCCTGCGTTCCCTGGAGAAGCACGCGGTGCGGGCCGGGGGCGGCTCGAACCACCGCTTCGGCCTCGACGACGCCGTGCTCATCAAGGACAACCACATCGCGGTGGCCGGGGGCGTCCGCCCGGCCATCGAGCGGGCCAAGGCCAGGGCCGGGCATCTCGTGAAGATCGAGTGCGAGGTCGATACGCTCAGGCAGTTGGAGGAGGTACTCGCCCTCGGCGTCGATGCGGTGCTCCTGGACAACATGGAACCGGCGATTCTCGCGCGCGCGGTGGCGATGATCGACGGCCGCGCCCTCTCGGAGGCCTCGGGCCGGATCAACGCCCAGACAGTCGGCGCGGTGGCGGCCTCGGGGGTGGATCTGATCTCCTGCGGCTGGATCACCCACTCGGCGGCGATCATCGACCTCGGACTGGACGCGGCCTGAACGCTCGGACACCTTGGCCCCGGCGCATTGAAAACCGCCGCGTTCGGCGGCATATGCGCGGCGCCAATTCCTGAACCTGACCGGAGTGTTATTCCGTGAGCGAGACGATCGAGCGGCACGAGTTCGGGGCGGAGGTGGGTCGCCTCCTCGATCTCGTCGTGCACGCGCTCTATTCCGAACGCGAGATCTTCCTGCGCGAACTGGTCGCCAACGCCGCCGACGCGATGGACCGGCGCCGCTTCGAGGCGCTGACCAGCCAGTCCAGCGCCCTGCCGCCGGATGCCAAGGTCCGCATCGCCCCCGACAAGGAGGCCCGGACCCTGACGGTTTCGGATGCCGGCATCGGCATGGCCAAGGAGGATCTGGCGTCCAGCCTCGGCACCATCGCCCGCTCGGGCACCCGCGCCTTCTCGCAGAGCCTCGAGGCGGCCAAGGCCGAGGACCGTCCGAGCCTGATCGGCCAGTTCGGCGTGGGCTTCTATTCGGCCTTCATGGTGGCCGACCGCGTGACCGTCACGTCCCGCAAGGTCGGGAGCGAGGATGCCTGGACCTGGGCGTCCGACGGCCAGGGCAGCTACACCCTGGAGCCGGCGCAGCGCGCCGAGCCCGGCACCGACATCGTCCTGCACGTGAAGGAGGATGCCGACGAGTACCTTGAGCCTTACCGCCTCGATCACCTCGTGCGGAAGTGGGCGGACTTCATCACCGTCCCCGTGGCGATCGTCCGCGACGGGCAGGACGAGGCCGCCAACCAGGGCACGGCCCTGTGGCGCAAGCCGAAATCCGAGATCACCGAGGAGCAGTACGCCGAGTTCTACCGGTCGGTGGGGATGAACTTCGACAAGCCCTGGGCGACGCTGCATTGGCGGGCCGAGGGGCAACTCGAATTCTCCGCCCTGCTGTTCGTCCCCGGAATGAAGCCGTTCCAGCCGATGGAGGACGAGCGCCGGAGCAAGGTGCGCCTGCATGTCCGGCGCATGTTCATCACCGACGAGGCCGACCTCCTGCCGTCCTGGCTGCGCTTCGTGCAGGGCGTCGTCGATACCGAGGACCTACCGCTCAACGTTTCCCGCGAGATGCTCCAGGCGACGCCGGCGCTCGCCAAGATCCGCAAGGCGGTCACCGGCCGGGTCATCACCGAGCTGACCAGCCGCGCCAAGAAGAACGAGGATTACGAGACCTTCTGGGAGAACTTCGGCCCGGTCATCAAGGAAGGCATCTACGAGGATTTCGAGCGCCGGTCCGAAATCGCCACGCTCCTGCGCTTCCGCTCCTCGGCGGTGGAGGGCTGGACCTCGCTCGCCGACTATATCGGCCGGATGAAGGACGGGCAGGAGGCGATCTACTACCTCGTCGCCGACGATCAGGAGGCGCTGAAATCCTCGGCCCAGCTCGAAGGCTTCCGCGCCCGTGGGCTGGAGGTCCTGCTGCTGTCGGATCACGTGGATGCGTTCTGGCCGGAGCAGCTCGGCAGCTTCGAGGGCAAGGCGCTCCAGTCGGTCACGAAGGGCAACCTCGACCTGTCGAAGTTCGCCCCCGAGGGCGGCGAGGCCCCCCCGGCCGAGGGCATCGAGACCTTCGTCGCGGCGGTGAAGGCCGCGCTCACCGAGGATGTGGCGGATGTCCGCACCACGGACCGGCTGGTGGACAGCGCCGTGGTCCTCTCGTCCGGCGGGGCCGGCCCCGATCTCCAGATGCAGCGCCTGCTGCGCCGGGCCGGGCGGGCCAGCGGGGCGGGCAAGCCCGCGCTGGAGATCAACCCCCGCCATCCGTTGATCCGGGCCTTCGCCGACGCCCCCGAATCGGAGATTGCCGAGGTGGCCGGCACGCTCCTCGATCTCGCCCGGATCCAGGATGGCGACAGCCCGCGCGACCCGGCAGCCTTCGCCCGGCGGGTCGCCACGGCCCTCGCGGCGTCCCGAAACCCGGCGAACTGAGGCGCCGGACCGCACTATTCGTGTCCCGCGTGTGCCCGAACACGCGGGACAACTATGGGACGGTTGATCATTCGGAAACGTGGGGGTCATAACTTCGCCACCGGACGGGGTCATGCCCCGGTCGACAGCGCGGGCGCGGTGGGGGCCGCAGGCGCGGCTTTCATCTCTGGCGCGGATTTCGGTCCCCGCCCACTGGACACGGCATGATTCTCGTCGAGGCCGAAGCCGGCACAGGACAGGCACTCGCTGCTGCCCGCAGCCGGATCCATGCCCGGGCGTCGCGCCATAGCGCGCATGTCCGCTGGCTGCGACGGCTGATTCCCGCCATGGCCGGCGGCGCGACGGCCGTGCTGCTCGCCCACCTGTTCAATCCCTTCGCCGCGAACCTGCCGGGCGTCTCGGTGGGGTCGGTGACCCTTGCCGGCTCGAAGGTGCGGATGGAGAATCCTCGCCTCTCCGGCTTCCGCAAGGGAACGCGGGCCTACGAGGTGACCGCCGAGGCGGCCCTCCAGGACGTGCGCAAGCCGAGCCAGATCGAGCTGGAGCAGATGCGCGGTCACATCACCACCGACGACCAGGGCGGGGTCGCCCGGCTCTCGGCCGCCACCGGTCTGTTCGACAGCGCCCGCGAGGCCCTGGATCTGAAGACCGACGTGCGGGTGTGGACCGACAAGGGCGAGGAGGCGAAGCTGAAGACCGCCGCCATCGCCTTCAAGACCGGATCCATCGTCTCGAAGGATCCGGTTACCGTAACCACCCAGCGCGGCACGGTCGATGCGGACGGGCTCGATGTGGTCGAGAACGGCAAGGTCGTCTCGTTCATCGGCAACGTTCACGTGTTCATCAAACCTGAAACCCCCGGCAAGGCGAAGGACGGCACGGCCCCGGAGCCGGTTCGGACCTCGGATGCCGCCCCCGTGGAGGGCCGGTGATGACCCAGCCTCGCGTCCTCGCCCTCGTCCTGGCGGCCTGCCTCGCCTCCTCCGTGCCGGCTCTGGCCCAGAAGGGTGCCAAGGGTGATGCGCCGTCGGGCTTCGGCGCCATCGGCGGCAGCGGCAAGGAGCCGATCAAGATCGACGCCGACCGGCTCGACGTGTTCGACAAGGAGAACAAGGCGATTTTCGCCGGCAACGTCGTGGCGGTGCAGGGCGAGAGCACCATCCGCTGCACGACGATGACCGTGTTCTATAAGCGCGGAAAGGACCAAGCCGAGTCCGGCGCGAAGGACAAGCCCGCCGAGGGCGAGGAGCCCGCGCCCAAGAACCCGGCCGAGAACGGGATCAAGAAGGTCGAGTGTGCCGGCCCCGTGACGGTGACGCAGAAGGATCAGGTGGCCACCGGCGACCACGCGGTGTTCGATCAGGACGCCAAGCGGGTCGTGCTCACCGGCAACGTCGTCCTCAGCCAGTGCCAGAACGTCACCCGGGGGCAGCGCCTCGTCTACGATATGGCCTCCGGCCGGGCGAACATGGACCCCGTGGCGGGTGGGCGCGTCTCGGCGATGTTCGTGCCGGGCGACAAGTCGGACGGCAAGGATGCCAAGGGCAAGGGATGCGTGACCCCGCCGGCGAAGCCGCGCGCGCAGGCCGATTGAGCACCTCCGTGGCATTCCAGGCCGAAGCGGCGGCACCGCGCCGCCGGTCCCTGCTTGGGCGGCTGTTCGGTCGCC
The DNA here is from genome assembly GCA_022702015.1 of Beijerinckiaceae bacterium. Classification (GTDB taxonomy): domain Bacteria; phylum Pseudomonadota; class Alphaproteobacteria; order Rhizobiales; family Beijerinckiaceae; genus Methylobacterium. Next base: position 2,756 of record JAKONI010000263.1, on the reverse strand, counting down.
GGGCAAGGGCCCCCGTGGGACCGGGAACGGACGCCCCGGTGCCGACGGCCGAGGGTGGCCCGGGGATCCTCAGCGTCCGGGGCCTGCGCAAGAGCTATGGCGCGCGGACCGTGGTGCACGAGGCCGGTCTGACGGTCCGCACCGGCGAGGCGGTGGGTCTGTTGGGGCCGAACGGCGCCGGCAAGACGACGATCTTCTACATGATCACCGGCCTGGTGACGGCCGATCTCGGCCACATCACCCTCGACGGCCTGCCGATCACCCATCTCCCGATGTATCAGCGGGCGCGCCTCGGCATCGGCTACCTGCCCCAGGAAGCCTCGATCTTCCGGGGACTCAGCGTCGAGGACAACATCCGCGCCGTGCTGGAGGTGGTCGAGCCCGACCGGAAGGAGCGGGGGCGCAAGCTCGAATCGCTGCTGGAGGAGTTCGACATCGCCCGGCTGCGCAAGTCGCCCTCCATCGCCCTCTCCGGCGGTGAGCGGCGGCGCTGCGAGATCGCCCGGGCCCTGGCCTCCTCCCCGACCTTCATGCTCCTCGACGAGCCCTTCGCCGGCATCGATCCGATCGCGGTGGGCGATATCCAGGACCTCGTGAAGCACCTCAAGCAGCGCGGCATCGGTGTTCTCATCACCGACCATAACGTCCGTGAGACGCTCGGGCTGATCGACCGGGCCTACATCGCCCATTCCGGTCGGATCCTCACGGAGGGGACGCCGGAGGAGATCGTGGCGAACCCGGAGGCCCGGCGGCTGTATTTGGGCGAGGATTTCCGGCTGTAGTCGGCCCCGAAGGGCCTCCTGGTGTCCCTCCCCCGCAGAGGGGGAGGGAAGCGCGCGTCGACGCTACACCTTCAAGTTCTTGAGCGCGGCGAAGGGGCTGTCCGAGCCGGCGGGCTTCTCGGGGTTGAGGACCGGCTCCACCTGGGCGATGGCGTCCGCCAGGGAGAAGGCCGAGCCACCCGGCAGGCGCCCGCCCGCCGCGTCCCGGTGTCCGCCGCCACGGAACAGGCGCGCCCCGTCGAGGGCGGTCCCGTCGATGGACCGGAAGGACAGGGTCCCCATCCGCTGCACGTTGACGACGCGCTTGGCCCGGCCGGCCTCCATGATGCGATCGCTGACGCGCTGGAACATGCCGGAATCCAGCCCGAAGGAGAGCAGGGTGCCGTCCTTCAGGGGGTGGAACAGGCTTTCGGACCGGGCCAGCGCCTTGGCGAGGCGGGCACGGGTGGTGAGGTCGCGGTCGTCGTCCGGGGCGTCGGCGAGGAGGCGGTCGGCGATGCGGGTGCGCATGGCCACCGCCTCGGCTTCGAGCCCGGCCGGCTTCGCCCCCTCGCGCAGGCGTGCGGCGGCGGCCAGCAGCAGGTCCGAGACGAAGCGGTCGTGCCAGGAGTGGCCCGGCGGCACGAGGTTGGTGGCGTTGTCCCAGAACACTTCGTCGAGGGCGGTGCCGCCGGGGAAGGCCGGATTGTCCTTCCGCCAGAGGTCCAGGGCATCGACGGCGGCAATCAGCGCCGCCAGGTCGTCCGGCCGCTCGGGCTCATGCTGGGCGAACAGCGCCCGGTGAGTGAAGGTCATCGCCGTGGCGCAGGAATCCTCATCGATGAGGACAGTGATCTCCGGGTCGCCGAAATCCGCCTGATGCAAGCCCGGCCGGTCGGCCACAGGCGCCGCCTCGAAGCCCTGCCGCCCGAGCTGGTCGAGGGACGAGGCGTGGTGGTCGAGGACGACGAGGCGGTGCTTCTCGGTGTCCCGCCGCCGGTTCATGGCGGCGAATCGCTTGAAGCCGGCGATCGTCTGCTCCTCCAGCCCCAGATCCGTCATCAGCAGGGTTTCAGCCGCGCTGGCCTTGCCGAGGCGCTTGATCTCTTCCTCGAAGACCGGCCCGACATCGCTGTACCGAGGGATATGGATGACTCGGCCCACCGTGGCGCAGGCGGCGGCGACCGTGGAGGCGCCATAACCGTCGAGGTCGTGATGGGTCAGCTGGGTGAGGCGCACGCGAACTCGCTCCGTCGTGGGAAAGGGGGATTTTACGCCGGCGGGCGGCCACAGGCGAGGCGCTCAGGCCACGCGGCCCGATTTTCCCGGCGACCGTCGGGGACGGCGGGGGTGGGGCTCCGCACGGGTTGCCCGAAAGGCTGTCGGCAAGACAAGGCGTTAACCATACTTATGAGCCCCAGGGCGATGTCAAACTACGGTCCAGCGCCCCACAATCCCCACAGCATTAACCTTTTGCTAAGTGCCCGATTGCCGTAGAGCCTCCAACGTGAGAGCTTTCGTTAACGAGAGCTTAACGGTTGGGTCCCGGCAATGGTGTTCGCGGCTTCCACGGTTCGGGGTGCAGCATCGACGCTGGGGCGCCGCCTCGGCGCCGCCGCCTTCGCGGTCGCAGCCCTCACCGTCACGGCCTCCGCCGGCCAGACCATGGCGAGCCTCCCCAGCGGCGATGTCGGTGCCCGGGTGCGGGGCGATGCCAAGCCCATCGCCGCCTGGACGACCTTCTGCCAGGACTACGCCGCGGAATGCGCCGTGGACCGGACCGAGGCGACGAAGATCACCCTCACCCCCGCCATCTGGGCCACGATCGTCTCGGTCAACCGCCGCATCAACAAGGCGGTGGAGCCCAAGACCGACATGGATCATCTGCACGTCGCCGACCGCTGGGACCTCGCCGAGGACGGCATCGGCGATTGCGAGGACTTCCAGCTCCTGAAGCGCCACCTGCTGGCCGAGGCCGGCCTGCCCCGCCGGGCG
>JAKONI010000256.1 GCA_022702015.1 Beijerinckiaceae bacterium | reverse complement strand
TTGAAGGCCGGGTCGATCAGCCCATCGACGGCCTTCCGCACGTCGACATCCGCCGCGATCACCCCGGCCTGTTGCAGGGCGAGGCCGGCGGCGCGAATCGACTCGGCCTGCGCCGGGCCGACGGCCGGCTGCGACAGGTCCGTGCGCTCGAGCTGGCGCGTCACGACCGGATCGGGGAGCTTGGTCGCCGCGATGAGTGCCGCCTTGAGGGCGGCGGGATCCTTCCGGGCCTCCTCCCGCACCCGCTCGTAGGCCGCCACGACGAGGCGCACGAGGTCCGGGTTCTCCTTGGCGAAGCTCTCCCGCGCATCGAGCAGGCCCCAGGTGTTGGCCGCCGCGTCCCGGTGGAACAGCACGTCGCCGTTCTCGATCTCGGCCGAGGCCATCATCGGGTCGAGGCCCGCCCAGGCGTCGACGTCGCCCCGGTCGAGGGCGGTGCGCCCGTCCGCGTGCTGGAGCAGCACCAGCTTGGCATCCTTCTCCGTGAGACCGGCGCCCTGGAGGGTGCGGATCAGGAAGATGTGCGGATCGGTGCCCCGCGTCACCGCGATGCGCTTGCCCTTGAGGTCGGCGGGCTTGGTGATGCCCGTGTCCTTGCGGGTGACGAGGGCCGTCCATTCCGGCCGCGAGAAGGCGTAGATCGCCTTGATCGGGTTGCCGTTGATCCGCGCCACCAGGGCGGCGGCCCCGGCGGCCGAGCCGATGTCGATCGCCCCGGCCTTGAGGAATTCCAGCGCCTTGTTGGAGCCGAGCGACTGCACCCAGCGCACGGCGATGCCCTTGGGCTTCAGCGCCTCCTCCAGATAGCCCCGCTCCTTCAGGAGCAGGCTCAGGGGATTGTAGGTCGCCCAATCGAGCCGCACCTCGGTGGGCGCGGCCGCCGCCGGCCCCGCTCCCAGAAGCGCCAGGGCGAAGGCGGCGCCCAGGATCTTGCGGCGGGCCAGCGACATCGGGTCGTCTCCTCGTTCTGAACGGAGGCGGAAGCTAGGGCGGAGCGTTCGCTCGGTCAAACGAAACGTCCTCTAATAAGTACGGTCGTGCGAGATCATTCTTCCCCGGCACCACGATGACTGGCGCTGGCGGCGGATCATGCTAACGGGGGATATGCTCGACCCCACCGCAGAGCTTGAACAGATCCTCGCCGGCCTCGACCGGGACATCCGCGAGCCGATCCGGCTGCGCGGCGCCCTGGTGCCCGAACTGAAGCGGGTGCTGGAGGCCGGCCACCGGGAGGCGGAGGCGCGGCTCCTGCGCGACCGCAACGGGATGGCCTGCGCCCGGAGCCTGTCGCACCTGATGGACGCGGTGGTGCGGGCGATCCACGACGCGGTGGTCTGGCGCCTCTACCCGAACGACAACCCCTCCACCGGCGAGCAATTCGCGGTGGTGGCCACCGGCGGCTACGGCCGGGGGACCATGGCGCCGGGCTCGGACATCGACCTGCTGTTCCTGCTTCCCTACAAGCAGACCGCGTGGTCCGAGAGTGTCGTGGAGGCGATGCTCTACGTCCTGTGGGACCTGAAGCTGAAGGTCGGCCACGCCACCCGCTCGGTGGAGGAGTGCCTGCGCGAGGGCCGCGCGGACATGACGATCCGCACGGCGCTGCTGGAGGCCCGCTTCCTGTTCGGCTCCCGCGCCCTGTTCGAGGAACTGGTGACGCGGTTCGACGCCGAGGTGATCGTCGGCTCGGCCTCCGAATTCGTCGAGGCGAAGCTGCGGGAGCGCGACGGCCGGGTCTCCAAGGCGGGCTCGTCCCGCTACCTCGTGGAGCCCAACGTCAAGGACGGGAAGGGGGGGCTGCGCGACCTCAACACCCTGTTCTGGATCGCGAAATACACCTACCGGGTCCGCGACCAGAGCGAACTCGTCGGCGCCGGCCTGTTCACCCAGGAGGAATACAACCTCTTCGAGCGATGCGACGAGTTCCTGTGGCGGGTCCGCTGCCACATGCACTTCGCCACCAAGCGCGCCGAGGAGCGCCTGTCCTTCGGACTCCAGCCGCGGATCGCCGAGCGCCTCGGTTACGGGGCCCGGGGCGGCCTCTCCGGCGTCGAGCGGTTCATGAAGTCCTACTTCCGGGTCGCCAAGGACGTGGGCGACCTCACCGCCATCGTCAGCGCCGAGATGGAGGCCAGCCACGCCAAGCGCACCCCGGTCCTCGACCGCTGGATCGGCCGGTTCCGCGACCGCTTCCGGGCGACCTCGGTGGAGGCGGAGGATTTCTGGATCGACCACGGGCGGGTGAACCTGCGCGCCGAGGAAGCCTTCGAGCGCGACCCCGTGAACCTGCTCCGCCTGTTCTGGCTGGCGGACCGGCACAACGTGCCGATCCACCCCGACGCCAAGCGGCTCGCCACCCGGTCGCTGCGCCTCATCACCCCGTCGCTCCGCGGCGACGGGGAGGCCAACCGCCTGTTCCTGGAGATCCTCACCTCGCGCAACGCCCCGGAGGAGGCCCTGCGAGAGATGAACGAGGCCGGCGTGCTCGGCCGGTTCATCCCCGATTTCGGCCGCGTCGTGGCGATGATGCAGTTCAACATGTACCACCACTTCACGGTGGACGAGCACCTGCTGCGGACCGTCGGCGTCCTGTCCTCCATCGAGAACGGGCGGGTCGAGGAGATTTATCCCCTGGTCACCCGGCTGGTGCACAGCATCCACAACCGCCTCGCCCTCTACGTGGCGATCCTGCTGCACGACATCGCCAAGGGCCGCCCTGAGGACCACTCCATCGCCGGCGCCCAGATCGCGCAGAAGCTGTGCCCGCGCTTCGGCCTGAGCCCGGCCGAGACGGAGACGGTGGCGTGGCTGGTGGAACACCACCTGCTGATGTCGATGACGGCCCAGAGCCGCGACCTCTCGGACCACAAGACCATCGAGCGCTTCGCCGCCACCGTGCAGACCCTGGAGCGGCTGAAGCTGCTGACGATCCTCACCGTGGCCGACATCACGGCGGTGGGTCCCGGCGTCTGGACCGCCTGGAAGGGCACGCTGCTGCGCACCCTCTACGACGAGACGGAGGTCTACCTCTCCGGCGGCCATTCCGAGATCGCCCGCACCGACCGGGTGCGCCTGATCCAGATGAGCCTGCGCGAGCAGCTCCCCGACTGGGACTCGCAGGCATTCGACGCCTACGCCGCCCGCCACAAGCAGGCCTACTGGCTCAAGGTCGACACCGCCCGGCAGATCAAGAACGCCCGGATGCTCCGGCAGACCGTGGAGGAGGGCCGCACCAGCGCCACCGAGGTCGGTCTCGATCCGGTGCGCGGCGTGACCGAGATCACCGTCTACTCGCCGGACCATCCGCGCCTGCTGGCCATCGTCACCGGGGCCTGCGCGGCGGCCGGGGCCAACATCGTCGACGCGCAGATCTTCACCACCACCGACGGCTTCGCGCTGGACACCTTCGTTATCTCCCGCGCCTTCGACCGGGACGAGGACGAGAAACGGCGCCTGCGCCGCGTCACCGACGTGATCGACCGGGCGCTGAAGGGCGAGATCCGCATCGCCGAACTCGTGGCCGACAAGCACCCCTCCACAAGCGCCCGGGCGAAGACGTTCCTCGTGCCCCCGGACGTGACCATCGACAACGCCCTGTCGAGCCGGGAGACGGTGGTGGAGGTGACGGGGCTCGACCGGCCCGGCCTGCTGTTCGACCTGACGACGGCGCTGGGCGGCCTCTCGCTCAACATCACCTCGGCGCATGTGGCCACCTTCGGCGAGCGGGCGGTGGACGTGTTCTACGTGACCGACCTCACCGGCACCCGCGTGACCCAGCCCGACCGGCAGGTGGCGATCCGCAAGGCGGTGCTGGAGGTGTTCGCGGGTGACGTGGCGATGCTGAAGGCCGAGGGCCTCGAGGCGCTGGTGGCCGCGCCCCCGCCCCGGGAGGCGTGAACAGCCTTGACTGGACGGCGCGGGGATGTTTTGCTCACCTCGCACCTTCGGGTGCCGTAAGCGTCCGACGTCAGGCAACGCATCCAACCCCGGTTCCACCGGGCGGATGCGTGATGCGCTCCGGACCCGGTGGACATCCTTTCGGACTGTCCCATGCCTTCCACACCCCGTTCCTCCGGCAAGAAGCTTTCCGCCCGCTGGGCCGGCATTCTCATGCCGCTGACGCTCTCCGTGATGATGACCTTCATCGTCTCGTTCATCGTGACCGCCCTCGGGTTCGGCCTGACGACGGAGTTGCTCCACCGCTGGCCCCTCTCCTGGGGCGCGTCGTGGCTCGTGGCCTTCCCGACCCTCCTTGTGGTGCTGCCGGCGGTTCGCCGCCTCGTCGCGCTGGTGGTGGATATGCCCGCCGGCCGATAGGACGCGAGCCCCGTCGCTGTGCCGGCGGGGGGCGGCCCCGGCACGGCGATGCTTCGTCAAAGCGGAATGGCTCGGGTTGATTTCGTGAGGTCGCGGCCTGATATCACGCCCGGCTTTTCCTCCGGGCCGACAATCTTCGAAGATGCGATGACGAACGACGACAAGCCCCAGGACGTCCCCTCCCAGCCCCAGGACGAGGCCGCCCCGGCCCATGCCGAGGCCGCGGTCGACCCCGTGGCCGAAGCGCTCGCCCTGCTCACCGCCGAGCGTGACGAGTTGAAGGACCGGACGCTGCGGACGCTGGCGGAGATGGAGAACCTGCGCCGCCGCACCGAGCGCGAGGTGGCGGACGCGCGGGCCTATGCGGTGACGAACTTCGCCCGGGACGTGCTCAACGTGGCCGACAACCTCCGCCGGGCTTTGGAGAGCGTCCCCGCCGACCAGCGCGCGGCGGCCGACGGCGCCCTCAAGAGCCTGATCGACGGCATCGAGCTGACCGAGCGCGACCTCGCCAAGAACATGGAGCGCCACGGGGTGAAGCCGGTGGAGCCCCATGGCCAGAGGTTCGACCCGAATCGCCATCAGGCGATGTTCGAGGTGCCGAACCCCGACGTGCCGGCCGGCACCGTGGTGCAGGTGATGCAGACGGGCTACGTCATCGGGGACCGGGTGCTGCGCCCGGCCCTGGTGGGTGTCGCGAAGGGCGGCCCCAAGGCGGCGCCGACCCCCGCCGACGCGGCCTGACGGGGGACGCCGGACCGCGCCGACCGCGCGGCCGGCTACTCCCATCTTCCACCTCGACCGGAGAGCCTGACCGGGAAACCGGTCTGTCCTGCCACTCCTCCTGAGGCGCGGTGCAGCCGCCCGGAATCAGGCCGAGGGCGGGATGGATGTGGAGTGTTCGGCCAGGCTCCGAACACGAGGTCCCTCCCCACCCGGATCGGGCTTGCCTGAACCGGGCAAGCCCGGGATCGGCGGGGACGATCCCGCGTCGCGCTCGCGATCCCACCGGGGCGGCAGACGCCTCAGAACCGGTAGTTCAACCCGGCCCGCACCAGCGCGAAGCCGGCATCGGAGCGGCCGGCGCCATAATATGCGTTGGTGCTGCTGTTGTAGGTGGTCGCCCCGGTGAAGCCGCGGCCGAGATGCAGGTACAGGGCCTCGACCTTGACCGACAGTTTCTCGGTGAAGGCGTACTCGACGCCGCCGCCGACCGCGTAGCCCGTCCGGGTCGTGCTCGGGAGGGTATAGGGATAGGCGCTGGCGGCCGAGGGCAGCGAACCCCCGCCATAGGCGAAGCCCCCCGTCCCATAGACCAGCACCCGGTCGAAGGCGTAGCCGACGCGGCCGCGCACGGTCCCGAAGTAATCGAGGCTCGGGCGGACGCTGTAATACGGGGCGGTGCCGAGATAGGCGGCGTCGGCCTTGGCGAGGGCCGCGCCCTGGATGTCGGTCTCGATGCCGACGACGAAGCCGGAGCCCGGCGTGAACTGGTAGTTGTAGCCGATCTGCCCGCCCCCCGCGAAGCCGCCGGACCGGCCGCCCCCCGTGACCGTGCCGTAGGTGGGGTCGGTGAAGCCGCTGCCCCCGGCCGGAAAGGCGTAGCCGGCATTCACGCCCGCGTAGAAACCCGTCCAGGTGAAGACCGGAAGGGCGGGCGGGGGCGGCGGCGGCGGGGCGACACGGGGGAGGTCGGCGGCCTGGACGCAGGTCGCGAACGACAGGGCCGCCGCGCCGGAGAGCGCGGCCTTTGTGAGGTTTCGCATGGTGGGGCTTTCATGGGCGCGGGCGAGGTCCCCGGGCCGGGCGGATCCTCACAGGGCGAGGAGCAGCCCGATGACGGTGACGGCCAGGATGAGGCAGAGCGCGAGGTCGAGGACCGGCGCGCCGCCGCAGGCTTCGGCCTCCCCGCGCCGGCTTCGGTCGCGGGGCTTGGGCGGGGGCGAACCTTCTTCGGGGGGATCGAGGGGTGGACCGGCGACCAGCGTGGTCATGCCCGTCCGTCCCGCCGGAGGAAGGGTGGCGTCACCCGGACGACAGCGTCGGCCCGAGTGACGCCGGAGGGAGCCGCTGCCCCGGCTGAGGGGATCATCGGGGCAGCGGCCTGCAACGTCCCCTGTCTTCCCGCGCGATGGACCAGATCCGCGAAGGTAAGACCGAGGACGGGCAGGCAGAGCGCGGTGAGGAGCCAAGCGAGGCGTCCCACCCGCGAAAGGGAATCGTCGGCGCCGATCCGGTGGCGCCGGGTGGCGTGGAGGGTCATGGGCGGTAGTGGTCCGGCGACCAGAATGCGTGTGACGTCAGCCATGCCCGGTTGCCCCTTCCCGTCTCTGCGTGGGAAATTTGACCACACGCAGAAGTTACGTGTGCAAAATTCCCACGTCAATGCGGAAAGCGTGGCCAAACGTGTGCGGTCGCACTTCGTGGGATTGTGTCCCACGGTGGCCGTTCGATAGGATCACGGGATGTCCCAAAGCTCCGATCCCTCGCAGGAAGGTCAGGGCCTGCACGCGCCCCTCGCGCGGCTGCTGCGGCCCCTCGTGCGCCTGCTCGTGGCCCGGGGAATCACTTTCCCATCGCTGACCGATCTCCTGCGGGAGATCTACGTCAACGTGGCCGAGTACGACTTCACCTTGCCCGGGAAGGAGCAGACCGACAGCCGGGTCTCCCTGCTGACCGGCATCCACCGCAAGGAGGTGCGCCGGCTGCGGGGAGCCGGGGCGCCGGTGAGCGCCGTGCCCGCCACCCTGTCGCGGACGAGCCGGATCGTCGCCCGCTGGATCGCGGATCCCGCCTTCACCGGCCGGGACGGTCAGCCCCTGCCCCTGCCTCGCACCGCCGAGGCGGGCCACCCCTCCTTCGAGGGCCTCGTGGCTGGCGTGACCCGCGACGTCCGACCCCGGGCCGTCCTCGATGAATGGCTCGACCGGGGTCTCGTCTTCGCCGACGGGCAGGACCGGATCGTGCTGGCCGAATCGGCCTACATCCCCCGGGCCGACGGCAACGCGGACGCCCAACTTTACTATTTCGGGCGCAATCTGCATGATCACGTCGCGGCCGCCGCCACGAACATCATGGCACCCAACCCGCGTTTCATGGAGCGGGCGGTCCATTACGATGGGTTGTCAGAAGAGTTGGCTACTAAACTAGAGTTGCGCGCCCGCGAATTGGCGATGGAAGCCCTCGCCCAGGCCAACCGGGAAGCCCACGCGGCCTGCGACTCCGATCCCGGTGGCCCGCACCGCTGGAACTTCGGGGTCTACGTCTACCGGGAGAAGGAAGGTCAGGCCGGGGGCGCCGAGCGCCCGGACGGGCGCTGAGGACCCGCGAGATGGCCCAAGCCCCGCACCGCCGCACCATCCTGCGGATCCTGGCCGGCACCGCCGGTTTGCTCCCCTGGACCGCCCGGCCCCAGGACGCCCCCCGCGACCAGGGAATCGGCGGGACCGGCGCCCGGCCGGATCCGACCCCGGCGGGACCACCCGGCGGCCCCCTTCCCGGCGGCCCCCTTCCCGGCGGCGGCGACCGGGGCCTCGGGGGAACCGGGGTGATCGGGACCATCCGGCGGTTCGGCTCGATCATCGTGAACGACCTGCGCATCGCCTATCCGCAGGATGTCGCCGTGCGGATCGACGGGGAGCCCGCCACGGCCGCCGCCCTCAGGATCGGCCAAGTGGTGCATGTGGTGGCGCGCCCCGGCCAGGGGGGCCTCTCCACGCAGCGCATCGAGGTGGCGAGCGAGGTGGTTGGCCCCGTGGAATCGGCCGCGCCGGGGCGCCTCGTCGTCCTCGGCCAGCGGGTCACGGTCGCGGGGCTCGCCGGCGAGTGGAAGCCCGGCACCCGGGTGGCGGTGAGCGGCCTGCGCCGGCCGGACGGGGTGATCGTCGCGAGCCTCGTGGAGCGGCGCGACACCGGCCCGGACCGGGTCGCCGGCCCCGTCCGCCGGGCCCCCGACGGGACCCTGGCCATCGGCGGCCTGCGCCTCCGGGGGGCCGACACGCTGCCCCCCGGCAAGCGGGCGATGGTGACGGGAGCCGCCGAGGCGGGAGCCCTGCGGGTGACGAACGCGGCCGAGACCGGCCTTCCGTTCCCGCCGGGCCTGCGGAGCCTGTCGATCGAGGCCTATATCGGCCGGACGGGTTCGGGCCTCGAACTCGGCTCGGGCCTGCCGGTGAACGGCCGCCCCGGCGCCGCGATCCCCCGGCAGGGGAGCGTCCGGGCGGTGGTGACCGCGCGGGTGGCGCCGGACGGGAACCTGACGGTGGAGCGCCTGAGGGCCGAGGAGCGGATCGCCCCGCAGGCGCCAGGCCGGGACAATCCGCGCCCGGAGGAGCCGCGCTTCCGCTACGAGCGGGACAACCTCGACCTACGCAACATCCCGGATCGCGCCTCCGGCCGCATCGGTGGGGAGCTCGGTGGCCGGGAACCCGGCCCCTCGTTCAACCTGCGGCCCGGCGGCGGCGACATCCGCCCGCCGCAGGAGGGTGGCCCGTCGCGCGGCCCCGATTTCACACCGTTGGGCGCGGGCGACCCCCGCCTGCGGGTCCCGGGGATGACGCCCGGCCCGAATACCGGCCCCGGCCCCGGACCGATGGCCCCGGGCTTCCTCGGCCCCGCCGGTCCGCCGGGGCTCCGGCGGTGACGACGCTC
>JAKONI010000369.1 GCA_022702015.1 Beijerinckiaceae bacterium | reverse complement strand
CCCGAACGGCCGATCAGGTCTTGCGGGCCACCGTGAAGCGGGCGGCGTCGCGCAGGGTGCGGGCGCCCTCGCCCCATTGGGACACGGCGTCCTCGCAGACCGCGACGAGCCGGTCGCATTCGGCGCGGGCGCCGTCGAGGCCGAGGCGATCGACAAGGGTCGCCTTGCCGGCATCCTTGTCCTTGCCGGTGGCCTTGCCCATCGCCTCGGGGGACGCCTCCCGGTCCAGGATGTCGTCGGCGATCTGGAAGGCTTGGCCGAGGGCGTGGCCGTAGCGCAGCAGCGCCGCGCGCTGGCCTTCGTCGGCGCCGCCGACGATCGCCCCCGCCTCGACGGAGAAGGCGAGGATCGCCCCGGTCTTCATCGCCTGCATCCGCAGGGTATCGTCCACGTCGAGGTCCACCGCTCCGAAGCGGCCCTCGGCGGTGAGATCGAGGAGCTGGCCGCCCACCATGCCGCCGAGGCCGGAGGCGCGGGCGAGCCCTAGGACGAGGTCGGCACGGATCGCCGGATCGGGCTGCCACGACGGGTCGGCCACCACCTCGAAGGCGAGGGTCTGCAGGGCGTCACCCACCAGGATCGCCGTGGCCTCGTCATAGGCCTTGTGCACCGTGGGCTTGCCCCGGCGCATGTCGTCATCGTCCATCGCCGGCAGGTCGTCGTGGACGAGGGAATAGCAGTGGACCAGCTCGACGCCGGCCCCGGCGGCCAGCGCCGCCGCCTCGGTGCCGCCCAGCATCCGCGCGGTCTCGATGGCCAGGAACGGGCGCAGCCGCTTGCCGCCGCCCAGCACCGCGTGGCGCATCGCCTCCATCAGGCGGGGCGGCCGGACGATCTCGCCCTGGCCGACCTGGGGCCCGAGGCGCTCCACGAGGAAGGTCTCGACCTGCTCGGCCACCTGAGACAACCTGTGCGTGAAGTCTGGCGCGGAGGATTCCGCCTTGACCGGACGGGCTTGTGCCTGCGTTGAAGGATTCGAGGTCATAAGGCGCTGCGTCCGGATCTGGCCGTGCGGGGTGGAACAGGCATCGGCGTGAGGGACAACGAGGTCAGGGACGGCCGTATTGACCGACCGCCGGGGATGCCGGAGTCATCGCCCTCCGCGACTCGGCCGCGGGGCGGCGCCCCCTTTCGCCGGGCGGTGGGGCTGGTGCTCCTGCTCCCCGCGATCCTCGTGGTTCTCACGCTTACGCTCGCGCTCGTCTATAGCGCGGTGATGCCGCCGTCGACCCTGATGCTCGGCCGATGGTTGACACTACAACCTGTGGATCGTCAGGCCGTACCCCTCACCCGCATCGCCCCCGCCCTGCCGCTGGCGGTGCTCACCTCCGAGGATCAGCGGTTCTGCCTGGATAATGGCGTCGATTTCGGCGCCCTGCGCGAGGCGGTGGAGGACGACGAGGCCCCCTCGCGGGGCGCCTCCACCATCGCCATGCAGACGGTGAAGAACGTCTTCCTCTGGCCGGGGCGCTCCTATCTCCGCAAGGCCCTGGAGATTCCCCTGGCGCTGGTGCTGGACGCCCTCTGGGGCAAGCGGCGGATGATGGAGATCTACCTCAACGTCGCGGAATGGGGGGACGGGATCTACGGGGCGCAGGCGGCCAGCCGCCACTGGTTCGGCAAGGATGCGAGCGCGCTCACCCGCAACGAGGCGGCCTTGCTGGCCGCCGTCCTGCCCAACCCGATCCTGCGCAGCGCCGGACGCCCCTCCCCGGTTGTGCGCCGCAGGGCGGCGCGCATCCAGGGGTTGATGGGGCGGACCGAATCGCTGGCGGCCTGCCTCCGGCGGTGATCAGCCCTCGCGCTTCTTGCGCTGGGCCAGGGTCCGCAGCCTGAGGGCGTTGAGTTTGATGAAGCCCGCCGCGTCCCGGTGATCGTAGGCGACGGCCCCCTCCTCGAAGGTCACGAGGTCCTGATCGTACAGGGAGTTCGGGCTCTCCCGGCCGATCACGTGGACGCCGCCCTTGTACAGCTTGAGCCGCACCGTGCCGGTGACCTTCTCCTGGCTCTTGTCGATGAGCGCCTGGAGCATCTCCCGCTCGGGGGAGAACCAGAAGCCGTTGTAGATCAGTTCCGCGTATTGCGGCATCAGCTGATCCTTAAGGTGCGCGGCGCCCCGGTCGAGGGTGATCGATTCGATCGCCCGGTGGGCGGGCAGCAGGATCGTGCCGCCGGGGGTCTCGTACATGCCCCGGCTCTTCATGCCGACGAAGCGGTTCTCCACGAGGTCGAGGCGGCCGATGCCGTTATCGTGGCCGAGCTGGTTCAGCTTGGCCAGCAGGGTCGCCGGGGACAGGCGCTCACCATCGATGGACACGGCGTCGCCACGCTCGAAACCGATGGTGACGACGGTGGGCGTGTCCGGCGCCTCCTCGGGGGAGATCGTCCGGGAAAACACATAATCCGGCACTTCGACCGCCGGATCCTCCAGCACCTTGCCCTCTGAGGAGGCATGCAGGAGGTTGGCGTCCACCGAGAACGGGCTCTCGCCGCGCTTGTCCTTGGCGATCGGGATCTGGTGCTGCTCGGCGAAGGCGATCAACTGCTCGCGGGAGCGCAGGTCCCATTCGC
>JAKONI010000216.1 GCA_022702015.1 Beijerinckiaceae bacterium | reverse complement strand
ATCGCGATCCGAGCATCGCCACAGCACCTGAAAACCCAGCGACGTCGGCAAATCGAGCCTTAACAGCCGAGCTTCACTTCGTCGGCAGGGGCCTTTTGACTATTCTTATGAATACCGGCCGTAGGCGATCCTCCCCCCAATCCATTGTGCGACCGCAACATTTTGTGCAACGCACGCGGGGTAACTATAGCAAATACGCCACATGAGTACTGATTTGATCAAAAACCTCTGGGCATATCCCTCAAGCTTCGTACCGAATACCCGCAGCAATACACTTCGGCTCACAAATCATTCGAGAACAGATCACGGATATCGCCTCCGTGGGGGATGGCGGGGGCCGCGTGGCCGAACATCACTGAGTGTTGTGTTCGCCGGTTTAGGCGGATCGAGGGGGATCACTATTCGTAGCCGGCTCAGTCAGTGCTTGGCGGCCATGCGGGCATTTCGATGCCGCCAGTCGCGTTTCAAACAAATACCCGCCTGATCGCCGGGCACATACACCGACTCTGCTTGGGCAACCGGCGATGCACCTGCCCGACCCATTTGCGATATGCTGTATAAAAGGGCATTGGGAGTGCCCCCGGCGGCGTGGCGGATGAAAGTGCAGACGCAGGAACCTTGGCTCATAGCATTGGAGCGGATGGGGTGCGGCGGCGTCATCGTCGATACGCAGGTGAATATCGTGGATGCCAACGATACCGCCGGCGAAATCCTTGGCCGTGAATCGGGACGGGGGGGCGCGGAGGCGCGGGCCGAATGGAAGCGCGACGCCCTCAAACGTCTTCTGTCCCGGGCCGACGGGAAGTTCCGCATCGATCGGGAGGCCTGGATCAGCGTGCCCCACGAGGATGGCGCGCCGCTGATCCTCCACGCGATTCCGCTCTCGCCCGCCACGGGGGCGTCACCCACGCCCACCGACCGAACGATGATCGTCATGGTCGATCTGCGCCAGCGACCGCGCCCCTCGCCGACCGTGCTGCAACGTCTCTTCGATCTGACCCCCGCCGAGGCACGCCTCGCTCTGGCGATCGGCGCGGGCCTCACCTTGCAGGAAGTCTCCGAGGAAACGGGCATCAGCAACGCGACCCTGCGCAGCCAACTCTCCTCCACGTTCCACAAGACCGGCACGCGGCGGCAACCGGAACTCGTCGCCCTCCTCGCGCGGGTGACGATCCTGCCATGAGCGGCACCGTTGCCCGCCCCCTGGCATCCTGTCGCCGGCCTGGGAGACCCGCCCGATGATCCTTCCCCGCTGGATTCGCTCGGCCGGCATCGCGCTCGGCCTCCTGCCCGGTGCGGCCGCCGCAGCGTCGGCGGAGGACCTGTCGTGCACCGTCGATCTGGCGATCGGGGACGGCCGAGCCGACATCCACGGCGTGGCCATCTCCAAGGCCGGCGGCCAGGGGCAGTATCGGTTGGTCGTCCGTAAGTCCGGCAGCGCCGGCACATCCGCGATCAATCAGGGCGGGGCCGTGGTTCTCGAACCGAATTCTCCACTGAGCGTTGGCAAGATCAGTCTCTCCCTGGAGGGAGGCGCAAGTTACGAAGCAATTCTCACCCTCGAAGTGGACGGCATCCGGCGCGAATGCCGATCATCCGGCCAAGCCGACCTGAAGCTCTGAGCCAAGAGGCCCGCCCATGACCTTCCCCCGCCCGACCCCGCTCCGTCTGCTTTTCGCCGTCCTCAGCCTCGGCGCCGGCCCGGCCCTGGCCCAGGAGAGCGGCGTGTACATCTCCCAGGTCGATCAGAGCGCCACCCTCACCAACTCCCGGCGGGCGGCCTCGCAGGACACCACGGCCCGCGTCCTGAGCAATGCCAGCGTTCCGGCGGGCACCACCCCGACCGCGACCTCGCGCAGCCTCAGCTTCGATCTGACCACGCCCAACGGCGTCGCCAACGCGGTGAACGCCGCCGGATTGGCCGGTGGGGGCGCCGGAACACTGGCCAACAGCGTGGCGATCATCAATCAATACGGCTCGAACAACGTCGCCGGCATCACGCAGACCGGCGGCGGCAACAACAGCCAGATCGATCAATACGGCATCAACGGTCGTGCCACGGCCAACATCACCGGCTCCGGCAACACGACGCAGCAGATGCAGCTCGGCCTCGGGGCGAATACCTCGGCGATCGGCATCAACGGCTCGAACAATGCGATCAGCACTGGCCAGCTCGGGATCGGCAACACCACCACCATCAACGTCACCGGCAACGGCTACGCCGTGTCGTCCCAGCAGTCGGGGATCGGGCTGAATTATTCGTTCGACTCGACCAAAGTGGACGGCGGCGCGAAGTCGATATCCATCAACCAAATCGGCATTGGTTCCGGCATGAGCACTCCGGTTGGTGCATTGCCGACCGGTGTTGCCCCAATCATACAGACTGTCCGCTGATACTCCGGTACGTATGCTGCCGATTACTCAATGATAAAAATGGAGGGGGGCATGAAGAGAGTTGTGGCGACGGCGTGCGCTGCCGTGCTCGCATCCGGGGCCGCCCTCGCCAGCCCTCTCAACTACCAGCCCAACAACCCGTCCTTCGGCGGATCCCCGCTGAACGGCGGCTGGCTGCTGTCGCAGGCCACCTCCGAGAACATCTTCGTGCGCAAGCGCCAGCTCGCGGACCAGATGGTGCAGGCCACCATCCAGGCGCAGCAGCGCCAGACCTCCGTCTCGACGGCGAGCAACTTCGCCTCCATCATCAATTCCCGCCTCCTGGCCGCCGTCGCGGATCGGATCACCAATTCGATCTTCGGCGAGAACGCCCAGCAGAGCGGCACCTTCGTCGTGCAGGGCACCACGATCTCGTTCCAACAGGTCAACGGCAACGTGCAGATCACGGTCAACGACGGCACCAGCTCGTCGACCGTAACCGTGCCGGTGGGCTTCTAGCGCTTTGGTGTGGGGGCCTTGTCCGGCGCCGAACCCTCATTCCGTTCGGCGGACGATGCCCTGAGTTTCGATCCGCATTCGCCGCATCCCCGGCAAGGCTTCATCTCGACTGGATTGCTGCGCGGGTCACGGGCGCGACGGCACGAAGGACGCTCGCCCCGATGATTTCCAAGATCGCCTCGATCGTACTTCTCGGCCTCGCGCTGGCGGGGTGCGAGCTGGCGGCGGGTAGCCGCGGTCCGCTGGGGGCACCGCCGCAGATCACGCCGCCGTCCCCCACCGGGATCAGCCTGGAAGCCCTGCCGCCGCCGAAGCGGCCGATCGACGTGGCGCTGGCCAGCTTCCCGGACCTTACCGGCCAGAACAAGCCGAGCGACAACTTCGCGGAATTCTCCCGGGCCGTGACCCAGGGCGGCTCGGCCTTCGTGATCGACGCGCTGAACCGCGCGGGCGGCGGCAAGTGGTTCAACGTCATCGAGCGCGGCAGCCTCCAGACGCTGCTCCAGGAGCGGCAGCTCATCCGCGCCACCCGGCAGGAATTCGAGGGCGCGAAGGCCAAGCCCCTGCCGCCGCTCCGGTTCGCGGGGCTGCTCCTCGAGGGCGGGATCCTTGCCTACGACGCGAACACGATCACGGGGGGTGTCGGCGCCCGCTTCCTCGGGATCGGCGGCGACACCAAGTATCGCCGCGACATGGTCACGGTGGCCCTGCGGGTCATCTCCGTGCAGAGCGGCCAGGTGTTGCTCAGCGTCACGACGACGAAGACCATCTTCTCCGTCGGCCTGAATTCGAGCCTGTACCGTTTCGTGGCCCTCGATCGGATCGCGGAAGCCGAGGGCGGCATCACGCACAACGAGCCGACGCAGCTGGCGGTCCGCGAGGCGATCGAACTGGCGATCTACTCGCTGATCATGGAAGGGGCCGAGAAGAACCTCTGGAGCTTCCGGTCGGAGGACCTCGCCGCCCCCCTGCGGCGCCACTACAAGGACCGCCCCCTCACGGTGAAGGCGGAACTCACCGAAAATCTTCCGACACAATACACCAGCGCGCCCTTCAGCCTGCCGTGGTCCAAGCCCGCCGAGGAGACCGCGCCCCCCGAGGTGACGGGCCCGGCCGAACCCCCGCCGACGGCGCCCGCGCCGGCGACCCATTGAAGACGGCCACCCGGCGGGACCAGCCCGCTTCCCCCGCGCGATGAGGACGCTTGTGCCATGCGGACCACCCTCGGCCTGATCTGCGCGCTGGCCGCGCTTTCCGCCGCCGGCCGGGCGGAGGCCCTCGGCACGCCGCGCATCGAGTTCGTCACCGACCTCGCCGACGTGGCAGGGTGCCAGTTCCTCGGGCCGGTGCGCGCACCCGCGGCCACGCCGGGGGAACGGATCCCGGACGATTACCGGAACTACTATTACGGGGCGTACGAGCAGCGCGCGTTGGCGCGGGGCGTGACGCATATCTACGTCCTCAACCGGGCCGCCCGGTGGGGGGGCGCCTCCGCCTTCGGGGTCGCCTACGCCTGTCGCTAGTGCAGCGACGCACTCACCCTCCGTCTGGATCGATGCACTAGGGCGCGTCCTTGCGCCGGACCGGCATCCCCTGCGGCGGACAATGCACCTGCGCCCGGTTAGACGGGGAGCCTGACCCACAGCCCATCCCCCGCCACCTCGACGGGGTAGAGCCGCAGCCCCCGGAACGACCAGCC
Source organism: Beijerinckiaceae bacterium (assembly GCA_022702015.1). Lineage (GTDB taxonomy): Bacteria > Pseudomonadota > Alphaproteobacteria > Rhizobiales > Beijerinckiaceae > Methylobacterium. The sequence goes on along the minus strand of JAKONI010000216.1, from coordinate 23,814 downwards.
CGGCGAGACCGCCCCGGTGGCGAGGTCGAAGGAGGCGAGGTGTCGGGGGCAATGGAGCCGCCCGCCGCCGCACCGGCCGAGGGCCAGGTCGGCGCCCTCGTGCGGGCAGGCCCGCTCGGCCGCCACGAGGCCTCGCCCGTCGAAGGCCAGGAGGAGGGGGAGGGAGCCCGCGAGGACCGGCCGGGGAAACGGCCCCTCCGCGAGGGAGGCGGGGCCGAGGCGGACCCTCACTGCCTCAGCCGCCGAGATAGGCGTCCCGCACATGCGGATCGGCGATCAGGGCCTCGCCCGACCCTTCGAGGACGATGCGCCCGGTCTCGATGAGATAGGCGTGGTCGCACAGTTCCAGCGCCGCGAAGGCGTTCTGCTCCACCAGGAGGACGGTGGTGCCGGCATCGCGCACGGCGCCGATCACCGCGAACATGCGCTCCACGATGTTCGGGGCCAGCCCCAGGGACGGCTCGTCGAACAGCACGAGGGCGGGCCGGGCCATCAGCGCCCGGCCGATGGCCAGCATCTGCTGTTCCCCCCCGGACAGGGTGCCGGCCGCTTGGTCCCGGCGCTCGGCGAGCCGGGGAAACTCGCCGTAGACGCGCTCCCGGTCGGCGGCGATCCCCGCCCGGTCCCGGCGCAGGTAGGCGCCCATCGCGAGGTTCTCGGCCACGGTCATCTGCGGGAAGACGCGCCGTCCCTCGGGGCAGTGGGCGATGCCCTGGCCGAGGATCCGGCGGGGCTCGGCCTTCGTGATGTCCCGGCCCTTGAAGCGAATGGCCCCGGAGCGCGCCTTCACGAGGCCGGAGATGGCGCGGAGCGTCGTGGATTTGCCGGCCCCGTTGGCCCCGACGAGGGCGACGAGCTGGCCCTCCCGCACGTCGATGGTGAGGCCCCTCAGGGCGTTCACATGGCCGTAGCCGCAGACGAGGTCGCGGATCTCAAGCATGTTCCGCCTCCCGCGCCCCGGCGCCGGCGTGCCGGGCGGCGCTGCCCTGGCCGAGATAGGCCTCGATCACCGCCGGGTCGGCGCGGATCGCCGCCGGCGGTCCCTCGGCGATCAGCCGCCCGTAGTTGAGGACCACGATCCTGTCGGACACGTCCATCACCAGGGGCATGTCGTGCTCCACCAGCAGGAGGGTGACGCCGCTGTCGCGGATCTGGCGGATCAGCCGGACGAAGACGCGGGTCTCGGAGGCGTTCATGCCCGAGACCGGCTCGTCGAGAAGCAGCATCGCCGGCTCGGTGGCGAGCGCCAGGGCAACGCCGACGAGGCGCTGCTCACCATAGGCCAGCGACCCGGCCTTCTCGTTCGAACGCCCGGCCAGGCCGACCCGCTCCAACAACGCGGCGGCGCGCTCCCGCAGGCGGCGCTCGTTGGCGCCCCCCCGGCCGAGGAGGGTGTCGAGGAGGGGCGCCCGGCTCATGAGCGACCCCTGCCGGTGGAGGCCGATCATCACGTTGTCGAACACCGTGTCGTCGGGGAAGACGCTGGTGCGCTGGAAGGTCCGGGCGAGGCCGAGCCGGGTGATCTCGTGCGGGGGGAGGCCGGCGAGGCTCGTGCCGCGGAACCGGACCTCGCCCTGGCTCGGCCGGAGGAACCCGGTCATCACGTTGAAGGCCGTCGTCTTGCCCGCGCCGTTGGGGCCGATCAGGCTGACGATCTCCCCCGGGTTCACGTCGAAATGCAGGTCGGCGATGGCGACGAGGCCGCCGAAGCGAACCCCCACATGCTCGACCGAGAGGAGGGCGCTCATCGCTGCACCGCCGGGTTGACCTCGAGGACGGGAGATGCCGGGCGGCGGCGGGCGCCGAGCGCGCGCAAACCCGGCACGATACCCTTCGGCATGGCGAACAGGATCGCGATGAGGATGAGCCCGTAGACGATCCACTGCGCCTCGGGCGCCATGACCGGCCGCAGCAGCACCGGCAGCAGGCCGAAGATCAGCCCGCCGACCACCGGGCCCATCAGGGTGCCCTTGCCGCCGGCCACCACCATGATGACCATGGTGACGGTGGTGGCGAACAGGAACACGTCGGGATCGATGATCCGCAGGTAATGGGCGTAGAGCCCCCCGGCCGCCCCGGCCATCGCCGCCGAGATCACCGCCGCGACGGTGAGCGTGCGGGTGGCGTTGATGCCCACCGACATCGCCAGCGATTCGTTCTCCTTCAGCCCCCGCATCGCCCGGCCGAACCGCGAGCCGACGAGGCGGCCGATGACGAGGTAGCAGAGCGTGCCCACCGCCAGGACGAGGTAGTAGTTCTGCGCCTTGGTCTTGAGCGTCCAGTATCCCAGGCCGGGCAGGCCGAGGGTGACGGCAGGGATGTTGGTGAGAGCCAGGGGGCCTTGCGTGAGTTCCACCCAGTTCAGCGCCACGAGGCGGACCACCTCGGCGAAGGAGATGGTGACGATCACGAAGTAGGCCCCGCGCACTCGGAAGGAGAGGCGGCCGATGAGGTAGCCGCAGGCGCCGGCCGCCAGGGTCCCGAGGACGAGGCCGACGGCCGCCGGCCACGGTTCGTGGACCACCCGGAGACCGAAGCCGACCTCCACCTCGAAGCCGAGGCTGGCGAGGGCGCTGACATAGGCGCCGATGCCGAAGAAGGCGACATGGCCGAGGCTCAACTGCCCGGTGAAGCCGAGCAGCAGGTTCAGGCTCATGGCGCCGATGGTGAGGATGCCCGTCGTGATCAGGGCGTTGAGCAGATAGGGGTCGGTGCCGAGGCCGAGGGGGAGGGCGGCGAGCGCCGCCAGCAGGGCGAGGGGGGCGAGCCGGGTCATCCGATGCGTTCCGCCTTCGCGAACAGGCCGGTCGGCCGGTAGACTAGTACGGCGATGATGATGAGGAAGCCCATCGCATCCCGGTAGCCGGAGGAGACGTAGCCCGCCCCGAGTTCCTCCGCGATCGCCAGGATGAACCCGCCGATCGCCGCGCCGGTGACGTTGCCGAGCCCCCCGAGGATGACGATGGCGAAGGCCTTCAACTCGGCGAGGCCGCCCATCTGCGGCGTCACCACGTAGACCGGCCCGAGCAGGGCGCCCGCCGCCGCCGCGAGGGAGGAGCCCATGGCGAAGGTGGCGGTGTCGATCCAGCGGGTGTTCACCCCCATCAGGGCGGCGGTGTCGGCGTCCTGGAAGGCGGCGCGCATGGCGAGCCCGAGCCGCGTCCGGTTGATGAGGGCGTAGGTCCCGCCGATGAGGACGAGGGCGGCTCCCAGCACGAACAGGCGCAGCCAGGAGACCGAGACCGGGCCGATCTGGAGGGGCGTCTCCGGGAAGGGCGAGGGAATCGCCTTGGCGACGCCCCCGAAGATCCAGAGCAGGGCCGATTGCATGGCGATGCCGGCCCCGATCATCACCAGCATGGTGGTGTCGATGTCCGAGCCCCGGAACGGCCGCAGCAGCACCGTCTCGATCACCGCCCCGAGGAGGAGGCCCCCGAGGATCGCCACCGGGAAGGCCAGGAAGAAGTTCAGGCCCAGGGCCGCCACGGCGAGGTACATGACGTAGGCGCCCACCGTGTAGAGCACCCCGTGGGTGAAGTTCACCACGTTCATGATCCCGAAGATCAGCGTCAGCCCGATCCCGAGGAGCGCGTAGGTCCCTCCCAGGATCAGGGCGTTGACGAGGTGCTGGATCAACTCGCTCATGGACGGCTCCTGGCAGGTTGCGTGCCGGTTTCGACGGGCTTCACCAGTCCCCGCCTGCGGGTGGCATTCAGACGCCCGTCCCACCCGCGACCTCATCCTGAGGTGCCCGCCCCGGCGGGCCTCGAAGGAGGCCTCCAGCGAGCTTCGCGATCCCTGGAGCCCTCCTTCGGGGCGGCTCCGCCTCACCTTAGGATGAGGTGAAGCGTGGAATCGGAAGCGAAAGGTGGGCGTTCACCTCAGCGTCGGCCCCTCACAAGGTCGGGACGACCACCGCCCCGTCCTTGATCTCGATGAGGTACACGTCGGGCTTGCTCTGGCCGCTCTCCTTGCCGGCGGGGCCGGTCTTGGCGAAGCGGATCGGGCCGTTGAGGCCGGTGAAGTCCACCGACCAGAAGGCCTTGGTGATGGCGGCGGGCTCGGCCGAGCCGGCCTTCTCGATGGCGTGGGCGATGGTGCGGATGCCGTCGTACCCGCGGAAGCTCTCCGTCACCCCGGCGAACTGGAAGCCGCGCTTCTTCCACTGCGCGATGAAGTAGTCCGTCGCCTCCGGGCTCGGGGTCTTACCCGGCATCCAGGGCAGGAAGGTTGTGAGGTGCATCGTGCCCTCGGCGGCGGAGCCGGCCTGGGCGATGATCTGGTCCGGGTTCTGCGATCCGCCGGTGGTGATGACGCGCTTTTTCATCCCCAAGGCCGCCATCTGCTTGAACAGCAGCACGAGTTGATCGACCGAACTGGTGATCATGATGGTGTCGCTGTCGGAGGATTTCAGCTTGGACAGTTGGGCGGTCATGTCCTGCGCGCCCTGGTCCATCGTCTCGACGAGGCCGACCTCGACCCCCTTACCCTTGAGCATCTTGCCGAAATCCGCCGCCGCGCCGCGGCCGAAATCGTTGTTGAGGACGAGGAAGTCGACCTTCTTCAGCGCCAGCTTGTCGGCGATGGGCGCGAAGGTCTCCGCCTCCAAGGACGACGGCGGGGAGATGCGGAAGACGTAAGGGTTGCCGGAGGTCGTGATCTTGCCGGACGAGGAGGTCTCGACCAGCATCGGCGTCTCGTAGTCCATCAGCTTGGGCATGACGGCGAGCGTCAGGCTGGATCCCCAGGCGCCCATCATCACGGGGGTCTTGTCGCTGGTGATGAGCTTCTCGGCCACCGCCGCCGCCTCGGTGGGATTGCTCTTGTTGTCCTCGATGACGAGCTCGATCGGCCGGCCGAGGACACCGCCCTTGGCGTTGATCTCGTCGGCGGCGATCTTGGCGCCGTTGACGACGTAGGTGCCCGAGGCCGCGAAGGCGCCGGTGAGCGGCTCGTTCACGCCGATGCGGATCGGGTCCGCCGCCACGGCCGAGGCGGTGAGCGCCAGCAGGATCGCGGTGGATAGGGTGAACCTGCCGGGCATCGTCGAACCTCTTGGGAATGCGCGGGGCGCGCGGGGGGTGGGGTGAAGTCAGGACCGGCCGAGCCACGCGGCCACGCGGGCGCGGACCAGGCCGAGAAGCAGGCGGAGGGGGTTCAGCGGGGCGGGAGCCGGGGCGGACCGGCCCGCGAGCCGGGCATCGAGGTTCTCGCCGAACTGGCCGGCGATGCGGCCGGCGAGGTCACGGACGAGGCCGGGACGGCCGAACTGGGCGAGGGGCCCGGTCAGGGTGTACCCCACGTCGAGGATGAGCCTCGCTGTGTCCGGTGTCCCGCCGGGCACGACCCGATAGCGGATTTCCCCCTCGGTGGAGGAGCGGCCGCCGGCATCCCGGCCCACGCCCCGCACGTGGCCGCTCATCGCGGCCTCGTCGCGGGCGATGATCGCCCGGCCCCGGAAGGTCGCGGCGATTGGGCCGATCCGCACCTGGAGGCCGCCTTCCACGGTGTCGTCCGCCGGGCGGGCGGTGAGGACGGCGCCGGGCAGGCAGGCGGCGATGGCCTCGATGTCGGCGAGCAGGCCGAAGACCGCCTGGGGCGGGAAGGACAGGGCGACCACCTGCTCGAACCGGTTCGCGGGTTCGAAGGGCCCGGCGAGGTCCGGCGTCCCGGTCGGGGCCGCGACCGCCGCCACCGCGACCTGTGGGTGGAGCGCGACGGCGCTCCCTTGCCCGCAGCGCGCCCCCACGGGCCCGAGGGGGCGGTCGGTCTGTAGCTCCGGCCCGAGACCCCGCGCCCGGCGCTCCGCGATCACCGACAGCACCGCCCGGACGATGCCGGCATAGCCGGTGCAGCGGCACAGGTTCCCCGAGAGGCCGATCCGAACCCGGCGCTCATCCGCCTCGGGTATGCGCAGGACGAGGTCGCGGGCGGCCACCAGCATCCCCGGGGTACAGTAGCCGCATTGCAGTGCGTGCTCCCGGTTGAAGGCCGCGCGCAGTTCCCCGGTGATCGCGTCGGAGTCCAGCCCTTCGATGGTCGTGACCGAGGCTCCGGCGCAGGCGCCGGCGAAGGTCAGGCAGGCGCGGGCGGGCTCGCTGTCGAGGAGAATTGTACAGGCGCCGCAGACCCCATGCTCGCAGCCGAGATGCGTCCCGGTGAGGGTGAGGGTGTCGCGCAGCACGTCACCGAGATGCTGGCGCGGCTCGGCCTCGACGTGCACCGCGCGCCCGTTCACCGTCAGGGGGAGGGCCATGCGACCCGTCGGAGTTTGGGCGAGTCCGGCGCTCATGCGGCCTCCGGGACGACGCGGGGGGCGGGGAGCGGCACCGCCTGAGCGATGGCCCTGGCGAGCACGGTGACGTGGACGTGCCGGACGACAGGATCGGTCAGGCCGGCCTCGCGCAGGATCGTGTGGGCGACGGACAGGAGGAAGCGTCCGGCGCAGTCGGGGCCGATCCGGCCGCCGAACAGGGGGCGGGCGTCGGCCACCAGCACGGGCGGCCCCTCGACGGCGCCGATCACCACACGCCCGCGCCCCGCCTCGGGCTCGAGGCGGACGGCGGCGATGGCGTGGGCGAACTCACCGATCTTGGCGCAATGCTTGACGTAGCCCCAGGCCGCCCCCGTCGGCATCGGCGGGATGCGCAGGGCGACGAGCATCTCCCCCGGCCGGAGGGCGGTCTCCAGGGCGCCGGTCACGAACGCCGCCACGGCCATGCGCCGCCGCCGCCCACGGCCGGCGATCTCCACCTCGGCGTCCAGCGCCGTGAGGGCGGACACCCAGTCGGCGGCGGGGTCGGCATGGGCGAGACTGCCCCCCACAGTCCCCCTGTTGCGCACCGGCCGGTAGGCGATGGCCGAGGCGACCCGCTGGAGCGCGCCGCCGGTCGTGTCCGGGACGCGGCCGTCCTCGATGTCGGCATGGGTGACGCAGGCCCCGAGGACGAGGGTGCCGTCCTCGACCCGGGCTTCACGCAACTCGGGCACGCCGGTGATGTCCAGCACGAGGCCGGGCTCCACGAGGCGCAGGTTCAGCATCGGACCGAGGGATTGGCCCCCGGCGATCAGCTTCACCGAACCGCCCGCCTCCGCGAGCCGGTCCAGCAGGGCGGGGAGGCTCGCCGGCCTCTCCCAGGCGAAGGGCGCCGGCTTCATGCGGCCTCCCGGTCGCTCGACGCCACGGACCCGGCGGCGAGCACCGCCTCGACGATCCGCCTCGGGGTCACGGGGGAGTGGAGCAACTCGGCGCCCAACGGCGCGAGGGCGTCGTTGATGGCGTTGGCGATGGCCGCCGGGGGGGCGATGGCCCCGCCCTCGCCGATCCCCTTCTGGCCGAAGCGGGTATAGGGCGAGGGGGTCGCCATGTGGTCGATGCGGGCCATCGGCACCTCGGCCGGGCCGGGGAGGAGGTAGTCGGCCAGCGTCGAGGCCAGGGGCTGGCCCCGCCCATCGAAGGTCATCTCCTCGAACAGGGCGGTGCCGATCCCCTGGGCGAGGCCGCCCTGGATCTGGCCGTCCACCACGAGGGGGTTCACCAGCGTGCCGCCATCCTCGACGATGACGTAATCGAGGATCTCCACCGCGCCGAGGTCGGAATCGACCGCCACCACCACCGCGTGCGCCGCGTAGGAGAAGGTGCCGGAATCCCGCACGGGCTTGTAGCCGGCGGTGACTTCGAGGCCGCCCGCGTCGGTGTCGGCGGCCAGATCCTGCGGGCGCAGGTACCAGGTGCGGGCGATGGTGGAGAGCGGCACGTCCCCGGTGGGGCCGACGACGTGGCCGCCCTCGAACCGGCATTCCTCGGGCTTGGCCTGGAGGAGATGCGCGCCGATCCTGACCGCCCGGTCCCGGAGGGCCTCGCAGGCGGTGGCGACGGCTCCGCCCGCCATCACCATCACCCGGGAGCCCCAGGAGCCGGTGGAATAGGGGGTCATCGCCGTGTCGCCGTGGACGAGGCGCGTGCGGGAGACCGGCACGCCGAGGATCTCGTGGGCCACCTGGGCCAGGGTCGTCTCAAGGCCCTGCCCGTGGGAGTGGGCGCCGATCCGCAATTCCAGGCCGCCATCGGGGGTGAGGCGGGCGCTCGCCTGCTCATGGCCCGGCACCATGGGGATGCCCCAGCCGGCATAGACGGAGGTGCCGTGCGCCGCCTGCTCGCAGTAGATCGACAGGCCGAAGCCGATCCGCCGCCCGTCCGGCTCGCCCGCCCGCTGCCGCGCCCGCACGGCGGCGACGTCGATGGCGGAAAGCGCCCGGGCCAGCGCCTGCGGATAGTCGCCGCTGTCGAAGTGCTTCCTCGTGATATTCTCGAACGGCATCTGCTCGGGGCGGACGAGGTTCCTCTCGCGCACGGCCTCGGGGGTGAGACCCGCCTCACGGGCCACCGCGTCGAGCACCAGTTCCAAGGCGAAGCACACGCCGGTGCGGGCGACCCCGCGATAGGGCAGGATCGGGCACTTGTTCGTGGCCACCGACCACGTGCGGCAGCGGTAGCTCGGGAAGTCGTAGGGGCCAGGCAGGATGCTCGCCACCTGCGCCCCCTCGAGGCAGGCGCTGAACGGGTAGGCGGAATAGGCGCCGGAATCGACGGTCGCCTCGCAATCGATGCCCCGCAGGCGCCCGTCACGCTCCGCGTAGGCGGTGATGCGGTAATGGTGCTCCCGGCAATTCGCGTTGGCGGTGAGGTGCTCCCGGCGGTCCTCCAGCCACCGGACGGGATGGCCGCAGCGGAGCGCCAGCCAGCACAGGGCCACGTCCTCCGCGAGCAGGATCGCCTTGTAGCCGAAGCCCCCGCCCACATCCGGCGAGACGATGCGGATGCGGCCCTGCTCGATCCGCAAGCATTCGGAAAGGCCATTGCGCACGATATGCGGCATCTGGCTCGCCGTGTGGACCACGAGTTGGTCGGCGCGGTGATCGAGGTGCACGACGGTGCCGCGTCCCTCGATCGGCGCCATGCACTGCCGCCCGGTGGAGATGGTGCGCGTCACCTTGATCGGCGCGTCGAGGGCGGCGGCGATGTCGATGTCGACGAGGCTCTCCAGGTAGACGTTGTCGCCCCAGTGCTCGTGGACGAGGGCGGCCCCCGTCTCGCGGGCGGCGAGCATGTCGTGGACGGCCGGCAGTTCCTCCAAATCGAGGATCACCGAGGCGGCGATGTCTTCCGCCTCGGCGCGGGTGGGGGCGAGGCACATGGCCACCAGCTCGCCGACCTGTCTCACCTTGCCGGTGGCGAGGATCGGCTGCTCCGAGACCTTGAAGTCCGGCAGGCCCGAGACCGCGCGGATCGGCTGCACGCCGTCGAGGTCGGCGGCCGTGAACACCCGGTCGCGGTAGGCGTCCGGCACGTGGATCGCCCGGATGCGGGCGTGGGCGAGGGGACTGCGGACGAAGGCTACGTCCTGCATCCCGGCCAAGCGGATGTCGCCGACATATTGACCCCGGCCGCGCATGAGGCGGTCGTCCTCCTTGCGGGGAAGGGGGGCGCCGACGCCCTCGCCGCTCATCGGAGATCCCCCAGCAGCGATTGCGCGGCGCGCACCAGCAGCCCGTCCGGCCGGCGGAAGGCGTCGAGGATCGAGAAGTGGTCGGCGTTCGCCACCGGCAGGAGCGGTCCGGGGGCATGGCCGGCGGCGCGCAGGGCGTGGAGGTTGCGCCCGTCCCGGATCAGGGCGGGCAACTCCCGGGTGCCGTAGGCGACGGTGAGGGGCTTGTGGACCGCGGGCCGCCGCAGCGGCGAGAGGGTCTCGATCTCCTCGTCCGTAAGGGCGAGCTTGTCGTTCAGGTAGGTGTCGCGCAGCGGCGCGAGGTCGTAGACGCCGGAGATCGCGAGCCCGGCGGCCACCGCCGGGTGGGCGAGATGGAGGGCGGCCAGTTGCGCCCCCGCCGACCAGCCCGACAGGACGATGCGGCCGGCGATGCCGTGCGCGGGCCCTTCGCGGGCGAGCCAATCGAGCGCCGCCCCGATCTCGCCGACGATGCCGGACAGGCCGGTCTCCGGCGCGAGGGTGTAGCCCGGCATGGCCACGGACCAGCCGGCCGCGTTGGGCCCGGACGCGAAGCAGGCGAAGTCGGCCCTCGCGTTGCGCTGCCAGTAGCCTCCGTGGAGGAAGACGAGGCAGGGGGCCGCCGGGTCCTGGACGGGGTAGAGGTCGAAGGCCGTGCGCGCGCCTTGGGCGTAGGGGATGTCGAGGTACCCCCCATGCGCCGCCCGGTAATCCGCCGAGTCGGCGTTGCGGGCGGCGACCTGCGCCGCGCTGTCGGCCACGGCCGCGTTGTTGTCGTAGCAGGCGCCCCGTCCGCCCCGGTCGAGGTCCGCCCAGTGGCGGCGCGGGTCGGCGGGGGAGGGATCGTCCAGGGCGAAGGGGGGCATGGTCAGGACCTCAGGCCGCGATGGCCTGGGGCAGGATCGGCGAATCCGCCTCGAAACGCACCCCGTCTCGCAGGCAGAAGGCCGGGCGCAGCAGCCGCTCGGCCACCACGCGGGTGTCCTCGTTGTCCCGCAGGAGGAACCGGCCCCGGTCGTCGTGCAGCACCGAGACGTCGGCGGCATAGCCGACCTTGAGGGCGCCGATCGTGTCGCCCATCCGCAGCATCTCGGCGGGATGCGAGGTCACCATCGGCACCACGTCCTCCAGGGGGATACCGAGCGCCATCATCGAGCTCATCGCCTGGGTCAGGCTGAAGCGGGCTTGGCCGAGGAAGGGGTGGTTCTCGTCGTCGTGGTGCTCATCCGGGGTGCCGGCGGGCTGGGGCGCCTCGGGCACCTGCGTGTTGTAGCCGTGCATGTCGGCGCCGAGCGTGTACGGGATCACCCCCGCCGGCAGGGAGGCGCGGGCCACCCGGTACGAGAAGTGGCTGCCATGGCCGACATCGACCTTCAGCCCGGCGTCCATCGCCCGGCGGATGATGTGGTGGACCTCGCCCTGCTCGTTGATGAACCCGCCCGGATGCCGGGTGAACGGATGGGCGAGCACGTCGCCGGGGCGGAGCAGCGGGATCACGCGCTCGACGATGGTGTCCGCGTCCTCGCCGTTGGCGCCGGATTCCGGCAGGCCCCAGAGCTGGCCGAAATGCACGTAGAGCGGCAGGTCCGCCCGGCGGCTGATCTCGGCGGCCATCTCCATGACCTTGATGCCCCAGCGGGCGAAGCCGCCGATCTCGGCATGGCCCTTGATGCCGCGCACGAGGTCCCGGTTCTCCACCGCCGACTTGACGGTGGCGTCGATGTCCACCCCATCGGGGCTGTAGAGGTTCGGGTAGAAGTGTCCCTCGAGGCCGCCGACGAGGTACGCCGAGAGGAAGGCCAGCACCCGCGTCCGGGCCTTCTCGGCGATGAAGTGCCTGAAGCCCGGCAGCGTCATGCAGGACGGGCCGCCCTGGTCGATGACGGTGGTGACGCCGGAGCGCACGCCCACCATGTCCGGGTCCAGGCCGAAGCGGCCGGTGACGTACTGGTAGACGTGGGCATGGGTGTCGATCATGCCGGGCAGGACGAGCTTGCCCGAGACATCCACGGTCTGCGCCCCGGCGGAGGGGAGGATCGTCTCCTCGACCGCCGCGATGCGGCCGTCCCGCACCGCCACGTCGCGGATGCCGTCGATACCGGAGGCCGGGCAGATCACCCGTCCCCCGCGCAGGATCAGGTCGTAGCGGCGATTGTCCATCACGGAACCCCGGAGCGTCGTGACGCGCTTGGCCTAAAGCGCAGTATGCTTCGTAATGCCGTTTGCATATGGCATGCCAACCGATGCCTCGCCGGGCATCGGCGTGGGAGAACCGGAATGGGCGATGGGATCGCGGGGGCGGGGACCGAGGCCGAGGCCACACCGTGGCCGCTGCATCAGCGACCGGGATTCCTGGCCCGCCGGATGCACCAGATCCACGTCGGCCTGTTTTCGGAGCTTTGTGGCGCGTTTCGCATCACGCCCCTGCAATACAGCCTGCTCTCCGCGCTCCAGGAGGTGAGCGAGGCGGATCAGACGACGCTCGCCAACGCCGTGGCCCTCGATAGGACGACGACCACCGGCGCCCTGAAACGGCTCGCCGCGCGCGGGCTCGTCACCCGGGCGACCTCGGCGGAGGACCGGCGGGCGCAGGTCTGCCGCATCACCCCGGAGGGGAAGGCGCTGCACGCGGCCATGGAGGCGGCGGCCCACGAGGCCCATGCCCGGACCGTGGCGGCCCTTGATCCGGCGGATCGGGCGCTGCTCATCCGGCTGCTGGGACGGGTGATCGCCGGGCACGACGACCGCCGCGCCCTGGTCGATCCCGGGGGGTGAACGTCGGCTACTCGGCCGAGGCGGTGCGGGGCGGCGTGCCCTCCCCGGCGATCCGCACGATGTCGCCCGAGGCGAGGTATTCCTGCGGGTTGTCCACGAGGCGCTCGCTGAGGGTGATGCCGCTGCGGATCTCGACCTCGTTGCCGAGGTTCCGGCCGAGCGTCACGGGCTTCAGCCGGACCCTATGGTCCTCGACCTCGGCCACCAGCGTGCCGCTGCGGTTGAACATCAGCGCCGTGGCCGGGACGCGCAAGGTCTCGGGGTTGCTCGGCAGGTGGAAATGCACCTCGGTGAAGGCGCCGGGCCAGAGGCGCCCGTCCGGGTTGTCCGCCTGGAGTTCCACGAGGCCCTTGCGGGAATCCTCGGCGACCGCGTTGGCGGTGGTGGTGACTTCGGCGGCGAAGGGGTTCTCGTAGCCCGGCACCCGCAGGGTCGCCTTCAGCCCCGGCTTCATCGCCGCGAGGTACGCCTGCGGGACCTGGACATAGACCCGGACCCGGTGGATGTCCGAGACCCGGAACAGGGGCTTGCCCGAGGTGCCCCCGGCGGTGAGAAGGTCGCCGAGATCGACCGAGCGGGCCGTCACCACCCCGTCGAAGGGCGCGCGGATCTCCTTGAAACGGATGAGTTCCTCCAGACGGCCGACCACGGCCTGCTGCGCGGCGAGGTTCGCCTTGGCGACCGACAGGGCCGCCGTCCGCGAGACGGAGGTGAAGCGGTCGTTGTCTCCGCGCTCCTCGCTCGACCAGCCCTGGGCGACGAGGCGCGAGGTCCGCTTGTTGGTGGCCTCGCTGAGGTCGGCGTTGGCCTGGGCCTGGGCGATCCCCGCCTGGAGCTGCACCAGGGTGGCGCGAGCCTCCGTGAGTTGCTGATCGAGGTCGGGGGCCGAGATCTCGGCCAGCACCTCGTCCTTCTTCACCCGCGCGCCGATATCCTTGTGCCACGCGGTCACGTAGCCGCTCGCCCGGGCATAAAGGGAACCGGTCGAGTAGGCGCTGAGCGAGCCCGGCAGGGTCAGGTCCTCGTTCATCGGGCCGCGCTTCGCCTGCACCAGGCTCACCGTCGGCACCGCCTGCTTGGCGGTCCAGCCCTCGATCTCCTGCATTCCCTTCGCCCGGTCGGCGATGCCGAACCACGCCAGCGTCCCCGCCCCGGCGCAAAGCCCGAACATCAGGAAAGCCACCGTGCGCCCGGCCCCGCGCCGGGGCGGAGCGGCCTGTCCTTCGTCAACGCGCCCGGGGACGGGGTCTTCGCGCGCGGGCACGGGGGCCTCGACGGGGTGCATGGGCGGATCCGGGTCAGGCTGTCGGGGACGGGAGGGCGTGGGGCAGTCCGGGGGTCGCGCGGCGGTGCTCTCGTCCGTGCACGAGGCCGAAGACGGCCGGCACGAAGAACAGCGTCGCCAGGGTCGCGAAAAGCAGGCCACCGATCACCGCCCTGCCCAGCGGCGCGTTCTGGCCCTGCTCGATCGCCATCGGCGCCATGCCGATGATCATCGCCAGCGCGGTCATCATCACCGGCCGCAGGCGGGTGGCCCCGGCGGCCAGGGCCGAGTCCAGGGCGCTGCGGCCCTCGCGCAACTGTTCCCGGGCGAAGCTGATGACGAGGATCGAGTTCGCCGTGGCCACGCCCATGCACATGATCGCCCCGGTCAGCGCCGGCACGGAGACGTGGGTGTGCGTGACGAACAGCATCCATACGATCCCCGCGAGGGCCGCCGGCAGGGCCATGACGATCACGAAGGGATCCACCCAGGATTGAAAATTGATGACGATCAGGAGGTAGATCAGCACGATCGAGAAGCCGAGGCCCACGAGAAGCTGCCCGTAGGCGCTCGTCATCGTCGCGGCCTGGCCGCGCAGGACCACGGTGGAGCCCTTCGGCAAGCCGGCTTTGGCCTCGTCGAGGATTCCCTGGATGTCGGCGGCGGTGGCGCCGAGGTCGCGGGTCTGGACCGCCGCCATGATGTTGACCGTCCGCGCCACGTTGTAATGCGTGACCACCGCGCTCATCGGCTGGGTCGAGAGTGTCGCCAGCCCACCGAGAAGCTGCGTCGAGTGCGCGGCGGTGAGGGGCAGATTCTCGAGGTCGCCCTTGGTGTCGATGGCGTATTGCGGCGTCTGGATCGACACCGGGTAGGAGACGCCGTTGCGCGGGTTGAGCCAGAAGGTCGGCGCGGTCTGCGTGCTGCCCGAGAGGCTCGCCTGGATGCTTGAGGCGGCATCCCCCTCGGTGAGGCCGACGACGCCGGCCATGGGGCGGTTGAAGTCGACCCGCAGCGACGGGCTGTTGGAGGGTTCCTGGATCCGGGCGTCGGCTACCCCCGCCACCCGGCGGATCCGCGACAGGAGCGTGTAGGCGAGGCGCCGGTTGCCCTCGTGGTCCGCCCCCGCGATCTGCACGTCCAGGGCCGCCGGCGAGCCGAAGTTCAAGATCTGGCTCACGATATCCGCCGGCAGGAAGGCGAAGGTCACGCCGGGAAAGTCCTCCGGCAGGCGCTCCCGCAGGTTCCGGGTGAGGACGGCCGGGGAGGCCTCTCCCTCGCCCTCGTGAAGCGTCACCAGCATGTCCGCGTCGAAGGTGCCGATGGTGCCGCTGTTGCCGTAGGAGATGTTGATGCCGCTGATCGGCAGGCCGATGTTGTTGACGACGCTCGCGATCCGGTCCGGCGGCAGCAGGGCGCGGATCCGGTTCTCGATCCGCCCGGTGAGCGCGGTCATCTCCTCGATGCGGGTGCCCGTGGGGGCCCGGACGTGGATGCGCAGGGCGTCGGACTCGATCGTCGGGAAGAAGTCGCGCCCGAGATAGGGCAGCAGCAAAAAGGACAGGCCGACCACCAGGAGGAACCCGGAGGCGAAGACCTTGGGGAAGCCTAGCGCAAGGGAGAGCAGGCCGAGGTAGCCCTGGCGCAGGCTCTCGAACCGCCGCTCGAAGCCCCTCTGGAACCGGGTGAAGACACCGGGCGGCCCGGCATCCTCCCCATGGCCGTGCTCCTTCAGGAGGTAGCGCGCCAGGGTCGGGACCACGGTGTAGGTCAGCGCATAGGAGGCGATCATCGCGAAGACCACGGCCATCGCCAGGGGCCGGAACAGGAAACCCGCCACGCCGCCCAGCGCCAGCAGCGGCACGAAGGCGATGCAGATGCAGAACAGGGCGATGGTGGCCGGAGGCATGATCTCCTGCGCGCCGCGGGTGATCGCCGTCACGATGTCCTCGCCGAACTCCTCCATGTGCCGGTTGATGTTCTCGATCGTCACCGTGGCGTCATCGACGAGGATGCCCACCGCCAGGGCGAGGCCGCCCAGCGTCATCACGTTGATCGTCTGCCCGAGCGCCGACAGGGCGATCAGCGAGCACAGCACCGCGAGGGGGATGGACACGGTGATGATCAGGGTGGAGCGCCAGCTTCCCAGGAAGACGAGGATCATCAGTCCCGTCAGGGCGGCGGCGATCAGCCCCTCGCGCACCACGGCGACCACGGAATCCTTCACGAAGCCCGATTGGTCGCCGACGTATTTCAGGTCCACCCCGGCGGGCAGGGTCGCCTGGATGGCCGGGAGCCGCTCCTTCACCCCGGCGATGATGTCGAGGGTGGAGGCGTTGCCGATCTTGAGGATCGACATCAGCACGCCCTTCTTGCCGTCAAGCTGGACGACGTTGGTCTGGGGCGGCGAGCCGCTGCGGACATGGGCCACGTCGCGCATGAACACCGTCGCACCGTCGATCACCCTGATCGGCAGGTCGTTGAATTCCTCGATGGTCTTGGGCGAGTTGTTGAGGTCGACGATCCACTCGAAGGAGCCGATCTTCTGCGTCCCTACCGGGGTGATGAGGTTCTGCCGGGCCAGCGCCGCCCCGACATCCGTCGCCGACAGGTTGTGGGCCTGGAGGGCCGACTGGTCGAGGTCGATCTGCACCTGCCGCGCCGCGCCACCGTAGGCGTAGGGCGTCTGTGCCCCGGGGATCGTGCTGATCTGCGGACGGATGAAGTTCTGGGCGAGGTCGTTCAGCGCGGTGGTGGAGAGCACGTCGCTCGACAGGGCGAGCTGGATGATCGGCACGCTCGACGCATTGTAGGCTAGCATCAGGGGCGGCGTGATGCCCGGCGGCAGCTGCTTGAGCTGTGTCTGCGAGATCGACGTGACCTGCGCCTGGGCCGCCGTGATGTCCACGTTCGGCTGGAAGAAGATCTTCACGATCCCGTAACCCGGGACCGACTGCGACTCGACATGCTCGATGTCGTTCACCGTCGTCGTCAGCGAGCGCTCGAACACCGAGATGATCCGCCCCGACATGAAGTCCGGCGGCAGGCCGGCATATTGCCAGACGACGCTGATGACCGGGATGCCGATGCGCGGGAAGATGTCGGTCGGCGTCCGCAAAATCGACATGACCCCGAAGATCAGGATCAGGATCGACATCACGATGAAGGTGTAGGGGCGCGAGAGGGCAATGCGGACGATCGAGGCCATCGTTCGGGATCTGTCCTCGTTGCCGCGACCGGGACCGCCATCAGGGGGGATGCCAACTGCATCTGGCATTCTGCATTCATCAACGCAATCGGGCATTTTCGTGTCATGGACACCCGGGAAACGCCAGAAACTTTTTGAAACATTTGATGCTGAAAGAATACGGGCAATACAGGATACTAACGATCCGGTGAAGGTCGTATTGTCCCGCGCTCAAATCTCGTGCCGTGCAAGATACCTCTACGGTCTCGCAACCGCGCCCTGCGGCATCGGCCGCCGTCACCCCCGCCCGCCGGGCGGCGTGAGGCTTAACGGAAATGGAGCCGGGATCCCCTTCGGGACATGGCGCTCTATGTGAGCGACAGGGGCCCGACGCATTCCTGGATCGCAGCATGTCGCCATCATCGACGCCCGTCTGGTTCATCACGGGCTGTTCCACCGGGTTCGGACGTGAACTCGCCCGCCTCGTCCTCGAACGGGGATGGCGGGCCGTCGTCACCGCCCGCGACGCGGACCGCGTCGCCGACCTCGTCACGGGGCATGAGGACCGGGCCCTCGCGCTCGCCCTCGACGTGACCGATGCGGGGCAGATCGCGGCGACGGTGAAGGCCGCCACCGACACGTTTGGCCGCATCGACGTCCTCGTGAACAATGCCGGCTACGGCTATCAATCCTCCGTGGAGGAGGGCGAGGACGACAAGATCCGCGCTCAGTTCGATGCCAACGTGTTCGGCCTGTTCGCCATGACCCGGGCGGTGCTCCCCGCGATGCGCGCGCGGCACAGCGGTCATATCCTCAATGTCACCTCGGTGGCGGGGCTCGTGGGCTTTCCCGCCTCGGGCTACTACGCCGCCACGAAGCATGCCGTGGAAGGCTGGTCTGATTCCCTGGCCGCCGAAGTCGGCCCCCTGGGCATCCACGTCACCTGCGTCGAGCCGGGGCCGTTCCGCACCGATTGGGCGGGACGCTCGCTGATCCAGACCCCGAGCCGCATCGCCGACTATGCCGAGACGGCCGGTGCCCGGCTCAAGGCGACCGCCGAAAAGAGCGGGACCCAGGCCGGCGATCCCGTGCGGGCGGCGCAGGCCATGATCGCCCTGACGGAGAACCCGGCGCCGCCGCGCCACATCGTCCTCGGCGCCTGGGGCTTCACCGCCGTCACCGACCGCCTGCGCGCCCGCCTCGCGGAAATCGAGGGACAGGAGCGGATCAGCCGGGAGACCGATTTCCCCGAATCCGCCTGACCGACCGGCGGTCCCCCGGGAACGTGAGGGGGGACCGCCGAGTTATCAACGTCGCAGATCGCCTGTGGCTCGGCCGCGCCCCTGTCGGAACGGACGGCGACGCGTATAAAGCGCTGCATGAGCGGAATTCCTCTGACCGATCGCCATCCGTTCGTCCGCCGGATTCAGAGCATCGCGCTGTTCGATCTCTCGGAGGCGGAGCGGGCGGCCCTCGCCCTGCTGCCCCTGCACCCCGCGACCTACGACGCACATCAGGACATCGTCACCGAGCACGACCGTCCGAGCCGCTGCTTCGCGGTGCTGACCGGCATCACCGCCACCTACAAGACCACCCGGGACGGAAGGCGGCAGGTCGTGGCGTATCACGTCCCCGGGGACGTGCCGGACTTCCAGAGCCTGCATCTGAAGACCCTGGATTTCAGCATCGCGGCCGTCGCCCCGACGCGAATCGGCTTCGTCGCGCACGATGCCCTGCGCGGCCTGTTCCGGGAGCATCCTCGCCTCGGCGACGTGTTCTGGCGGGCGACGCTCATCGACGGCGCCCTGTCGCGGGAGTGGATGCTGAACAACGGTCGGCGCGGGTCCTTTCCCCGGATGGCGCATCTCTTCTGCGAATTGATGATCCGCCTGGATCTGGTCGGCCTTGTGCAGGACCACAGCTGCGAGTTGCCGCTCACCCAATACGAGTTGGGGGACGCCCTCGGCATCACCTCGGTCCACGTCAACCGCATCCTCAAGGAGTTGCGCGACGGGGGGCTGATCAGCCTGAGCGGCGGGCGGCTCACCGTCCACGATTGGTCGGCCCTGTCCAAGGCGGCCGAGTTCGACGAGACCTACCTGCACCTTCGGCGGACGCCCGCCTGAGGCGGGGCTTCAGCCTGGTAGTCCCAGACCGAGGACAGCGCGTCTTCAGCGGAGTTGTCGGAGTATTGGTGGGCCCGGCAGGACTCGAACCTGCAACCAGACCGTTATGAGCGGTCGGCTCTAACCATTGAGCTACAGGCCCTACGGAGCGAAGACGCCGGAATCACCGATACCCGAACGGCTCCGTCCCGTCACCCCGGATTTGATGACGGCCGCGACCCTTCCCCCCAGGCGGCGCCGTTAAACCGTCGCGGCCCGGCCTTGCCCGTTGTCCGATGCGGATCGCGACGTTACTCACGCTCGCGAGAGGGGCCCATGGACCCAGAGATCGAGAGGCTGAGGCGGCGCGAGCGAGAGCTCGAGGACCGGATCGCACGGCTTGAGGCCGAGCGGGGCGACGGGCTGCGCCGCCCGGGGCAGGGGCAGCAAACCTCGGCGGCCTCGGCCGACCTGCTGTTCACGGCGGCGGAGAAGACCCGCATGCCGCAGATCATCACCGACCCCAACCTGCCCGATAACCCCATCGTCTTCGCCAACCGGGCCTTCCAGAACCTGTGCGGCTACGATGCCGCCGAGCTGATCGGCCGCAACTGCCGCTTCCTCCAGGGCCCGGGCACCGACCCCGCCGACGTGGCCAAGGTCCGCGACGCCCTCGCGGCCCGCCGCGACGTGGTGGTGGAGATCCTCAATTACCACCGGGACGGCACGCCCTTCCGCAACGAGCTCTACGTCAGCCCGGTCTTCGATCCGGACGGGCGGTTGCTCTATTTCTTCGCCAGCCAGCTCGACGTCACCCGCTTCCGCACCGCCGAGGGCGTGCTCGCGGAGAGCGAGGCCCGGTACCGCGCCCTGTTCGATGCCGTCGACAGCGGGTTCTGCGTGGTGGAGATGCGCTTCGACGCGCGGGGGCGGGCCGTCGATTACCGGTTCATCGAGGTGAACCCGGCCTTCTCGGCACAGACCGGCCTGCGCGACGCCGCCGGACGCTGGGCGACCGACCTCGTGCCGGGGCTGGAGCATACCTGGTTCGACACCTACGGCGAGGTGGCGCGGACGGGGCGGCCCGTGCGGTTCGAGAGCGGGTCCATCGCCCTGGGGCGCTGGTTCGACGTCCACGCCCTGCGGGTGGGGCAACCCGAACAGCACCGCGTCGCCATCCTGTTCAACGACATCACCGACCGGCGCCGCCTCGAGAGCCACCTCGCGGCCACCGCCCAGGAGCGGGCCGACGAGCGCGACATGGTCTGGCGGGCGAGCCGCGACCTCTTCGTCGTGTGCGGCCTCGACGGCGTGTTCCGCAAGGCGAACGCCGCCTGGACCGAGACCCTGGGCTGGGACGTCACCGAGGTGGTGGGCGTCCGGTTCGACACCCTGGTCCATCCCGACGACCTCGCGGACGCCAACCGCGCGTTCGGGCGGGTCAGCGAGGGCCTGCCTTTCCACGACGTCGACGTGCGGATGCGGAAGAAGGATGGTGGCCACCGCTGGGTTTCGTGGAACGCGATTCCCCGGGGCGACCACTTCTACGCCGCCGGCCGCGACATCACGGAGCGCCGGGCCCTGGAGGAGCAGCTGCGCCAATCGCAGAAGCTGGAGGCCGTCGGCCAGCTGACCGGGGGCGTCGCGCACGATTTCAACAACCTGCTGACGGTCATCAAGTCCTCCACCGACCTGCTGAAGCGCCCGAACCTCGCGGAGGAGCGGCGCCTGCGCTACGTCGGCGCCATCTCCGATACGGTGGACCGGGCGGCCAAACTCACGGGCCAGCTCCTGGCGTTCGCCCGCCGCCAGGCGCTTCGCCCCGAGACCTTCGCCGTCAACCGGGCCGTGGCGGCGGTGTCCGACATGGTCGGCACCCTCACCGGCGCGCGGATCCAGGTGGAACTCGACCTGCCCGATACGGAGACGCGGGACCTGCACATCAACGCCGATCCGAGCCAGTTCGACACCGCCCTGGTGAACCTCGTGGTGAACGCGAGGGACGCGATGGACGGCGAGGGCCGCCTGCGCATCGGCCTGCGCCAGGTCGGGCGCATCCCCGCCGTGCGGGCCCACCCGCCCCAGCGCGGCGACTACATCGCGGTGTCGATCACCGACACCGGGTCGGGCATCGCGCCGGAGAACCTGGAGCGCATCTTCGAGCCGTTCTTCACGACGAAGGTCGTCGGCCAGGGCACGGGGCTCGGGCTGAGCCAGGTGTTCGGCTTCGCCAAGCAGTCGGGGGGCGAAATCATCGTCGAGAGCATGGTGGGCGACGGCACGACCTTCACCCTCTACCTCCCGCAGGTCGCCCCGGCGCAGGCCGCCGCGCCGGCCCCGGAGCCGGAGGCCCTGGCCGAGGGGCACGGCACCTGCGTCCTCATCGTGGAGGACAACCACGATGTCGGGGCTTTCGCCCGGCAGGCGCTCGACGAACTGGGATACGCCACGGTCTGGGCCACCGACGCGGACAAGGCGCTGGCCGAGATCGAGCGCATCCCCTTCCGCTTCGAGGTGGTGTTCTCCGACGTGGTGATGCCGGGGATGAACGGGCTCGACCTCGCCGCCGAGATCCGGCGGCGGCGGCCCGACATTCCCGTCGTCCTGACCTCCGGGTACAGCGACGTGCTGGCGGCCGAGGGCACCCACGGCTTCGATCTGCTGCGCAAGCCCTACTCGGTGGCGGACCTGTCGCGCGTCCTCCGCCGCGCCATCCAGGACACGAACGGACGCCGCAAGGGCTGAGGGGGCCTGTCCCTTTCTGTCGGAGCCGCAACCGGATATGAGCGGCGACGCGGCGCGGTGTTCGCCGATGGGACCATTGGGCGGAACGAGGCATGACGCGGCACGCCAAGCTCGGCGCCCCTGTCGGACAGACCGATGCCCCCGGCATGGCGGACCTGTTCCGCCGGCACGATTGGGGTACGACTCCGCTGGGCCGCCGCGACACCTGGGCGCCGGTCCTGCGCACGACCGTCGACCTGATCCTCGCCTCCCTTCACCCGATGTGCCTCCTCTGGGGGCCCGAGCGGGTGCTCCTCTACAACGACGGCTATGCGGAGATGCTCGGCACGCGGCATCCGCACGCCCTCGGACGGCCCACCAAGGCGGTCTGGCCGGAACTGTGGGCCGAGCTCGCGCCGCTCATCGAGCGGACCTTTCGCGGCGAGAGCTTCGCCTTCCGCGACCAACCGCTGACGATGACGCGCAACGGCTTCGCGGAGCCGGGCTGGTACGACTTCGCCTATTCGCCGGTGCGGGACGAGCACGGGGCGGTCGTCGGCCTGCTCAACGTGACCTCCGACAGCACGGCGCGTCGCCATGCCATCGAGCAGATGAGGGAGCGTGAAACCTTCATGCGCGGGGTGCTCGCCGCCTCGAACGACTGCATCAAGGTGCTCGACCTCGATGCCAAGCTCACCTTCATGAGCGAGGGCGGCCAAAAGGTGATGGAGGTCTCCGACTTCAACGCCATCGCCGGATGCCCCTGGCCGAATTTCTGGGAGGGTGTCGGCAACATCGCGGCCAAGAAGGCGATCGCGTCGGCGCGAGCCGGGGTCGCCTCGGGCTTCCAGGGCTACGCGGACACGGCGAAGGGCACGAGACGCTTCTGGGACGTGCAGGTCTCGCCCATCCTGGGGCCGGAAGGGACCCCGGAGCGCATCCTCTCGATCTCCCGGGACATCACCGATCTGAAGGCCGCCGAGGAGGCCCGCGCGGTGCTCGCCCAGGAACTGGCCCACCGCATGAAGAACTCGCTGGCCATGGTGCAGGCCATCGTGACCCAGACGCTCCGTCAGGCGAAGTCGACGGAGGAGGGGAGGACGGCGATCTCCGAGCGCCTCTCCGCCCTGGGCCGGGCGCAGGATATCCTTACGCTCTCCAACTTCACCGAGGCCAACATCCATGAGGTGATCGCGGCGGCCACCGCGCCCCACCGGGTGACGGAGGACCGCATCACCTGGTCCGGCCCCGCGCTCACCCTCACCTCGCAGCAGGCGCTCGGACTGTCCCTGGCGACCCACGAACTGGCGACCAACGCGGCCAAGTACGGCGCCCTGTCGAACGATGTGGGGCGCGTGGTGATGGCGTGGCAGATCGAGGCCGGGGCCTTCTCATTCGAATGGAACGAGACGGACGGCCCGCCCGTCGTCCCGCCGTCGAGCCGGGGCTTCGGCTCCAAGCTGATCGAGCGGATCGTGGCCTCCTACTTCGACGGGGAGGGCCGCCTCGACTTCGCCCCGTCGGGTGTCAGGTTCAGGTTGACGGGTGCGCCGGGTGGCATATCGGTCGGCGAATAAGGGCGGGAGACGGCCGGGGATGGGACAGTGACCGCGACACCATCGCGGTCCTCGTCGTCGAGGACGATGCCCTGCTCCGCGCCGAGGCCGTGGACCACTGCATCGAGGCGGGCTTATCCACCCATGAGGCGCGAAACACCGACCAGGCGATCCGCATCCTGGAGCGGCATTGCGGAATCCGCGTCCTGTTCACCGACATCGCGATGGAGGGAACGATGGACGGGCCGCGGCGCGCCTACGCCGTCCGGGAACGCCCGCCCCCCGTCTCGATCATGATCACTGCGGGGCGTCGCAAGGTGACGGTGGAGGACCTGCCGGATAACGGCCTGTTCTTCGCCAAGACGTACACCCCGGACGAGATCGTGAAGGCCCTCAACCGCATCGCCGGTCGAATTGCCCCCCCGAAGGCGGGCCTAGGCGGCAACGGGCGCGCGGATCGTCGCAGGCGCCGCGCAGGCGGATGGCGATTCGTCCAGCGGGGAGGCCGCCATCCCACATGCCGCACACCTGGATCGGGGGGTTACACTGGGGCTTCGGCCGACCCGACGGATTTTGCCGATTATTGCTGACAATCCATTCAGGATTGCTGAACCTGCTTCACTATACAAAACTTTAACAATTGATGCTTCTTCACTCGGGCAAAATTCGTCGCGGAGCCCGTGATGCTGGACTA
>JAKONI010000212.1 GCA_022702015.1 Beijerinckiaceae bacterium | reverse complement strand
GCGGGCGGCCTCGGGACCGACCACGTGACGGTCTTCTTCCATACCTCGGAGCACGACCGGGACCGGCCGCAGCGGTCGGTCTCGTCGGTCGTGACCCTGCCCGAGGCGTCGAACGATACCCTCGTGCTGGTGAAGGCGTGCCTGCACGGCGTCCGGAAGACCTGGAGGGACGGCTACCGCTATTCCAAGGCAGGAGTCGTCACCACGGATCTCGTACCCCTGGCGGCCTCGCAGCGGGCCTTCCCGGGGTTGGGGCAACTCGACCGGGAGCACGGGGCCGCGCTGATGGGTGCCCTCGATGCCTGCAATCGCTGGTTCGGGCGCGGGGCGGTCGTTCCAGGCAGCGCCGGGTTCGCCCCGAAGCGAGAATGGTCGACAAAGTTCGATATGCGCTCGCCCCGCTACACCACTCGGATCGACGAGCTGCCGACGGTGGCGGCCGCCTAGTGCAGTGACGCACTCACTCCGTTCATGCGCCTCTGCCCTAGCCCTTTGCTTTTGCATCAATTTTTCCAGGCACGGCTGACGCCTCCGTCTGGATCGATGCACTAGTCTGAAGCCGTGCCGACTTCCCTCCTCTTCTTGAGGGTGCGGGGTTCGGCGACTGCCCGTGGAGCGCAGCGGCTCGGATGGCCCCGCCACTAAGCTCGGGCAAAATCTCAGCCGGCGGCATGGTCTACCCGGCGGGGGCGATGTCGAAGATCTCTGGATGACGTGGTCTTGGAACTCCGGGGCGCGGAAGCGGTCGAATGAATTCTTGACCTTGGCGGGAGGGGACGCGGGCGTCCTCATCGTTCAATCGGTCGATAAGCGCACCGTTGTCGGCCTGAACGGCCCCGGTCGCACAATGGAGCGAGGTTGCTTGGCTTTGCGCCAGCCATGTCTGCTTGAGAGATACCACCGAACATCGGCGAATGACCGCCTTGGGCGCAAAGCCGAACGTCCGGTTCTGCGCGCGAAGACGATCCGGCGTGGCGTATTCCGGACGGACGCCCGTCGCCTGTTTTATACTGTCGTGCGCAGGTCAGGGATACACATCTTCCTGGGATAGTCGCCGACCCTCCGGGTCGTAACCACCATTGACTTCGTGTCCCGAAACGTCCGCGGCGATGCCGAGGCGAGCTGTCATCGGCCTGAACGGCCTATCTCCTGGGGGAACTAAGCGCGAAAGCTTGGGTTGCCGCATTGTTTCTGTGGCGTTTCTGCTCACGTGGGGGGATAACGGTATGGCAGTTCGGTTCCTGGTTACGGCAGCGGGTCTCACGCTTGCGGCTGTCAGCTTCACCGCACCGGCTTCGGCCGCCGGCGTCGATCGCACGACGGGTTTGAACGATACGCCAACGAGCTGGGCGAGGATGACCCGCCACCGCTCGAAGATGGGTCGCCGAATCCACCGGAATAGGGGAGCGGGGACGGCATCGGCGTCGGCTCCGAACGGCCGTGGCTATGGCATGGGTCCGACCGGCCAGCCGAGCGGCGTCAAGTAAGACGTCTTGATTGGCCTGAGCCGGTCATGAAGGCGGCTCACACCCTCGTTTCACTTATTTCATCGCTTCGGCCATGCGCGCGTTTGTGCATGGCCGGTCATCCCGCCACGCGACGAAAGGTAGTTCTTTGTCGATGCACTATGCACGCCGCTCTTCGATCCGCTTCGCCATCACGAGCGGGCTCGGCCTACTGACCCTCGCGCTGCCGGGTGCGGCACACGCGCAATCGGTCGGCAGCAGGATCGATCAGCCGACTCCAGGAACCTTACCTGCCGGGACGCATAACGCGGGCAACTCCACCGCGCCGGCCAATCAGCCGACCGGACGTGTTGCTCCGCCGAGCGCAATCAGTTCATCGACAGATGTGATGAAGGGGGGATCGATCCAGGGAGGCGGAAGGAGCGGGAACGTCAATCCCATCGAGCATCTGCCCGAGAACATGAAGCGTTGATCAGTCATCCAAGCTGCGCAATCGATGGGTCAGCGGACAACGGTCGTTCGCTGACCCATCGGTGTCCCGATGAAGAGGTTCGGCTTGATGCGGCCCTTCGGAAGCAACCGCGATAACGCCGAATGAACATCATCAATCGGGCGCGCCACCAAGTTCTGGCACTCGTTCGGCGGTCGTTACGGGAGTTCATCGGTCTTCCGCTGATCGTCGTCGCGGTGTTCCTGGGGCTATTCGCGTTGAGCTATCTGCTCGATGACGCGCTCTGGGATCGCCCTGGCCCGACACCGATCCCCTGGCTCTCCCATCTCCTCGGGGACACGGGCGCGATCGCAAGCCTGCTCGGCACCGTCGCGTCCGGTATGATCACGGTGACGTCGATCACCTTTTCGCTCCTGCTGATCGCCGTGCAGCAGACCGCGTCCACGCTCTCGACCCATGTCTATGACCAGTTCATCCAGCGACGCTCGAACAAGCTCAGTTTCGGCTTCTTCGTAGGTCTCAGCGTCTTCGTGCTCCTGACGCTCGGCAGCGCCAACCCTGACCACAAACCGATCATCGGGGCACTGCTCTCGCTTCTGATGACGGGCGCGGCGCTGTTCATGGTGGTGATCCTGATCTACAGCACCATCGATCAGATGCGTCCGCACTCGGTCATCACCGCGATTCACGACCATACGATCAAGGCCCGCGCCGTCGACGGGAGCATGATCGAGGGCACACGCCGGACGCCACGTGCGGGCCTCTCGTGGTCGCGGATCGTCCGAACGGACGCTTACGGCGTGGTCTGTGGCATCGACCTCCCGAGGATCGAGCGATCCGCAGCGGAACATGACGCCGACATCGAGATCATCGCCCGCGTCGGCACCAACCTCGCCTTCCGCGACCCACTTTTTTGCATCCACGCCGCCCGATCCCTGTCGGGCGATGCGCTGTCGGCGCTCGATCGGTCGATCACCACAGCCATCGGGATCGAACCGCGCCGAACGATCGACAGCGATGCCGGCTTCGGAATCGAGCAACTCTACTCGATCGCCTGGACGACCGCCTCGACATCGAAGCAGAACCCACAACCGGCGATCCTGGTGTGCCACTGCCTTCGGGACATCATCGCCCGCTGGAGCAGCGCGGATACGATCCCGGAGCGCACCTCGTCCCGGGTCGTCTACGCCGATCGCGGGGTGGACGATGCGATCTTGGCGATCGCCGCCATCGGCGTCGTCGCGTCCGAGAGCATGCAGAACACGCTGGCCGCCGAAGTCTGGCGGACCCTCGCGACGTTGATCGATGATGTACCGGCCGAACGATTGCCGGCGCTCACCGACACGGTGCGGCGGCTCCTCTCGAGCCTCGGAGACCACGTACTGACCCGCGATCTCGAGGAGGAACTGAACCATTGCCGGCGAAGCTTGGAGGGCAGGGGCGAGCCGGATGCCGCCGAAGACATCCGGTTGGCCACTGGAACCCTCGCTGAAAGCATCGGCACGCTGAATTCCCGCGGGACGCGCGTGCCGACCTCCGCCTGAAAGGCGTTGCGCGTCACTTCTTCCCAGACGAAGGACGCGACGGCTCCGGAGACAGGCCCTTCGCCTCGTGAGCGTCCGTGCCGTGCACGGCATCGCTGCCAATGATACCTCCACCCACGGAGGACGCCGGTGCGCTCCCGCCGGAGGCTCCGGCGCCGGTATCAGGTGTTTGACGGGTCGTCATTGAAGCGGTCCCGGCTGCGTTCGGTGCGGCTGTCTCCGCGAGCGCAAGGCCCGACCCGGCGACGACGACGACGGCTGCAATCAAGACCTTGGCAAACATGATGCTCTCCAGCAGGGCCAGCCTCAACGCTTGAAGATCAGGCGGGTTCGCTAGTGCATCGATCCGGGGCCGCATCCCTCTGATCGGCAACGTCTGCCTCCGCGCATGATCGCTCACAGGGGGACCGCCGCAAAACCACCCACCGGAGACGCCGGCTGGCGGAACATGGCGCCGCACCCGGATCCGAAGGCCCGGCTCATACAGTTGCCCCATAGGCGACGGCTGGAGTGGCCTCATCCACCAAGCAACACAGCGACGCTGCGGCGACCGTTCCGTTGTCGCCGCCACCCACGACCGCGAACAGCCGGTTTCATCCGCTAGAGGTCCATGCCCCATGGCCCAGACGCTCGCCCCGCTTCGTTTCGATCCCTCCTACGAAACCATCGCCGAGGACGAGGCGGAGACGCAGCGCGGCCTCACCGAGACGATGCTCGCGATCCAGCGAAAAACCCATGCCGATACCGGCCACGCCTATCGCTCCGTTCATGCCAAGGCGCATGGCTACCTGCGGGCACGCTTCGAAGTCCTGCCGGGGCTGTCGCCGCAACTCGCCCAGGGGCTGTTCGCGACGCCGGGCGGCTATGATGCGATCCTCCGATTCAGTACGACACCGGGCGACATCCTGGACGACAGGGTGTCCACCCCACGCGGGGTCGCCCTCAAAGTACTGAATGTACCCGGCGCACGGCTGCCCGGGAGCGAGGACGAGACCACGCAGAACTATGTATTCGGGAATTCGCCGTCGTTTCAGATCGGCGACGCCCGGGGGTTTCTGCGTCAGTTGCGACCGCTGGCCGCCACCACGGGTCGCGCCGAGTCTGTCAAGATCGGTGTGTCGGCCGTGTCCCGCGCGGCCGAGGCGGCTCTGGAAAAGGTCGGCCTAAAGTCGGCCACGCTGACGACCTTGGCGGGGCAAGCCGAGACGCATTTGCTCGGTGACAGCTTTTACTCGCAGGCCGCGCTTCTCCACGGCGACTACTTCGCCAAGTTGGCGCTCTCGCCCGTCTCACCCGAACTCGTTGCCCTGTCGGAACAGGCCATCG
Organism: Beijerinckiaceae bacterium; assembly: GCA_022702015.1. GTDB lineage: Bacteria > Pseudomonadota > Alphaproteobacteria > Rhizobiales > Beijerinckiaceae > Methylobacterium. The sequence goes on along the minus strand of JAKONI010000212.1, from coordinate 6,044 downwards.
ACCTCGCCGGCCGACCCGACGGCATCCGCGAGTCCGTCACGGCCCACTTCAGGGATCACCCGGCCGTCTGGGAGTTGCGCGTACAGCTGGCGACGAGCCTGGGCTCCATGCCGGTCGAGGACGCCGCCGCGATGTGGCCGGAGGACGAGAGCCCCTATCGTCCGGTCGCACGGATCACCGCCCTCCCCCAGGAGACATGGTCCGACGCCCTGCGGCAACAGGTGGAGGACCGCTTGGCTTTCAACCCCTGGACGGGCTTGGCCGCGCATCGGCCCCTCGGCTCGATCATGCGGGCGCGCCGCCCCGCCTACGCCGCCGCCCGTGCTTACCGTGCCGAGAACAACGCCGTGACGATCGAAGAGCCGACACGCCTCCCTGTCGGATAGGGCTTCGTCGACTGGCGGTGCGAGACGGCTCGGCGTGGCGGGGGCGCCGGGGGAACCGGGATCCCGCACCGGGATTGTCGCCTTCGCACGGTTAAGCCTCCGCCTGTCCAGGGGGGATCCCCGTGGCCCTCGCCGGCCCTCGCACCTGAAACCCGGTTCGGACGCGCGTGGGCTCCTCCGGACATTCGACCGGAGCCTTGCACATGGAACACGGACTGACGACGGCCGTGTTGTGCATCGTAGGCGGTGGGATCGCCGCCCAGGTCCTCGCCGCTCGTCTGCGCATCCCCGCCATCGTGCTTCTCCTGGGGTTCGGGTTCCTGGTCGGACCCATGCTCGGCCTGTTGCACCCGACCCGGGACTTCGGAGAAAACCTCCGGCCGCTGATCGCGCTTGCGGTGGCCATCGTGGTGTTCGAGGGCGGGCTCGCCCTGGATTTCCGCGAACTCCGGGCATCCGGCGAGGGCGTGTTACGGCTCACCGCCTTCGCCCTCCCCGTGAACTTCGTCCTCGGCACCGTCGCGGCCCATCTGGTCGGCGGGATGATGTGGGGTCCTGCGGCAGTGTTTGGCGCCATCCTCGTCGTGACGGGTCCCACGGTGATCCTGCCGCTGCTGCGTCACGCGCGCCTGGAGCGGCGCTCGGCCGCCTTCCTCAAGTGGGAGGCCATCATCAACGACCCGGTCGGGGCGATCCTCACCGCGGTCGTGATCGAGATCCTGGTGGGTGTGCCCCATCAGGCCGGTGAGAACCCGGTCGTCGCGCTCACGCTCCATCTCGCCGAGGGCGTGACGGTGGCCGTCGCCCTCGGCGTGGGCTCGGCCATCCTCGTGGCCTGGGCGTTCCGGCGCGACCTCGTTTCCGAGACCCTGAAGACCCCGGTGCTCCTCGCACTCGCGCTCGTCGCCTACGTCGTCCCGAACCTGTTCATGCACGAGGCGGGGCTGATCGGCGCCACGGTCTTCGGTATCGCACTCGCCAACCGGCATCTCCCGGGTATCGCGGAGTTGCGTCGGTTCAAGGAAGCCCTGGTCGTCCTGCTCGTTTCCTGCCTCTTCGTCGTACTGACCGCCGATCTCGACCTCGGGGTCCTCGGCAAGTTGTCCCTGCCCATCATCGGCCTGACCGCCGCCATCGTGTTCCTGGTCCGGCCGGTCGCCACTTGGCTGGCGACGCTGAACAGCGACCTCTCATGGCGGGAGCGCGTCTTCGTCGGCTGGATCGGGCCCCGCGGGATCGTCGCAGCGGCCGTCGCGGGGGTGGCCGGCCCCCGCCTCACCGAGGCGGGATACCCCGGTGGCGATCTCATTCAGCCGACCGTGTTCGCGGTCATTGTCGCGACGGTGATCCTGCACGGCTTTTCCCTGAAGCCGCTCTCCCGCCGGTTGGGCCTTTCCGCGGCGGCCGAGAGCCAGCGGCTCGCCGTCGTCGGCGCCTGCCCGTGGGCGACCGCCATGGTCGTCGCCCTCCACCGTGCGGGCGTGCCGGTCATTCTCATCGACACCTATCCCGGCGCCTTGCACACGGCGCAGGAGGCCGGTGTCCCGACACTGCAGGCCGAACTCCTGTCTCGCCATGCCGAGGAAGGTCTCGCCGACCATCCGCCGGACCATCTGCTCGCGGCGACCCGCGACGAACTCTACAACGCCCTGGTTTGTACCAAGCTGGCCCCGGAGATCGGCCGCGAGCGCGTCTACCAACTCGCACCATCGGCCGACCACCTCCTGCACGAGGATACGGGTGTGAGCCGGGATGCCCGCGGCAAAGTGCTGGGTGAGGGCAAGACCGACTTCGACACCCTCGCAGGACACCACGATGCCGGCTGGCAGTTCGATGTCGTTCCTGCGGAGTCGGCGCTGAAGTCGGATGCCCTGCGCTTGCTGGTCATCAAGCCGGATGGGGCGGTCGAATTCATCTCCGTCGATCACGAGGAGGCCGCCATCGAGGCGGGGGATCGCCTGCTGACCTACGCCATCCCCAACCGTTCGTGTCCCGAGGCCGCCGCGACGCATCCCCTGGTCATTGCATGACGGCCAGCCTTCGGAACGTCCTGCGGGATCGATGGACCGGAGCGCACCGTGCTCCGGCGAGCACGGTGCGGGTTACGGGGGTGAAGCGCCGGACAATCGGGTCAAGCCGCCCGCACGACGGTGGGTGAACCCTGAGTCGGCGTGGCATCGGTTGCGACCCTCAAGCAGGCGTCCACCGCATCGCGCAGCGACGAGACGTAGGCGTCCGCACCAACCTCCCGGCCGAGCGCCGCGTCGGTGAGCACCTTCTCGCCGACCGGCCATAGCCCCACCAGGATGGAAATACCCGGCGCGCGTCGCCTCAACCGCTCCAGCAGGTAGCGGAGGTGCGAGGGGCTCCCGGTGATGTCGAGGTAAGAGATGCACACCATCGCCACGCCGGAGAGATCGAGGTTGCGGATGCCCTCGCGGGAGGCGGACTGGTACGGGGTCACCTGAGCGCCGAGCCCGTGCTTGCGCAGCAACTGCGCCAGCATCGCCGAGGACGCCTCGTCCAGGGGCCCGCGACCGGCCAGGCACAGCACCGGGGTCTCGCCCCGCCACGCTTCGGGCAGGGCATCCCGTGGCGGGGCGTGAGCCGGTACCGCCTCGGTTTTCGGATGAACGCGCTCGGCCAGGGTCGGGGTTTCGGATGGGTTGACCGCCTTGCCGTCGACGGGCGGCTCGACGTCGTTGAGGCCCTCGAAATCCTGCACGAGGGAGTGCGCCGAGGCGCGGATGTTCTCCAGCTGGACGGGGGTGACGACGCCGCGGGCGTGGTCGTTGGCTGCGAGTTGGAGCCCCTTGAGGGCGACCTCGTCGTAGTAGGATGACAGCGAACGGTCCTTCAGCATCCCCTCGGCGATCTCCCGCACCTCATCCGGGTCGCCGGCCAGCATGCGCTGGTAGAAGTTCTCGACCGGGGTCAGCGGCGGGCGATCACCGAGCAGCACGTCGAAGAACTCGAGGCTGTCCACGTGCCGTCCGAGCACCACCAGGCAAACGGTGAACGGGGTTGCGAGGATCAGCCCGATGGGCCCCCACAGGAAGCCCCAGAACAGCGTCGAGACGATCACCGCGAAGGGTGAGAGCCCGGTGGAGTGGCCATAGAGCAGAGGCTCGACCACCTGTCCGAACACCGGCTCGGCGATCAGGAACAGGGCGGCGGCCGCGATCACCATCGACCAGCCCGGATCGACCGCAGCCGCGAGCGCCACCGGGAACACCCCCGAGACGATGGCGCCGATGTACGGGATGAAGCGCATGATGGCCGACAGCACGCCCCACAGCAGCGGGTTGGGCACGCCGATGATCCAAAGCCCGACGCCGACGATGACGCCGAAGGTGGCGTTCATGCCGAGCTGGGCGAGGAAGTAGGTGCCGAGCCGCCCGGCCGCGTCATCCATGGCCACCGTCGTGCGGTGCAGGTCGCTCGACCCGAACAGGCGGATCATGCGGTTGCGGAGGTCTTCCCGCTGCAGGAGCAGGAACACGACGACGACGAGGACGATGCCGACGTCGGTCAGCGGCGAGACGACCGGGCCGAGGACCTTCTCGGCCAGAGCCAGAGGCGAAAGCTCGGGCTCTTGGACACGCACGAGTTGCGCCTTCGGCGTGTCGCCAGCCGGGCCGGTCTCGGCGGTCGTTCCGGCGGCGTCGGCCTTCTCCGTCACGTCCTGGACCTGGTGGTTGAACTTCTGCAGCAGCTTGTTCGCCTCGCCGAGCCAACCGTGCTGCAGTCCGGCGAACTTCTTCTGTACTGTCGATTGGTACTGCGGCAGGTTGCCGGCGAGGCCCGCCACCTGGGTGCCGATGACCGCGCCGATGCCGCCGACCACGGCCAGCGCCAGCAGGACGGCGACGATGACCGAGGGAACGCGCCCGAGCCTGATCCGCCGCAGCAGGTGGACCACGGGCGCCAGGACGAAGCTGAGCAGGATGGCTAACACGAGGGGCACGAACACCTCGCGGCCGAAATACAGGGCGGCAACCAACACGACGCCGACGGCGAGGGTCAGAAGTCCGCGCAGGCCCGGTACGAGCGGCGGAGGCACCTGGGCAGGCGGCTTCACGGCGTCCGGCACATCGGTTGGCATACGCAAACTCCCCGCTGCCTGACACCCGACAGCTTCTCCATAACGTCGTGACCCGCGGTTCGTCTCCCATAACGCCCGGCTCGATCTGCGATGGCCCTCGGATCGATGGATGGCCATCGAGCATGGGCGAGGAGGATGCCTTCCTGCGCCGATGGCCTCGCGCCGAATGGAGGAGGCGGCCTCCTTCGCCTTGGCAAGACGTCTCCGACAAGCCGAGGAAAGCAACTCGACTTGTTGTGCCCCAATGGCGCCCGGCGATGTTCAGCCCACCTACTTCTCAGCCTCGCGCCGGATCGCACATTACATACTCGTCATATTTAGCATACCATTGCCTTACATTGCCGCTTCTTAATCCATCGGACATGCCGTCAACAGCCGGAAGAGCTATTGTTGCGGGACGAAACAAGAGGTTCGACGCAATCGACGTCCGCAGTTTCGTGCTCTGGAGAAAGACAATGGCTTATCGTAAATCCGTGGCTGCCGCGCTCGTGCTCACGACGATCCTCGGTGGGACCGCCTATGCCGCCGAACAGGCCGCACAGCAGAGTACCGCGCAGACGAGCATGATCGATAAGGATGTCGGCAAGCTGTCGAGGGATGGGGCGCAGGGTTACAGGGACCTTCAGATGACGCGCCTCGCCATCTTCGAGGCGAATCCCGCCCAGGCCAAGGACATGATCGCCAAGGCGCAGGCCGCCTTCGCCAAGGCGAAGACCGACGATGCGCAGTTCACCAAGGCCGAGGCCGACTTGAAGACGCCCGCCGATATCGCCGGTCACAAGGGTGCGATGCCGGCCGGGACCACCGAGGCCAAGCCGGCTTCGAAAGACCAAGTGGCCTGGGTGCCGGTCGATGCCCAGCTGACGCTGGGGGACGACTTCGTGGCCACGCCGGAGAGGGCCTCCGCCGTCACCGAGGCGAACAAGAACCTCGCACAGGGGGACCAGAAGGGCGCCCTGGATAAGCTGAAGCTTGCCCATGTCGACGTCGACTTCACCATGGCCGTCCTGCCGCTGAACAAGACCATCTCGGATGTCGATCAGGCGGCGACGCTGATCAATCAGGGCAAGTATTATGAGGCCAACGCCGTCCTGAAGAGGGCCCAGGACGCGGTGCGCTTCGACGTGATCGACGCCGTTGCGGTGCCGCAGAAGGCGGGGGCTGCAACCACGACCTCGTCGCAGGCAACCGGTTCCACCGCCGCCGGGAAAGCCAACAAGTAACCGCCCGCCGGATTCCATTTCGACCGCGGCAGGCGACGCCACGACCGGCGGACAAGCCCGTGGCGGCGCGCCGCCGAGGCCGTTCTCCTTCCCCCCGCCGTGGCTTGTCGCGGCGGGGGAGAGCAAGCTCGACGCGATGGCATGAAGCGCAAGTCTTAAGCTCTAAAATTTTCTCGAAATCGTTATCGACAATGACAGACTCGTGAACGGAAGCCTCGGAACGGAAGACCTCGCAAGACCTTCGTGCTTTGTTCAAACACCGGAGAAACGCTTATGACCAAAAAGACCACGGGCGCCGCCCTCTGTGCCGCCTTCCTGCTGGCGTCGGCG
>JAKONI010000206.1 GCA_022702015.1 Beijerinckiaceae bacterium | reverse complement strand
GGGTGGTGGCGCCATGGGCGGGGGCGGCGGTCTCACCGGCGCAACCCAGTAAGGCGGTCAGGTCGCCGGAGGGCATCGGAACGGACTCGACCTTTGGTGCCAAGCTTCCCCCACCGCGCGAGCGGGCATCCGGGGACGGCCAAGGAGTGCGGCGAGACGCTCGTCCTGCGGATGCCCGGCGCCCGATCCCCCGAGGCTTGCGCGGCCGACGCCGCCGTCGGACAGTGCCTCATGCAATCTCCGGTAATCACTTACGCGATAGGCGATATCCACGGATGCGCCGATCTGCTCGATCGTCTCCTCGCCCTCATCGCCGACCACGCCGACGGTCGCGAGCGGAAGCTGGTCTTCCTCGGTGATTACATCGATCGTGGTCCCGACAGCGCCGGAGTCCTGCATACGCTGAGCCGCCTCCAATGGGCGGAGCCCGCCCATGTGACCTGCCTCATGGGCAACCATGAGCGGATGCTTCTCGACGGACTTGGCACCCCGGAGGATGCGGAGCACTGGTTGAGCAGCGGTGGCGAGGCCACCCTGGCCGCCTTCGGCGCGCGCGAACCGATGGATCTACCCCGGGACATCCTCGACTGGATCGAGGCCCTGCCGACTCTGCACGGCGATGCGCGACGCTGGTACGTCCATGCCGGGCTGCGACCCGGCCGGACGGCGGAGGAGACTGACGCCCACGACCGCCTCTGGATTCGCGGACCATTCCTGGAGGGCGATCACGATTTCGCGCGGCACGTGGTGCATGGGCATACGCCACAGCGATCCGGCGTCCCTGAGCGTCGCCCGTTCCGCACCAACCTCGATACCGCCGCCGTCTACGGCGGGGCGCTGACGGCCGGGGTCTTCACGGATGAGGGGGGCCCGCCGCAGCGGTTTCTGCAAGTGCGGGCCGAGTGAAGCCCGTTTGGGGGAAAGGCACCGGACATAGCCACGGGGTGATGAGAAGGCCTCGCCTTCACGGGGCCGTGCCTCGGGAGCGCGCCGGCACCAGGACGGCAATAGCGGCCGTGAGCCAGCCAGCCATGAGGGCGAAACCTCCGGTCGGAGCGGCCATCGGAAACAGCGGCGTCCCCGCCAACACCCGCAGCGCGAGGTCGCCACAGAACAGGCAGAGGCCGGCGACCAGGAGAAGGCCGGCGATCCGCGCCGGAAGCGGCCGTAGGCACCCCGTTGCCGCGAGGCCGGTGATCGCAAGGATCGCCGGGGCGTGAAAGAGAAGGAATTGCGCGGCGGTCTTGAGGGAGTCCGCACCGGCGATGTGTGCGGCCGCCGCGCTCGCCGCGACGCCGAGCAGCCCCGCGAGGCAGCCGAGGGCGGCGACGATCCGGTCGCTCGTGTTCAGCCTCACGCGCCACGCTCCGTAAGGAGGCGGGCGACGGCGGCCCTCAGGTCGGCGACGCCGAGGTCGTCCCGGCTCGACGTCAGGATCACCTCCGGGTACGCGGCGGGGCGCTTGGCCAGGGCGGCCTGGATTCCCTCGAGGCGGGCTTCCACCTGGGCCTTCTTCAAGGCGTCGCCCTTGGTCAGCACCACCTGATAGCTCACCGCCGCCTTATCGAGCCCATCGAGCACGTCGGTGTCGATACTCTTGAGCCCGTGACGGGAATCGATGAGCACGAAGACCCGGGCGAGGTTGGCCCGGCCCTTGAGGTAGGAGTGGATCAACTGCGTCCACGCCTCGACCTTCGCCTTCTCCACGGCCGCGTAGCCGTAGCCCGGCATGTCCACCAGGGACATCCGGTCGGCGACCTTGAAGAAGTTGAGTTGTTGCGTCCGGCCCGGCGTGTGCGACACCCGAGCCAGGGTGTTGCGGCCGGTCAAGGCGTTGATAAGGCTCGATTTGCCGACATTCGAGCGGCCGGCGAAGGCGATCTCGATACCCTCCATCGGCGGAAGCCGGTCGAGGGTCTGGGCGGCGGCGTAGAAGTCGGCGCTTCCCGCGAACAGGAGGCGGCCGGCCTCCGCGAGGCCGGCCGCCTCATCGTCGATATCCTGGGATGTCGTCACGTCAGCCCTTGGTGGCGGCCGGCTTGCCGGCGCCTTTGTCTGTCCCCTTGGCCCCGCGCCGGAACACGCCGCGCAGGTTGTCCCACAACTCCACCTTCACGCCGTTGCGGCGCATGATGATGTATTGCTGGAGCACCGAGAGGGTGTTGTTCCACGCCCAGTAGATCACCAGCCCGGCCGGGAAAGACCCGAGCATGAAGGTGAAGACGATGGGCATGAAGGTGAAGATCTGCGCCTGCACCGGATCCGGCGGGGCGGGGTTCATCTTCATCTGCACGAACATCGTGATGCCCATGATGATCGGCCAGACGCCCAGATGGATCGGGATGTACTCCGGGGGCGTGAAGGGCAGCAGGCCGAACAGGTTCACGATGCTCGTCGGATCCGGGGCCGCGAGGTCGTGGATCCAGCCGAAGAACGGCGCGTGCCGCATCTCGATGGTGATGAACAGGACCTTGTACAGGGCGAAGAAGACCGGGATCTGGATGAGAACCGGCCAGCAGCCGGCCACCGGATTGATCTTCTCCTTCTTGTACAGCTCCATCATCGCCTGCTGCTGCTTGATCTTGTCGTCCTTGAAGCGCTCGCGGATCGACGTCATCTCCGGCTGGACGGCCTTCATCTTGGCCATCGAGACGTAGGAGCGGTTCGCGATCGGCAGGAACAGCAGCTTAAGGCAGAGGGTCACCACCAGGATCGACACGCCGAAGTTGCCGGCGAGGTGGTAGATGAAGTCGAGCGCCCGGAACATCGGCTGGGTGATGAACCAGAACCAGCCCCAATCGATCATCAGATCGAAGTGCCGGATGCCGAGATCCTTCTGGTAGGCATTGATGACGTTGACCTCCTTGGCGCCGGCGAACAGGCGCTGGGTGGTGGAGATCGTGGCGCCGGCGGCGAGGTTCACCTCGTTGCCCCGGGCGCTCGCCTGATAGACGTTGGTGGCGCCATCGGTGCGGTCGGTGAAGGCGCCGGTATAGGGCGCGTTCTGCTCGGGGATGACCGAAGCCGCCCAATACTTGTCGGTGATGCCGAGGAAGCCGCCGGTGACGCTGTTGAACGCCCGGCCCTTGGTGTTGGCCCCGCCATAGGCCCCATCCTTGGCGAGCTTGTCGTAGGTGATCTCCTGCAGGCCGTCGTCGCCGAGGTAGCCGATCATGCCCTCGTGCAGCACGTAGTAGCCCTGGGTGTGCGGCTTACCCCAGCGTGAGACGAGGCTGTAGGGATAGAGCGCCACCGCCCCGGCCCCCTTGTTCTCGACCGAGTCGCGGACGGTGAACATGTACTTGTCGTCGACGGCGATGATGCGCTTGAAGACCAAGCCTTCGCCGTTGTCCCAGGTCAGGGTCACGGGCATGCCGGGCGTCAGGGTCTTGCCGTCGGCGGTCCAGACGGTGTCGCCGTTCGGCAGCTTGCCGACATTCGCGCCGACCCAGCCGAACTCGGCGTAGTAGGGCGCCTCGGTCCCGGCCGGGGAGAACAGGACGATCTCCGGGCTCTTGGGGTCGATGGTCTCGTGGTAGTTCTTCAGGAGGACGTCGTCGATCCGCCCACCCTTCAGGTTGATCGAGCCCGCTAGATCCGGCGTCTCGATCTTCACCCGGGGGGCACGGGCGAGCGCGGCGTCGCGGGCGATGGGCCCGCCGGGGGGCGTCGGCGCCGTGCCCGGCGCGGGCGCGGCCGGGCCGCCTTCCTTGGGCGAGGGCGAGGGTACGCCGTCCGGGGTCACGCCCGGGGGCTGGGTCTGCGCCTGCGCCGCCTTGTTCTGGGCCTCGATCTGCCGCTGCTGCTCGAGCCGCGGCCCGGCCACGAAGTACTGCCAACCGAGCAGCACCAGCAGCGACAGGCCGATGGCCACGAACATGTTGGTCTT
>JAKONI010000191.1 GCA_022702015.1 Beijerinckiaceae bacterium | reverse complement strand
CGGTGGTGTACCGCTCGAAGTTCGTCGCCACCCCCTTCGCCGCCCGCCAGTTCGTGAACCACGGGCACATCAAGGTGAACGGCGTGCGCGTGAACATCCCGAGCTACCAGGTGAAGGCCGGCGACCTCATCGAGGTCAAGGAGGCGTCCCGCCAGCTCGAGATCGTGATCGTGGCGAGCCAGCTCGCCGAGCGCGACGTGCCGGACTACATCGAGGTCGACCACGCCAAGATGACCGCCCGCGTCACCCGCGTGCCGGGCCTCTCCGAGGTACCCTACCCGGTCCAGATGGAGCCGAACCTCGTGATCGAGTTCTACTCGCGCTGAGGCCTTCCTCACCGGGACGAAACAGGGGGCTGCCTTCGGGCGGCCCCTTTTTCGTACCGGCGCCGGCGGGCGGGATCGCCCGCCGGGCCCGATCGCTCAGCAGCCGTTGCAGATCGTGCCCATGGTCTTGTGCATCTTGGAGTCCCAGGCCTTCGAGCGCGCTTCGTTGGCCTGCTGGGCCTTCAGCATCGCGGCCTCGCTGGTGGCCTTGGGCTGGGCGGCGGTCGGCGCGACACCCCGCGGGGGCGGCATGGTCCGGCCCGTTGGGGCGATGGTCCGGCGCGCGGCCGGGCCCGGGGAGGCCGGGGATCCGGGGGCCTGGGCCAGGGCGGGGCCGGCGGCGGCGAGGGCCGCCAGGATCAGCACGCGCCGAAGGGACCGGCCGGACTGAGGCGAGACAACACGAGGCATGAATCCGAATTCCCTGCGGATCGCCGTCCGTCCGGTACGATCCCGAAGGCGACCTTACCCGATCGCGCCCCGGAAATCATGGCATGCCTGAACAGCCCCCTCCCCCGGATGCCCATGCCCCCGACCGCCGCGCCGCCGTCGCGCGGGCGCTCTCCCGCCTCGCCCCCCGGCTCCCGGACTACGAGGCCGGGGCGGTGCTGGACCGGGCGCTGGCGAGCCCCGGCCTGCGCCGGGCCGCCCCGGACACGGCGGCCCGCCTCGCCCTCATCGCCTTCGCCCGGCACGTCTTCACCGATTACGACGACCTCCTCGCCGAGGGCTACGACCGCGACAGCGCCCGGCACTTCATCCTCGACGACCTGAACGAGGCGCTGGCCGCCTGGGGCGCGCCCCCGGTCCCGGAGGAGGCGGACGAGGAGCCCGACCCGGTGGAGGAGGGCGACTGATCGTCCCTGCGGGGCCGTTCGCTTCCCCGCGCCCGATGGAGTAGGACCCCGGCGGCGCCGCGCGACGCGGACGCGGAGGAGCCTTGATGGCCATGAAGATCAGCGCACGCAACGTCCTCAAGGGCACGGTCGTCTCCATCGACAAGGGCGCCACCACGGCGCATGTGAAGATCGAGATCAGCCCCGGCCAAGTCGTCACCGCCGCGATCACCAACGAGGCCGTCGACAGCCTGAAGCTCGTCACCGGCGGGCCCGCCTACGCGGTGGTGAAGGCCTCCGACGTGATGGTCGCCATCGACTGATTTTTTTCGATTTCGGTCGCCCCGTCGCCGGATGGCGCGGGGCGGATGCGCGCAATCCGGGTTAGACTGGCGCCCGGACGCCCGGGGGAGCCCACGACGTGAAGACCGTGCTCGGCATCGAGACGACCTGCGACGAGACCGCGGCGGCGGTGGTCTCGGTCGATCCCGAGGGGATGCCCGCGATCCGCTCGAACGAGGTGTTGAGCCAGATCGCCGAGCACGCCGCCTATGGCGGGGTCGTGCCCGAGATCGCCGCCCGCGCCCATGTGGAGGTGCTGGACCGTCTGGTGGCCCGGGCCCTCGAACGGGCCGAGACCCGCCTCGCCGACCTCGACGGCATCGCCGTGGCGGCGGGGCCGGGGCTGATCGGCGGGTTGCTGGTGGGGCTCGTCACCGCCAAGACCCTGGCGCTGGTGGCCCACAAGCCCCTGCTCGCGGTCAACCATCTGGAGGCGCACGCGCTCACCGCCCGGCTGACCGACGGGCTCGATTTCCCCTACCTGCTGCTGCTCGCCTCCGGCGGGCATACCCAGCTCGTGGCGGTGCGCGGGGTGGGCGACTACGTTCGCCTCGGCGGCACCATCGACGACGCCATCGGCGAGGCCTTCGACAAGGCGGCCAAGCTCCTGGGGCTCGGCTATCCCGGCGGACCCGAGGTCGAGCGCATGGCGGAGGCCGGCGACCCCGAGCGCTTCGCCCTCCCCCGGCCGATGCTCGGGCGGCGGACGGCGGATTTCTCCCTCTCCGGCCTCAAGACCGCCCTGCGGATCGAGGCCGAGCGGATCGCGCCGCTGGCCGAGCGCGATGTGGCCGACCTCTGCGCCAGCTTCCAGGCGGCGGTGGTCGACGTGGTGATCGACCGGGCCCGCGTCGCCCTGCGCGGTTTCTCGGACGTCGCCGGGCGGCCGACCGCCCTCGTCGCCGCCGGTGGGGTCGCCGCCAACGGGGCGATCCGCCGGGCGCTCGCCGCGCTCGCCGGCGAGGCCGGGCTGACCTTCGTCGCCCCGCCGCTCAACCTCTGCGGCGACAACGGCGCGATGATCGCCTGGGCCGGCCTGGAGCGCCTGCGCCTCGGCCTCGTGGACGACATCACCGCCCCGGCCCGCCCCCGCTGGCCGCTGGCCGTCGAGGCCGCCCCGGTCACGGCCGCATGAGCGCCGCCGGCCGCCGCGCCGTCTGGCGCGACCTCGTGGAGCGCCGCCTGCCGGAGGCCGCGCGGGACCACCGGGACTGGCCGGTGCGCCTCGACCATTGCTTCGCCCGCATCCTCCTCGACCATGCCTGCGGTGGCCCCTGGCGCGACAGCGTCCCGCCCCCCGCCCACGCCAACCTCCCGCCCGACCGGCTGGAGGCGGCGATCGCGCTCGGCGAGGCGGTGATCGCCGGCGAGGCCGACCTCCGCGCCCTCAACCGGCGCTCCCTGGCGTGGCGGGGGAAGCTGAGGGTCGCGCCGCCGGCGAAGTCCCTGGAGGGCCACGGGTTTCTCCTTCGCCGGTGGACACGGGACGACGAGGCTGCCTTCGCTGCGATCAATGCCGACCCGGAGGTGATGGCCTACTTTCCCACCCTCTTCACCGAGGACGCCAGCCGGGCCCAGGCAAGGCGCATCGATGCGTTGTTCGCCGAGGACGGGTTCGGGCCGTGGGCCGTCGAGCAGGGGGGGCGCTTCGTCGGGGTCGTCGGCGCCGCGCGGATGCCTCATCCTCTCCCCTTCCCGGGGAGCGAGGAGCCGGAGAGGTCCGTCGAGCTGATCTGGCGGCTCGCGCGGGACGCCTGGGGCCGGGGTCTCGCGACCCGAGGAGCTCGGCTCGCCCTGGCGGACCTGTCGGCCCGCTGCGGCATCGACGCGGTGGTCGCGCTCACGGCCGCGGGCAACCGGCGCTCGCGGGGGGTGATGGAGCGGCTCGGGATGACCTTCGCCGGGACCTTCGACCATCCGGCGGTGCCGGACGGCCCGCTCAGGGAACACGTTCTGTACAGACTGGATCTGCCCGCATGAGCACTCCCGTCAACGTCGTCGGCGGGGGGGCCTGGGGCACGGCGCTCGCCAACGCCGCCGCCGCCGCCGGCCATCCCGTCACCCTGTGGCTGCGCGATGCGCAGGCCGCCGCGCGGATGCAGGCGGAGCGCGAGAACCCGCGCTACCTGCCGGGGGTGCCCCTCCACGCCCAGGTCCGCGCCACGGCGAGCGCGGACGACCTCGCGGGGGCACGGGCCACCCTCCTCGTGGTGCCGGCGCAGACCCTGCGCGGGGTGCTGGGCCAGTTGGCCGGGCCCCTCGCGGGCGCGGGGCCGGCGATCCTCTGCGCCAAGGGCATCGAGCGGGGCAGCGACAGCTTCATGAGCGCGGTGGCGGCGCAGGTGCTGCCCGCCGGAAGCCCCGTGGCGGTGCTGTCCGGCCCGAGCTTCGCCGCCGACGTGGCCCGGGGCCTGCCGACCGCCGTGACCCTCGCCTGCGCGGATGCCGGCCTCGCGGCCTCGCTCTCCGCCCTGCTCTCGGGGCCGACCTTCCGGCTCTACCACACCGACGACGTGCGCGGCGTCGAGGTCGGCGGGGCGGGCAAGAACGTGCTCGCCATCGCCTGCGGGATCGTGGCGGGACGGGGCCTCGGCGAGAGCGCCCGCGCCGCCCTCATCGCCCGCGCCTTCGCGGAGCTGATGCGCTTCGCCCGCGCCTTCGGCGGCCGGCCGGAGACGCTGATGGGGCTCTCCGGCCTCGGCGACCTCGTGCTGACGGCCGGCTCGCCGCAATCGCGCAACTTCGCCTTCGGCCAGCGCCTCGGCGCCGGGGCGAGCCCGGAGGAGGCCTCCGGCGGCAAGCTCGCGGAGGGCGCCTTCACGGCCGCCGCGCTCACCGGCCTCGCCCGGGCGCGGGGCGTCGAGATGCCGGTGGCCGAGGCGGTGGCGGCGCTGGTGGCCGGGCAGACCGATGTGGATACGGTCGCCGCCAAGCTTCTCTCCCGCCCCCTGCGCGGCGAAATGGACTGAAGAAACCGGGGATTCCAAAGGACGGGTCCTTTGGTGGGGTCCAGGGGCAAGGCCCCTGGGATTCGCGGGGCGCCGCCCCGCGCCCGCCAAAGGGCTAAACCTTTGGGAACCCATGACTTCCCACGAGACTCCGATGGCGTACTGGTTGTTCAAGTCCGAGCCCGCGACATGGTCGTGGGCGCAGCAGGTCGCGGCCGGCGCGGCGGGTACGTTCTGGAACGGCGTGCGCAACCACCTCGCCAAGAAGCAGCTGATGGCGATGCGGGTCGGCGAGCAGGGGTTCTTCTACCACTCGAACGAGGGCAAGGCCGTGGTCGGCGTGGTGGAGGTGATCCGCCCCTACTACCCCGACCACACCGACGAGACCGGCCGGTTCGGCATGGTCGATGTCCGCGCCGTCGAGGCGATGCCGGTCCCCGTCACCCTCGACGCCATCAAGGCCGAGGCGGTCCTGAAGGACATGGTGCTCGTCAACAACTCCCGCCTGTCGGTGCAGCCGGTGAGCCCGGAGGAATGGGCCCTGGTGCGGGCGATGGGGGGATTGTCCGAGATCCCGCCCGCCACAACCACAGGGCGGTGAGCACCAGGACGAGCGTCGCCAGCGCGCCGGTGAGGTCCAGCGCGGGCCCGCCGCCCCCGAGGACGCGGACGAGGAGCGGGCCGAGGATCTGGCCGGCGGCGAAGGCGGCGGTCATCCGGGAGAGCAGCGGAGTCGGGTCGTCGGGCCGGGCCTCCCGGGCGAGCTGGAGCCCGGCCATGGTGGCGACCATGAAGGTGCCGCCCACCAGGATGGCCGAGGCGGCCACCGCCCAGAGGGTGGGGACGAGGAGCGGCAGGGCGGTGCCGAGCGCCATGATGCCCTGCGCCAGCGCCCAGAGGCGCAGCCGCGACAGGCCCGGCAGCAGGCCCGCCACGGCGGCGACCGACAGGGCCGCCGCCAGCCCGAACAGGGGCCAGGCCAGGCCGAAGACCAGGGGATCCGGCGTCAGCGCCCGGGCCATCGCCGGCAGGAAGGTGGCGGGCACGATGTAGCCGAAGCCGAAGGCGCCGTAGCACAGGACCAGGGCCAGGGTGCCGGGGCGGGGCGCGCGGGCGCTGGCGGTGGCCCCCCGCGCCACGGGTCCGGCGGGGGGCGCGCCCTGCCCCCGGGACAGGACCAGGACGAGGACCGTCCCCGATGCGGCGAGGGCCCCGAGGGCGACCCAGAGCCGGTCCGCCGGGAACCGGCCGCCGAGCCACGCCAGCGCCCCGGCCAGGGCGATCCCCAGGCCGACCCCCGTGAAGATCCAGGCCCCCCGCTGCGGCACCCGCCGGCGGGCGAGCTCCGCGAGGCACCAGCCGCTGGCGCAGACCAGGCACCACGCGCTGAACACCCCGGCCAGGGCCCGCAGGCCGGCGCCGACGAGGTCCGGGGCGCCACCGGCCCCGGCCATCGCCAGGGTCGTCACCGCCACGCCCAGCAGGCTGAGGAGGAGCCCCCGCCGGGGGTTGCGGGAGAACCGGGAGGCCGTCAGCGCCCCGAGGAAGTAGCCGGCATAGTTCGCCGCCGCCCATTCGGCCCCGGTCGCGGCGGTGAGCGTCCCGTCCCGCAGCATCAGCGGCATCAGGGGGGTGAAGGCGAACCGGCCGATCCCCATGGCCACCGCCAGGGCGACCACCCCGCTGCCGACCACGGGCCAGGACGCCGACGATGGGGCGGGCGGGGACACGGGGCCCCCCCGGGCGGGGGAAAGGGAGGCTGGACTCGTCATGACCGCATCTGACACCCCGGGGTGTCGCTTGGAAAATGAATTCTCGTGACGTAACGTTCTTGTAATGAGAACGATGAACCTCGACGACTTGCACATCTTCCGCTGCGTCGTCCGCGAGGGCGGGGTGACGCGGGCCGCGGATCTGCTGCACCGGGTGCCGTCGAACGTCACCACCCGGATCAAGCAGTTCGAGGAGCGGCTCGGGGTCGCCCTGTTCCGCCGGCAGGGGCGGCATCTCGTCCTCACCGAGGCCGGGCGCACCCTGTTGGGCCACGCGGAGAAGCTGCTGCGGATGGCCGACCAGGCGGAGCAGGAACTCCGCAGCGGCCTCGTGCGCGGGGTGCTGCGCCTGGGCTCCGTCGAGAGCGCGGCCGGCGCCCGGCTCCCGCCGATCCTCTCGGCGTTCCACGCGCGGTTCCCCGATGTGACGATCGAGCTTCAGACCGGGACGACCCAGGCGATGCTGCGGCAGCTCGGGCGGTTCGAGATCGAGGCGGCCTTCGTGTCCGAGCCCTACGAGGGGGGCGGGCTGTCCGCGTGGGCGGTGTTCGAGGAGGAGTTGGTGCTGATCACCGGCCAGGGCGCGCGCCCCCACGGACGGACCGTGGTCGCCTTCCCGCATGGCTGCTCCTACCGGCAGCGCCTGATCGAGTGGATGGCCGAGGAGGGCCTGTCGCCCGAGCGGATCCTGGAGATGAGTTCTTACCACGCCATCGTCGCCTGCGTCGCCGCCGGCACCGGGGCGGCCATCGTGCCGGCGGGGGTGCTCGATCTGGCGGTGATGGGCACGGCGGTGGCCCGCCACCCCCTCCCGCCGCGCCTGCGCGCGAGCCGGACCCATCTGGTCTGGGCGGGGGAGGCGAGCCCGCCCCTCGCCTCCCTGATGGCGATGCTGCCCCGGCTGGAGACCGCGCCCGCCGCCTGAGCAAACGCGGCCCGGCCCCGGCAGGAAGTAAGGACTGTGTACTTCCGGTTGTGCAGCTTTTGGTGGCAAATATCGGCGGTATATCCGGTAATAATGCAATTTTAAAATGTATTGAAACTCAAGATATTATAGTCATTATGCCCCGATCTTGGGTGGTTGAAGCAGCGTGAAGGTTCGCTCTTCTGATAAATACCGCCTATTATCGGGATATCGGGCGGATGAAGACGGCGCTGGTCCTCGGTGGGGGCGGGTTCATTGGCAACCACATGGTCAACCGTCTGAAGGCCGAAGGATTCCACGTTCGGGCCGCCGACCTGAAATCCCCGGATTTCTCGGTGAGCCGGGCGGACGACTTCCTCACCGGAGATCTGCGCGATCCGTTGTTCTGCCGCGCGGTGATCGACCGGCGCTTCGACGAGATCTACCAGTTCGCGGCGGACATGGGTGGGGCCGGCTTCATCTTCACCGGCCAGAACGACGCCGACATCATGCACAACTCGGCGATGATCAACCTGAACGTCCTGGAGGCCGTGGTGCGGCGGGGCGGCGGGCGGATCTTCTATTCCTCCTCGGCCTGCATCTACCCGGAGCACAACCAGCTCGACCCCGAGAATCCCCATTGCGCCGAGGACAGCGCTTACCCCGCCAATCCCGACAGCGAATACGGGTGGGAGAAGCTGTTCAGCGAGCGCCTGTACTTCGCCTTCGCGCGCAATCACGGCATCGAGGCGCGGGTGGCGCGCTACCACAACGTCTTCGGCCCGGAGGGGACGTGGCAGGGGGGGCGCGAGAAGGCGCCGGCCGCCGTCTGCCGCAAGGTCGCCCTGGCCCCCACCGGCGGGTCCGTGGAGATCTGGGGGGACGGGCACCAGACCCGGTCGTTCCTCATCGTCGACGAGTGCATCGAGGGCACGCTCCGCATGATGCGGTCGGACTTCCCGGGCCCGGTCAACATCGGATCGGACGAGCGGGTGACGATCAACCAGCTGGTCGATGCGGTGGCCGCGATCGCGGGGAAGACGATCCACAAGGCGCACATCCCCGGCCCCCTCGGCGTCCGTGGGCGCAACTCCGACAACCGGCTGATCCGCGACAGGCTCGGATGGGCGCCGTCCCGACCCCTGAACTGGGGGCTCGCGCGGACCTACGCCTGGATCGCCACGCAGATCGCCGCCGCCTGAGCACCCTTCTCCAGCGTTTTCGGAGGATTAGCCGTCGATGAAAAAAGTCATCGTCACGACGACGATCAATCCGCCCACCGAGGCGATCGACAAGTTCGACGCGCATCCCGACTACGAACTGGTCGTCATCGGCGACAGGAAGACCCCGCCCGACTATCACCTGCGGCGCGGCCACTACATCGACCCGGACGAGCAGGAGAAGCGGTTCCCGCGCCTGTCGTCCCTGCTGGGCTGGAACTGCATCCAGCGCCGGAACATCGGCTTCCTCATCGCCCTGGAGATGGGCGCCGACGTCATCGCCACGGTCGATGACGACAACATCCCCAAGGAAGGCTGGGGCGAGAACCTGCTGATCGGTCGGACGGTCCGGCTGCGGCGATACGAGGGGGACGGGCTGGTCTTCGACCCCATCGGCGCGACGAACTACCCGCACCTCTGGCACCGGGGGTTTCCCCTCCAGCGCGTGAACGCCCGCGACGCCTCCCGCCACGCCGACATCGACCACGAGGTGGGCATCCAGGCGGATTTCTGGGACGGGGACCCGGACATCGACGCCGTCTGCCGCATGGTCCACCGGCCGGACTGCACCTTCGACGCCCGGTGCTTCCCGTTCACCAGCAGGCCCTTGGCCCCGTTCAACTCGCAGAACACCTTCCTCCGGCGCGATCTGATCCCGAACTACTTCATGTTCCCCGCCATCGGGCGGATGGACGACATCTGGGGGGCCTACTACCTCCAGGCCGCCACCGGCGCCCGGCCCGTCTTCTGCCCCGCCAGCGTGACGCAGCAGCGCAACGTCCACGACCTCACCCGCGACTTCACCCACGAGGTGATCGGCTACGAGCGGACGCAGACTCTCCTCGAGGACCTCCGGGCCGATGCCCGGAACCTGTTCGCGCATATTCCCGGCGTGTCCGTGGCGGCGTTCCAGGAGTATCGCGCCCTCGCGGGCGGCCTGCTCTGAGCATGGAGACCGTGGTCACCCGGTTCCGGGACGCGCGGTCGCCGATCGCGGTGGCCTACAGCACGAAGGACCGGGTCGACCTCACCCGCAGGACGGTGGATCGTCTGTTGGACGACCCGCGCATCGACCTGTTCTGGATGGATGGCAGCGCCACCCAAGAGGGAAGGGCCCTGCCCGGGGACTTGATGCCCGGCCGCCCCGCCGCGACCGCCCTGCACCATGGGGTCGTCGGCGGACCGGACAGCGCGATCCTCTACGCCCTGATGACCTTACGGGATGCGGGCTACCGCTGGATCGTTCTGATGGAGAACGACGTCCTGCTCGACGCGGGCTGGTTCGAGGCCCTGTTCGCGGCGGCGGAGGCCGCCGGGCGGGACGGGTTCGAGGTCGGCGGCCTGTCCGTCCGGGTCATTCCCAACCGCGTCCTGAGCTTCAACGGGGATTACGCGCTGCTGTACAACGCGGGAGCCGGATTCATCGCGCTGACCCATGAATCCGCAGGGATCGTCATCGACCACTACCGGACGACGGACCTCGACGAGTTGCAGCGGCATGTCCTCGACCTGACGGGGCGGAACATTCATGAGACCTGGGGGCCGGAATGGAGCCCGGGGAAGAACATCCTCCTCTGCGCCGACTGGGTCTTCGACATGGCCCTGTACATGCACGGAAAGGTGGTCGCCGCCCCGCCCGTGAGCTTCGCCTGCAACATCGACGCGGGCCACGTGATGCGGTTCGCCGCCACGGCCGACGATCACCCCGCCGCCGCGCGGGGCGCGGTCCCCCACGGGGCACGGCTGCGCAGGCCGACCCGCCCGGACATCCGTTTCCAGCGCTCCCTCGTGTCGGACCTCCTGCTGGCCGGCTGCCACCACCTGCGCCTCAACGGACCGGCCGACGATCCGGGGCCCCGCATCACCCTCGCCGGGGACTGGACACGGCGCTGGCTGCAGTTCCTCGGCCCGTTCGAGCTGTTCGGCACGGGGAGCATCACGGTGGACCTGCTCGCCGGCCGCCTCGCCCTGCTGGCCCATGCGCGGACCGGCAGGGCCGTTCTCGAGGTCTCGGGGGGCTCCGGCGCGCGGCAACACCTGGAGATCGACCCCCCGGCCAAGCCCCTCCCCATCGCCGAGATCAGCCTGGATCCGTACGACGCTCCCCGGGGCACCGTGACCGTGACGGTCCTGTCCGGGGCGATCGGGGTGATCGGACTCTGCATGGAGCGCGATCAGCTCCCCTACTACACCAAGGCACGGCCGGATTTCGATTTTTTCGCCCTCTGACGCAGGCGCCGAGAAGGCCGAAGGTTTCGAAAGGACGAGTCCTTTCGCGGGTGCGGGGCGGAGCCCCGACCCCGTTCAGGCCGCCCGGCTCACCGGGCGCGACGCCTTGGCCGGCCTCTCGGCCGACACGGCCTCATCGACCGCGACGGCGGGCAGCGTCTCCATCACCCGCGCGGCGGGGAGGGTGACGATCACCTCGGTGCCCTCCCGGGGGCGGGAGCGGAGCTGGAACTGCCCCCCGTGCAGCTCCACCAGCCCCTTCACGATGGGCAGGCCGAGGCCGGAGCCCTGCTCGGCGGTCTTGATCGCCAGGGCGCCCCGGCCGAAGGACGACATCACCGTGCCGAGTTCGTCCTCCGGGATGCCCGGCCCGCTGTCCTGCACGGAGAGGTACTGGCCGCCCAGCGCCGTCCAGCCGACCTTCAGCCAGATCTCGCCCCCCGGCGGCGTGAACTTCACGGCGTTGGAGAGCAGGTTTAGGACGATCTGGCGCAGGGCCCGCTCGTCCGCCCAGAGGCGGGGCAGCGAGCCGTCCACCGCATCGTGGACGATCTGGTTCTTCGCCTTGGCCCGGAGCGCTATCATGTGGCGGCACTCCTCCACGACCCCGGCCAGCAGCACCGGCTCCTCGTTCAGCTCGTAGCGCCCCGCCTCGATCCGCGACAGGTCGAGGATCTCGTTGATGAGGTTGAGGAGGTGCATCCCGCTGTCGTGGATGTCGTTCGAGTATTCCCGGTACGAGGGCGCGGCGTGGGTGCCGAACACCTCGTTCTTCATCACCTCGGAGAAGCCGAGGATGGCGTTGAGCGGCGTGCGGAGCTCGTGGCTCATGGTGGCGAGGAAGCGCGACTTCGCGAGGTTGGCCTCCTCCGCCCGTCGGCGGGCCTCGTCGGAATTGGCCTTGGCCTGCTCCAACTCGCCGAACACCGCATCCTTCTCCGCCCGGGAATGCAGGGCCCCCACCGTCGAGGCGTAGAGCCGGCGCGACAGGCCGAGGAAGAAGA
>JAKONI010000190.1 GCA_022702015.1 Beijerinckiaceae bacterium | reverse complement strand
AGAGCATCCTGAAGGTCGATCAGTTCACCGCCAACGTGATGGTGGCGTGGTCGCTGATCGCGGTGACGGGCGGGTTCCTGGTCTTCGGCGCGCTCTCGGACAAGATCGGCCGCAAGCCGATCATCCTTGGCGGCTGCCTGCTCGCCGCCCTCACCTACTTCCCGCTGTTCAACATGCTGACCGCCAGCGCCAACCCGGCGCTGCATGCCGCGCAGGAGACCGTCCCGGTGGTGGTGAAGACCAACACCGCCGACTGTTCATTCCAGTTCAATCCCGTCGGCACGGCCAAGTTCACCAGGGAGTGCGACATCGCCAAGGCGCTGCTCGCCCGCTCCGCCGTGAACTACACCACCGGGAACCAGCCGGCCGGCACGCCCACCGTGGTCAACGTCAAGGGCAAGGACTTTCCCGTGGCCGACCCGGCCTTCTCGAAGTCGATCACGGCGGCGCTCACCGAGGCGGGCTATCCCTCGGCCACGGCGAACCCGACCGTGATCAAGGCGGCGCATCCGCTGGACATCTTCACGAACCAGAAGCTCGCGGTGATCGGGATCCTGTTCATCCTCGCGGTCTACGTGACGATGGTCTACGGCCCGATCGCCGCCGCCCTGGTGGAGCTGTTCCCGACCCGGATCCGCTACACCTCCATGTCGCTGCCCTACCACATCGGCAACGGCTGGTTCGGCGGCCTTCTGCCGGCCACCGCCTTCGCGATGGTGGCCCAGACCGGCGACATCTACTACGGCCTCTGGTACCCGATCGTGATCGCGCTCTTCACCTTCGTGGTGGGCCTGATCTTCATCCCCGAGACCAAGGACCGGGATCTCCTGGCCTGACGGGGTGGCCCGGCGCGTCACAGCGCCGGGCCCTGCCGGGAAGAATCCACGTTCGTCCCATCCTCGGCCCCATCCTGAGTTGCCCGGCTCGGCCGGGCCTCAGAATGAGGGGGATTGAGCGAGCCGACCGACTTACCGGCCCGCTTCCAGGGGAGAGAAGGGGCGGACGCCCGACCGGTCAGTGCCGGAAGTGGCGGTGCCCGGTGAACACCATGGCGAGCCCGGCCTCGTCGGCGGCCGCGATCACCTCGTTGTCCCGCATCGAGCCGCCGGGCTGGATCACCGCCGTGGCGCCGGCCTCCGCCGCCGCGAGCAGCCCGTCGGCGAAGGGGAAGAAGGCGTCGGAGGCCACCACCGCCCCCTTGGCGAGGCTGTCGGCCAGGCCGAGCCGGTCCGCGCCCTCCCGGGCCTTCCAGGCGGCGATCCGCGAGGAATCCACCCGCGACATCTGCCCGGCGCCGACCCCCACCGTCGCCCCGCCCCTGGCGTAGACGATGGCGTTCGACTTCACGTGCTTGGCCACCCTGTAGGCGAAGCGCAGGTCGGAGGCCTCGGCCTCGCTGGGCGCGCGCTTGGTGACGACCCGGAACGGCATGTCGTCCACGACCATGGCGTCCCGGCCCTGCACCAGCAGGCCGCCGGACAGGGTGCGCACCGTCTCGCCCTTCGCCCGGGGATCGGGCAGGCCGCCGGCGAGGAGGAGGCGCAGGTTCTTCTTGCCCGCGAGGATGGCGATGGCCTCCTCGGTCGCCTCCGGGGCGATGATGACCTCGGTGAAGATCTCCACGATCTTGCGCGCGGCCTCCCCGTCGAGGGTGCGGTTCAGGGCGACGATGCCGCCGAAGGCCGAGACCGGATCGCAGGCCAGCGCCCGCTCGTAGGCCTCCCGCAGGCTTGCCCCCTCGGCGACGCCGCAGGGGTTGGCGTGCTTGATGATCGCCACCGCCGCCGCGCGGGCGGGGTCGAACTCGGCGACGCACTCGTAGGCGGCGTCCGTGTCGTTGAAGTTGTTGAAGGACAGCTCCTTGCCCTGGAGCTGGCGCGCCGTGGCGACGCCTGCCCGCGGAATGCCCGGCGCCCGGTAGAAGGCGGCGGCCTGGTGCGGGTTCTCCCCATAGCGCAAGCCCTGCGCGAGGCTGCCCCCGAAGGCGCGGTAGGGTTGGGGACCCTCCACGGCGAACTGCCCGGCCATCCAGTTCGAGATGGCCGCGTCATAGGCCGCCGTGCGGGTATAGGCCTTCTGGGCGAGGCGGCGGCGCAGGTCGAGGCCGAGCGACCCGTCCCCGGCGGCGAGGGCGTCGAGGATGGAGGCGTAGTCGGAGACATCCGTCACCACCGCCACGTCGGCGTGGTTCTTGGCCGCCGCGCGAATCATCGCCGGGCCGCCGATGTCGATGTTCTCGATGCAGTCGTCCTCCGGCTTTCCGGCGGCGATGGTCGCCTCGAACGGGTAGAGGTTGACCACCAGGAGGTCGATGGCGCCGATCCCGTGCGCGGCGAGCGCCGCCTGATGCTCGGGGTTGGCGCGGATGGCCAGCAGCCCGCCGTGGACGGCGGGGTGCAGGGTCTTCACACGCCCGTCCATCATCTCCGGGAAGCCGGTGAGGTCGGCCACCTCCGTCACGGGCAGGCCTGCCTCGGTCAGCGCCTTGTGCGTCCCCCCCGTCGAGACCAGGGCGATTCCCCGCGCGTGCAGGGCACGGGCGAAGTCGATGAGGCCGGCCTTGTCGGACACGGAGAGAAGCGCGCGGGACACCCGCACCTGATCGTGGGTCATGGGAACGTGCCGAAGTTGTGATGTCGCAGCGCGGTACCATGGAAAAGCCGCGCGCGGCCAGCCTCAGCGCGGCGGCGCCCCGGTGAGCCGGGCGAATGTCCAGCGGACATCGGCGCCGTCGGTGACGGTGAGGTAGAGGACGATCTGGTCCGTCCGGCGCGGGCCGCTCAGGCCCGCGAAGTACACGCTCTCCTCGATCCGCAGGTCGGCGCCCTCGGCGTCGAACAGCCAGACCTCCCCGAGCGCCGAGGCCAGCTCGATGCCCCCCGCCACGTTCCGCACCGCGATGGCGGGGTGGATGTGGAAGCGCACCGCCACCGACTGGCCACGCCCGCGCCCCACGAGCCGGGGGGCGGATCCCGTGGCCTCCCGCACGAAGGAATCGTGCCCTTCGAGGCGCCCCTCCTCCGGGATGAGGTGCCACCGCCGCTCGTGGATGAGGCCGAATTCCCGCAGGTAGCCATCGTGCCGGGCGGCCAGCACGATGCCCTCCCCCTCCTCGATCCGCTCCGCCGCCACCGCCTCGGGGCCGCGCAGGACCACCGGGCCGAGTTGGCGGGCGAGCCACGCGCTCATCCGGCGCTCCCACCACCAGCCCGATTTCACCAGGAAGCGGCTGGAGGAGGAATCGGCCACCGTGGCGGTGGAATGCGCCGCCGTCGACCGGGCCAGCAGCCGCAGTTCCGCGCCGCTGGCGGGCAGGCCGCAATTCACCACGATCCGCTGCGGACCGCTCGACATCTCGAAGGCGAGGCACCCGGCGGTGGCGTTGAGGGAATAGGCGAGCGGCGCGCAGGCGCCGACATCGGCCGTCACCACCATCCGGCCGCCCTCCAGGCGCTCGTAGCCGGTGTTCGGCGCGTGCATCATCGTCCGGCCGAACGTGTCGTCGTAGACCAGGAGCGTCGCGAGGTGGTCGGCATCGGTGGCGCCCATGCCGTTGAAGTGGCTGAGCGAGGCATCCGGGTGGCGCAGGAGGCGCAGGAGCGGCAGCATCCGGTCCACCGCCCGGAGCAGCGCGGCCGGGGGCTCCACCGAGCGGCTGAGGAACGCCTGCCGCAGGGGGAGCAGATCGAGCAGAAGCTCCATCCCGAAACGCGGATTGCGGGAGCGGTGGCCCCCGTCGGGCAGGATCTGCCGGTCGAGTTCCCGGGAGAGGACGCGGGTCGCCCGGCGGAGGATCGACTGGATCCCCTCGCAGCACAGGCCGGCGTAGCAGAGCGCCACCGCCGCGTGGAGGCGGGCCGGGGGCGGGACGCCCCGGCGCAGGTCGCGCTCCAGTTGCTGCGCGTTCCGCCCGATGGCCCGGAGGAAGCTGTCGTAGAAACCGTGGTCGGCCCCCTCGAGCACCAGGGGCGACTGGCACAGGAACGAGACCAGCCGCCGGGCGGCGACGGAGGTCTGCCGCGCCAGGGCCGCATCCCCCCGCCCGGCGATGAAATCCGTGACGAAGCTCCGGGCGTTGGCCCGGGCCAGGGCGGTGTCGGCGGCGCGAAGGTGGCGCAGCCAACCGAAGCCGTAGAGTTCCTGCGCCCATTCCCGCGAGGGTGGGGCATAGTCGAACGGCGATCCGCCCCCCGCCGCCAGGGAACGGCCGGCGAAGACGAACAGCCCGGCATAGATGTCGTCGGCGAAGGTGGCGTCGGAGGTGCGCAGGTCCTGGGGGGCGATGACGAGGGCACTCACCCGCACGCGCGCCAGCAGCTCGGGCGGCGCGCTGAGCCGCGCGACGGCGGAGCGCGTCTTGCGCGCGGCCTCGTGCCCGACCAGACGGTAGAGGCGCCAGCGGTCAGGCCCCCAAGCCACGCGTACTCCCAATGACGCTAGACCGGGGACCCCTCGCGCACGAGGATCGGCCGGCACCCACCATCAAGGTAGGGCGGGCCTCTTAACCATTGGTTTACGCTGTGTCAGCCCTGCGCCGGTCATTCCTCAGCGGGCGGCGAGCGCCTGGTCGAAGGCCTTCAGGTTCGTGCGGATCATGTCGAGGTAGGTCGGCGCGGGGCCGCCGGCCGGCGACAGGGCATCGGAGAAGACCTGCCCGCCGATCCGCGCCCCGCTCTCCCGGGCGATCCGCTCCATCTGGCGCGGGTCGGTCACGGTCTCCAGGAAGACGGCCGGCACCTGCTCCCGGCGGATCTGGGTGATGATCCGGGCCACGTCGCGCGGGCTGGCCTCGCTCTCGGTGGAGACACCCTGCGGCGCGAGGATCGTCAGACCGTAGGCGGCGCCGAAATAGCCGAAGGCGTCGTGCGTGGTGATAAGCCGCCGGTTCTGCGCCGGGATCCGCGCGATGGCGGCGCGCACGTCGCCGTCGAGGGCGTCGAGCCGCGCCGTGTAGGCCGCCGCCGCCGCCGCGTAGTCGGCCGCGTGGGCGGGATCGACCTTCGCCAGCCCGTCCCGGATGTTGGCCACGTAGATCTTCACGTTGGCGACGTTCTGCCAAGCGTGGGGGTCCGCCCCGTGCGCCCCGTGGTCATGGCCATGGCCGCCCTCCTCCTGGATCGCCGAGACCCCGGTGCTCGCGGTGACGACGGGCGCGCGGGTCCCCGAAGCGCGGATCAGGCGGTCGAGCCATCCTTCGAGGCCGAGGCCGTTCACGAACACGATGCCGGCCCGCGCCACGAGGCGGGCATCCCCCGGCGCGGGGCTGAAGCTGTGCACGTCCGAGCCGGGGCCGACGAGGGTCGCGACCTCCACATGCGAGCCGCCGACCTCCCGGACGAGGTCGCCGAGGATCGAGAAGGTCGCCACCGCCCTGAGCTTTCCATCCTCCGGCGCGGCCTGGACCGGCACGGTCCAGCAGACGGCGATGGCCAGCACGATCCCGATGATAGCACGCACGCGTCTCTCCCTCCGATCGAGACACGCCATAATGTAACAGTATTACATTCGCAAGGCCGGCGGGGGCAGCCAAGCCGGCATGGGTTGATCCCAGGCGGCCATGGCGGCACACCGCAGCCGCCGTCATCCATTCCGGACGACGGCGCCCCAGGTTGAACCGGACCCTCCATGGCACGCCTGCCCGGCGACACGGCCCCCCTGCTCGCCCGGCTCTGGCGGGAATGGCTCTCCCCCCACCGGGCGACGTTGGCGGTGGTGCTACTGCTCGTGGCCCTGGTCGGCGCCTCCACCGGCCTCTACCCGGCACTGATCAAGGCGGCCTTCGACGCATTCGACCGCAAGGACGCCGCGGCCATCGCCTACGGACCCCTCGTGGTCATCCTCGTGACCTCCCTGCGGGGCTTCGCCCTGTTCGGGCAGACGGTGCTGACCAACCGCGTCGTCACCCGCGTCGAGGCCGACATGCAGGTTGCCCTCTACGGCCACCTCATCGATTCGGACCTCGCCCAGCTCGGCCGGGAGAGCCCGGCGGCCCTGACGCAGCGATTCACCACTGATTTCGCCTTCATCAAGGAGGCGCTGACCCGGATCTCCACCGTCCTGCTCCGGGACGTGGCGATGCTGATCGGCCTCGTCGCGGCCCTGCTGTGGATGGACCCCATGCTGACGCTGGTGGCCGGCGTCACCGTACCCTTCATCGCCGGGCCGATCGGCAAGATCGGCAAGAAGCTGCGCCGGGTCTCCACGACGACGCAGGAGCAGATGGGCGCCACCGCGAGCCTCATCTCCGAAAGCCTCCAGGGTGCCCGCATCGCCAAGACCTTCGCCCTAGAACCCTATCTCAAGGGGCGGGCGGCGCAGGCCCTCGACGAGGTGCGCCGCCTCAAGATGAAATCCGCCAACGCCAGGGGGCGGCTCGATCCGCTGTTGGAGATCGGCGGCGGGATGGCGGTGGCCGTGGTGCTGGTCCTCGTCGGACAGCGGGTGCTCAACGGGGACCGGACGGTTGGCGATTTCACCGGCTACGTCGCCGCCCTGCTGCTCGCCGCCCAGCCGGCGCGGGCGCTCGGCAACCTCAACGCCATCCTCCAGGAGGCGGCGGCGGCCTTGCGCCGCTACTTCGACGTGATGGACGAGGCCCCCACCATCCGCGAGGCGCCCGGAGCCGTGCCGCTGCGGGTGGAGCGGGGGGAGATCCGCTTCGAGGCCCTGCATTTCCGCTACCGGGCGGATACGCCGGCGCTGGAGGGGATCGACCTGACGGTGCCGGCCGGCGCGGTGACGGCGCTGGTGGGCCGCTCGGGTTCGGGCAAATCGAGCCTGCTGAACCTCGTGCCCCGCCTCTACGACGTGGATCGCGGCCGGGTGCTGATCGACGGGCAGGACGTGCGCGGGGTGACGCTCGCCTCCCTTCGCGCCGCCGTGGCGGTGGTCTCGCAGGAGGTGGTGCTCTTCGACGACACGATCGCCGCCAACATCGCCTTCGGTCGTCCGGGGGCGGCCCCGGCGGAGATCGAGGCGGCGGCGCTTGCGGCGGCGGCCCACGGCTTCGTCGCGGCTTTGCCGGAGGGCTACGCATTCCGCGTCGGCCCCGGCGGGGGGCGGCTCTCCGGCGGCGAGCGGCAACGGGTCGCCCTCGCCCGCGCCTTCCTGAAGGACGCGCCGATCCTGCTCCTCGACGAGGCGACCTCCGCCCTCGACAACGAATCGGAGCAGCTGGTGCAGGAGGCCCTGGGGCGGCTGATGCGCGGCCGGACGGTCCTCGTCATCGCCCACCGCCTCTCGACGGTGCGCGACGCCGACCTCATCACCGTCATGGAGAACGGCCGGGTGATCGAGACCGGACATCACGACGCCCTGATGGCGCAGGCCGGCGCCTATGCCCGCCTTCGCCGGTTGCAGATCTCCGATGACGTCGCACCGGCGCTGGGTAGTGGCGTCGCGGCGCGGAGCACGCCATAAGACGCTGCTGCCCGATCCGTTCGATCCCGCGTGGAATGCGGATTCGGCCTCCACTCCCGTGTCGCGCCCGATGCCGTCTCGGCACCCCGCTGCGCCGGGAGGGGGACAGCCCAGCCGAGAGGACCTGACCGTGAGCGACCTGACGTTCGAGACCGAGAGCCACCCCGCGCCGCGTTCCACCGAGGAGCGGGCGGCGCTGATGGCGAATCCCGGCTTCGGCAAGGTATTCACCGATCACATGGTCATCGCCCGCTACAGCGCGGGCCGCGGCTGGCACGACGCCAAGGTGACCGCCCGCGCCCCCCTGCCCCTCGATCCGGCGGCGGCGGTGCTGCACTACGCCCAGGAGATCTTCGAGGGCCTGAAGGCCTACCGGACCGCCGAAGGCGGCGCCGCCCTGTTCCGGCCGGAGGCCAACGCCCGGCGCTTCCGCCTCTCGGCGGAGCGCATGGCGATGGTGCCCTTCCCGGAGGACGCCTTCATCGAGGCGCAGCGCCGGCTCGTCGAGATCGACCGCGCCTGGATTCCCGATACGCCGGACGGCAGCCTCTACTTGCGGCCGTTCATGATCGCGACGGAGGTGTTCCTCGGGGTCAAGCCGGCCTCCGAATACCTGTTCGTGACCATCGCCTCGGCGGTGGGCTCCTACTTCAAGGACCCGAACGGCACCGTGACCGTGTGGCTGTCGGAGCATTTCACCCGCGCCGCCCCCGGCGGGACCGGGGCGGCCAAGTGCGGCGGCAACTACGCGGCGAGCCTCGCCGCCCAGGCCGAGGCGACCCGCCAGGGCTGCGAGCAGGTGGTGTTCCTCGACGCGGCCGAGCGCCGCTACATCGAGGAACTCGGGGGGATGAACGTGTTCTTCGTCTTTGCGGACGGCACGCTCCTCACCCCGCCCCTGTCCGACAGCATCCTGCCGGGCATTACCCGGGACTCGATCCTGACCCTCGCCCGGGAGGCGGGCCTCACCGTGCGAGAGGCGCCCTACGCCATCGACCAGTGGCGGGAGGACGTGCGCGCCGGCCGCGTGACCGAGGCCTTCGCGTGCGGTACGGCGGCGGTGATCACCCCTATCGGCCGGGTCCGGGGCCGGGAGGACGACTTCACCATCGGCAACGCCGTCGCCGGCCCGGTGGCGCAGCGCCTGCGCAGCCTGCTGGTGGACATCCAGCGCGGCAAGGCGAAGGACGGGCACGGCTGGTTCCAGCGGGTGTTCTGAACCCGCTACGGATAGATCTCGAAAGAACGGAGGGCGGTGCATGACCCATGCACCGCCCTTTTTCGATTCCACCGGGGGAGCGGATCGATGGATCCCACCCCATCGGAAATGCCCTCCCTTCGCCGGCGGAGCCAAAAATCCCACGGCACTCTTCAGGTAAAAACCGCCCTAGGTTGTACTTATTACATAATAAAACCGAAGGTTGATACTTCGATACGACGCCGATCTGAGCTTCACTCTCAATAATGCGGCTGTTAGAAGCCGATCATTATTGCCGGTTCGGTCGCTCACCGCGCGACCCGACGTTCCGCGCGGCTCCATATCCTGCCGGACGGCCTGAGGGGAGTGAATCCATGATGCTGCCGGCTTCAGCACTGCCGTCGATGAAAGTGATGTTCGCGACGCCGTGCTATATCTCGGCCGTGTCGATGAATTACGTCACCAGCCTCTACTCGCTGACCTATGCCTGCGCCCACGCGGGCATGATGACGATGCTGCAAATGCGCAGCGAG
Organism: Beijerinckiaceae bacterium; assembly: GCA_022702015.1. Lineage (GTDB taxonomy): Bacteria > Pseudomonadota > Alphaproteobacteria > Rhizobiales > Beijerinckiaceae > Methylobacterium. The sequence goes on along the minus strand of JAKONI010000190.1, from coordinate 21,614 downwards.
AGCCTGATCACCCGCGCCCGCAACCGCATGGTGAAGGTCTTTCTGGAGAACGAGGATTTCACCCACTTGTTCTGGATCGACTCGGACATCACCTTCACGCCGGATCAGGTGTTCCGCCTGCTCCTGGCGGACCGGGACGTCATGTCGGGGGTCTACCCCCTGAAGATCGATTACTGGCCCCCGCAGGGCCTGCCCGCCGGCATGACCCGTCAGGAATTCGAGCGCCGGTACACGCAATACGCCTTCAATCCCGTCGGCCAGGGGCTCGAACCCCTCCAGCCCTACATCGACGAGGACGGCTTCATCGAGGTCGCGGAGGCGACGACGGGCTTCATGGTCATCAAGCGCGACGTGTTCCTACGCATGATGAAACACTACCCCGAGTTGAATTACACGCCGGATGGGCGGGAGAAGGATCCCCTGGCCCACCTCTACTGGTTGTTCTTCGATTGCATGGTCGACCCGGATTCGGGGCGCTACCTGTCGGAGGATTACGCCTTCTGCCGCCGCTGGCGCGACATGGGGGGCAAGGTCTACGCCGACCTCACCTCGCAGCTGAACCACCTCGGCCAGCATACCTTCGCCGGAAACTTCGGCGCGAGCATGCAGGCCCAGGGGCTGCTCTGAGCCGGGCCGCCGGGGGCGAAGACCTCAGATTCGCCCCTTTTCGACGGCAGGGGAGCCGCCTCGCTTCGGCACGAAGGCCCCCTCCTTGATCCGCTTCGAGAACGTCACGAAGGTCTACAAGACGGACGGTCATCGCCGGACCATCCTGGAGCAGGCGTCGTTCACGCTGAAGCCCGGCATCTCCTACGGCATTTTGGGGATCAACGGCGCCGGCAAGTCCACGACGATGCGCCTGATCGCAGGCACCGAGGAGCCGACGAAGGGACGGGTGAAGCGGGGCCTGCGGGTCTCCTGGCCGCTCGGCTTCAGCGGCGGCTTCCATCCGCAGATGACCGGCCGGGACAATGTGAAGTTCATTGCCCGGATCTACGGCGAGGATCCGAAGCGGGTGCTGGATTTCGTCGAGGACTTCTCCGAACTCGGCAGCTATCTCGACGTCCCGATCCGCACCTATTCCTCCGGCATGGGCGCCCGCCTCGCCTTCGGCATGAGCATGGCGATCCCGTTCGATTGCTACCTGATCGACGAGGTGACCTCCGTCGGCGACGGCCGCTTCGCCCGGCGCTGTGAGGAGGTGTTCTCCAAGCGCCGCAAGCATGCCGACGTGATCATGATCTCCCACTCCATGGAGGTGATCCGCGCGTGGTGCACCCAGGGCATCGTCCTGCTGAACGGCCGGGCGATCGTCTACGAGGATGTGAACGACGCGATCGAAGTGTACCACCGGTTGAACGCCTGAGCCGCTCCGTTCGACATGGTTTTGCCGTCTGGCGGTGACAAGCGAGGGGAAACGCGGTGGCGCGGCTGGTCCGGCCCCTGACATCGCGCGCGGACAGATCGGGGATCGGTCGATGAACATGGAGATCGGCAAGCCCACGGGCCAGCCGCTCACGCCGGCCGACCGGCATCAGGCGATGGCCGAGTCCCTCCGGCAGGTCGCGCGGATGTCGCGCTTCGCCGACCGGCGCAAGGGCATCCGCTCCTACCAGAGCCATGTGAAGAGCGACCCGTGGGTCCCGGTCCTGTTCGTCGTCTGCTTCCTGCTGCCGACCCTCGCCGGGGCGGTCTATTACGGGCTCATCGCCTCCGACCGTTACGTGACCGAGGCGCGCTTCGCGATTCGCCCGGCGATCGGATCCGCCGACAAGGCGACCCCGGACTCGGTGGGCACCAATGCCGGCGTCCCGAAGGAGATGATCGCCCAGGATACGCTGATCACCTACGCCTACATCCTCAGCCGGCCGATGGTGGAGACCATCGAGAAGCAGCTGCCGATCCGGCAATGGTACAGCCGAGACAGCATCGATTACCTGTCGCGGTTCGACGCGGAGAAGCCGGTCGAGAAGTTCCTGAAATACTGGAAGCAGCGGGTCGATCTCGAAGTCGAGTCGTCCTCCGGCATCCTGGGGCTGACGGTGGAAGCGTTCGATCCCGACGAATCGCTCGCCATCACCAAGGCGGTGCTCAAGGAGGCCGAGCGGACGGTCAACGAGTTGAGCGCGAATGCCCGCAACGATGCCCTGACCGAGAGCAACCGCGAGTTGAAGCTTGCGGAGGAGCGGCTGAAGAACGTCAGCCTTGCCGTGCGCGACCTGCGTAACCGCGAGGGCGTGCTGGACGCGCAGAAGAGCAACGAGGCCAACCTCAAGGTCGTGTCGGAACTGCGGTCCACGCGCATCAACCTCGCCGTGCAGTTGGCCCTGAGCCAGCGCGACCTCGGCCCGGAATCGCGCCGCATCATCGACTACAAGCAGCAGATCCGCGACCTCGACGAAAACATCGCGCGGATCGAGAAAGCCTCGGCCACCCAGGACCCGGAGCAGAAGCGCGTGCTCTCGGAGGCCCTCACCCGGTTCGAGAGCCTGGAGACCGAGCGGAAGAACGCGGCGAAGTACTACGAATCGGTGCTCGCGGCACATGAGCGGGCCCGCATCGTCGCGGCGCGTCAGGTGGAGTTCTTCAGCCCCATCGTCCAGCCGGTGAGGGCCGAATCGTCCACCCAGCCCCGGCGGATCCTGATGTCATGCCTCATCGCCGCCGGCTCGGCCATGCTGTTCGGCCTGGCCCTGCTCCTGCGCAAGGTGATGGACTGACATCACGCCCCGCCGAACCTGATGGGGGTTCGGCGGGATAGCCCGTCACGGTTTATCGCCGAGGCGATGCTCTACTCAACCTGCGCGCAATAGCGATATTTATTTACAATTTGCGCTCGCAATACATCGGCGCGTCGGACTGCTACGGAACAGGTTGTTTCGTAGAGCAGGATACCGGCGCCCATGACGATCGATCCGGTTCGGGACGCAGACTTGGCCGTCTGCGTGGCGCTGAACGACAATGATCGCGCCTGGTACGAGATGCTCGTGCCGTTCCTGCTCTCCCTGCGGCGGACCGACTATCGCGGCCACGTCGTCGTCATCGGCTTCGGGCTGTCGCAGCGGAAGGTCGAGATTCTGCGTGGCCAGTCCGTGACGGTCGTCGAGACCGGTGAGACGCCCCTTGCCGTCGCCCGGTACTCCGTGGTGGCGAAGCTGTGCGATTGGAACCCCGCCCTGAAGAAGGTCGCGCTCTACGACGCCGACATCTGGTTCTGTCGGCGGGAGTTCGATCTGTTCTCCGAGATCGAGGGCGACAACCTCCACGCCTGCCGCGATACGCTGTACTGCACCTTCATCGAGGGCGCTCTGATCGGCCCCCGGCGGGAGGAGCATCGCGCCCTGGTGGGGGAGCGGGTCGTCGCCCTGTGCGGCGGCGCTCTCCAGGCGGGGCTTCTCGCCGGAAGCGCCCAGGCATGGCGGGATTTCGGCGCTCACGTCCAGGACTGCGTGGGGCGGGTGGGCGTGGATTTCTCGCAAGACTACGGGCTCGACACCACGATCCTGCACCTCTGGGCGGCGCAATCACGCGTCACCGTCCTGCCGGAAACACAGAATTTCGTCATCAAGGGCGGGGTCGGCGAGACGCGCGATGCCCAGAACACCCCGGTGCTGCGCTGTGCCTCCGGCGAGATCCGCGGTCTGCACATGACGAGCGACGTCCGCTTCTTGAACAGCTGGCGCTTCTACTCCCATCACCGGGACTACGCCCTGACCGCCGGGCGGCCCTTCGCCCTCTCCAGGACGATGCCGACCCCCCTGCCCGAGGTTCCGGCGGACCTGCAGGAGGCGTTCGGCGCGATGGGCTTGGAGATCGTCGCGATCCGCGCGGAGGAGAACGCCACCCTGTGCCACATCCGCGACCGGGACGGTCTGCACGTGGTGGCGACGGGCTGTCACGAGATCGACCTGAGGGCGAGGGCGGAGCCGATGCGCTTCGTCCTCACCGTCATGTCCCTGTCCGGGCTGCCGGGCCCGATCCGCTCGACGGTGCGGTTGCGCGACCAAGTGATCGAGATCAACCGCGAGGCCAGCCAGTGGATCGCGATGAGTGTCCCCCACGGGGATGCCGCGACCCTCTCGGCGGAAGGCCTCCCGGGTCAGATGGGCAAGGTCGTGTGGACGGTGAGCGAGGCCGTCCACCTCTGGCAGTGAGGGACCGTCAGGGGCGGTTTCCGCCGAAGACCTGGGTCGGCGCCGGGGCCGTGCCCGTTTGGCGATCCTCGGGCTCCGTGCCTGCGCGTGTTCCGCCGGTCCAGCCCTCGGCCCGCCAGCCGGCGGCCCGCTGGTCGAGGTCGATCGACCCGGCCTCGTTGAGGATGGCGATGATCTGATCCGCGCGGCCGTCCTCCGCCCTGACGGTCACGAGGGTCCCGCCCCGCCGGACGCCCTCGGCATAGGCGGCGGCTTCCTCCTCGCTCATGCCCGTTCCGGTGAGACCGCCGACGAGGCCACCCGCCGCCGCGCCAATGCCGGCCCCCGTGACGGTAGCGAGCAGCCAGCCCGCCGCGACCACGGGGCCGAGACCCGGGATCGCCAGGAGCCCAAGCCCCGCGAGCAAACCCGCCCCGCCACCGATTAGGGTGCCGACCGTCGCCCCGGTCCCGGCCGGGCTGACCGCATCGACCCCTTGTGCTCCCCCGCTGGCGGCCTGGGCCTCCGCCTGGCCCGCCACGGGCGCGGTCCCCGGAGCCGACAGGGCGGGGGCGTCCTCCGAACGGCTCGCCACGATCGCGATATCGGAATGGGCGATGCCGGCCGCCTCCAGCCGCCCGATGGCGGCCTCCGCATCGGAATAGCGTTCGAACAAGGCCGTGACCGCGCGCTCAGGCATCTACGATTTCCTCCGATCCCACCGGGTCAAACCGTGGGTTGCGCGCCGGTTCCGGGAATTAACGGGGCGCTAACCATCACCTAGGCAGATCTTGCCGGGTGGGCCGCCCCGGCGATGGGTTGGCGCGGGAGTATCGAATGAGCGAGGCCGTCACGCCGGCGAACGGGGGCGGATCCGGCGCTGCGGCGTTCCTCGGCCAGTTCGCCCTGCCGACCCGGGGCGACGTCCAGGCCCTCTCGAAGCGCTCCGACCTGATGCTCGCCACGGGGGTGCTCGGCATCCTCGCGGTGCTGATCTTCCCGCTGCCCTCGGTCCTGCTCGACCTGCTGCTGGCGGTGTCGATCATCCTCTCGGTGCTGATCATGATGACCGGGCTGTCGATCGACAACCCGCTGGAATTCACCGTCTTCCCGACCCTGCTCCTGATCGCGACGATGCTGAGGCTCGCCCTCAACCTCGCCTCGACCCGGCTGATCCTCGGGCACGGCCACGAGGGCACCGCCGCCGCCGGCCATGTCATCGAGGCTTTCGGCCAGTTCGTGATGGGCGGCAACTTCGTCATCGGGATCATCGTCTTCGCGATCCTGATCATCGTGAACTTCGTCGTCATCACGAAGGGCTCGGGGCGCATCGCCGAGGTGGCGGCGCGCTTCACCCTCGATGCGATGCCCGGCAAGCAGATGGCCATCGACGCCGACCTCTCGGCGGGGCTGATCGACGAGAAGGCCGCCAAGGCCCGCCGGGCCGCCCTGGAGGAGGAATCCTCCTTCTTCGGCGCGATGGACGGCGCGTCGAAGTTCGTGCGCGGCGACGCGGTGGCGGCACTGCTCATCACCTTCATCAACGTCATCGGGGGCATCATCATCGGCGTCGCGCAGCAGGGTCTGGGCTTCGGCGAGGCGGCCAAGAGCTATACCCTGCTCACCATCGGCGACGGGCTGGCGAGCCAAGTGCCGGCGCTCATCGTCTCCACGGCGGCGGGCATCCTGGTCTCGAAGGCCGGCGTGCGCGGCGCCGCCGACAAGGCGCTGGGCAAGCAGCTCGCGCACTACCCGAAGGCACTCGGCATGTCGGGGGCGGTGATGCTGCTGATCGGCCTGTTGCCGGGCATGCCGATCCTGCCCTTCCTGCTTCTCGGCGGGGGCGCCGGCTATGCCGCGTGGCGGATCAACAGGACGGCGAAGGCGGCCCCCGCCATGGATGCGGAGGGCAAGCCCGTGGAGGCCGCCGCCGCGGCCAAGGAGGAGACCGTCACCGACCTCCTCAAGCTTGACGACTTGAAGCTGGAGATGGGCTACGCCCTCCTGCCCCTCGTCAACGGTGAGGGGCAGGACCGGCTCACGGACCAGATCAAGGCGCTGCGGCGGCAGCTCGCGGCGGAACTGGGCTTCGTGATGCCCTCGGTGCGCATCCTCGACAACGTGCAGCTCGACGCCAACTCCTACGTGGTGCGGGTGAAGGAGATCGAGGCCGGTACGGGCAAGATCTTCCCCGGCCAGTTCATGGCGATGGACCCGATGGGCGGACAGGTCCAGCTTCCCGGCCAGCACATGCTGGAGCCGACCTTCGGCCTGCCCGCCACCTGGATCGACGCCGCCCTGCGGGACGACGCGCAACTGAAGGGCTACACGGTCGTCGACGCCGCCACGGTGGTCTCGACTCACCTCACCGAGGTAATCAAGGCGCATGTCTCCGAGCTTCTGAACCATGTGGAGGTCCAGAAGCTGATGCGCGAACTGCCGAAGGAGCACGGCGACCTGCTCAAGGAGGTCTGCCCGTCGCAGATCTCCACCACCGGCATCCAGCGGGTGTTGCAGTTCCTCCTGCTGGAGCGGGTCTCGATCCGCGACCTCGGCACCATCGTCGAGGGGATCGCGGAGGTCGCCGGCGGGGTGAAGAACCCCCGCGACGTGGTGGAGCATGTCCGTGCCCGCCTCGGACGGCAGATCTGCGCCCAGTACCAGGGGCCCGACGGCGCCCTGCCGATCATCACCCTGTCGCCCGCCTGGGAGCAGGCCTTCGCCGAGTCGATCATGGGCGAGCGCGAGGAACGCTACCTCGCGATGCAACCCTCGAAGCTCTCGGAATTCGTGACGCTGGTGCGCGACCGGTTCGAGACCGCCGCCCGGATGGGCGAGATGCCGGTCCTCGTGACCTCCGCTCAATCCCGGCCCTTCGTCCGCTCGATCATCGAGCGGTTCCGCCGGGAAACCCCGGTGATGAGCCAAGCGGAGATCCACCCCCGCGCGCGGCTGCGCACGGTGGGCTCGATCTAGGACAGGGGATCCCAAAGGGCGTCACGCCCTTTGGTGGGGTCCAGGGGCAAAGCCCCTGAATCTTTCGCAAGGCGCCGCCCTGCATCCGCCAAAGGGCTTACCCTTTGGAATCCCGAGACGGAGTGGCGGTTCAGCCGCCGATCTTGCCGTCGATCCGGCGGGGAATGCCCAGGGGGTTGGCCTGCTTCAGGGCCGCCGGCAGCAGCGCGTCCGGCAGGTCCTGGTAGCAGACCGGGCGGAGGAACCGGTGGATCGCGAGGCTGCCCACCGAGGTGGTGCGCCCATCCGAGGTCGCCGGGTACGGCCCGCCATGCACCATCGCGTGCCCGACCTCGACCCCCGTGCCGAAGCCGTTGACGAGGATGCGGCCGACCCGCCGCTCCAGCAGCGGCAGCAGGGCGCGGGCAGCCTCATAATCGCCGGGCTCCATGTGGAGCGCGGCGGTGAGCTGGCCTTCGAGCCGGGCCAGGACCGCGTGAATCTCCCCCGCGTTCCGGCACTTCACCACCAGGGAGGCGGCGCCGAACACCTCTTCCGCCAACCGGTGATCCTCGAGGAAGGCGCCGGCCGCCGTGACGAACAGGACAGGCTGGCCCTGGTTGTCACCGCCGGCCTGACCGCTGGCGACCTTCGTCACCGCCGGGTTGCCCTCCAGCGCCGCGACGCCGGTGCAGTAGGCCTTGTGGATGCCGGGCGTCAGCATGGTCTGCGCCGCCACGCCCTTCAGCGCCTCGCCCGCCCCCGCGAGGAAGGCATCGAGCCCCGGCCCTTCCACCGCCAGGACGAGACCGGGATTGGTGCAGAACTGGCCGGAGCCGAGGGTCAGAGCGCCGACGAAGGCCTTCCCGATCTCCGCGCCCCGGGCCTCCAGGGCGGCGGGCATGAGGATGACGGGGTTGATGCTGCTCATCTCGGCATAGACCGGGATCGGCACCGGCCGCTCGGCGGCGAGCTTCATGAGCGCGGTGCCGCCGCGCTGCGAGCCGGTAAAGCCCACCGCCGCGATGCGCGGATCGGCCACGAGGCGCTTGCCCACCTCGATACCGGGATCGAACAGGAGCGAGAACACCCCCGCCGGCAGGCCACGGGCTTTCACCGCGCCGGCGATGGCCCGGCCGACCAGTTCCGACGTGCCGGGATGGGCCGGATGCGCCTTGGCCACCACCGGGCAGCCGGCGGCAAGGGCCGAGGCGGTGTCGCCCCCGGCCACGGAGAAGGCGAGCGGGAAGTTCGAGGCGCCGAACACCGCCACCGGGCCCACCGCGACGTTGCGCAGGCGCAGGTCGGGGCGCGGCAGGGGCTTCCGGTCGGGAAGGGCCGGGTCGATCCGCGCCTCGTGGAAGCTCCCCTCCCGCAGGACGGCGGCGAACAGGCGAAGCTGGCCGACGGTGCGGCCCCGCTCGCCCTCGAGACGCGGGCGCGGCAGGCCGCTCTCGGCCATGCACCGTTCGATCAGCGCATCGCCGACATCGAGGATGCCCTGGGCGACCGCTTCGAGGAAGGCGGCGCGCTCCTCGGGGGAGGTCTCGCGGTAAGTGTCGAAGGCCTCGTCGGCCAGGGCGCAGGCCCGGTCCACCATCTCCGGGGTCGCGGCGCTGAACTCGGATGGGAGGTCGCGCCCCGTGGCCGCTTCCACGGCGTGCCAGCGCTCGCCCTGCGCCGTCAGCGGCTCGCCGCCGATCAGATTGTCACCGTGCAGGTCCATCGGGATCTCCTGGAACGTCGTCGAAAAGGACAAAGCCGGTCAGCCGCACGAAACGGCCCGCTGCCGGGACAGGGCCTCGTCGCGGATCGCGTCGAGGGTGCGGGTGGGGGTGAGGGCCTGGGGATCGACCCGGCAATGGATCATCGCCGGAAGGCCGCTGGCCAGGGCCCGCTCGAAGGCCGGTGCGAAGGCGTCGGTGCGCTCGACACGCTCGCCATGGCCGCCGAAGGCCTCGGCCAGGGCGGCGAAATCCGGGTTGCGCAGGCTCGTGGCCGAGACCCGGCCGGGATACTCGCGCTCCTGATGCATGCGGATCGTGCCGTACATGCCGTTATCGAGCACCACGACGACGATCGCCGCGCCGTACTGCACGGCGGTGGCGAATTCCTGGATGCACATCATCACATCGCCATCGCCGGCCAGGGCCACGACGATCCGCTCCGGCAGGGACCGCTTCGCCATCACCGCCGCCGGCAGGCCGTAGCCCATGGAGCCGGAGGTCGGCGCGAGCTGCGTGCCGAAGCCCCGGAAGCGGTAGTAGCGATGCACCCAGGTCGCGTAATTGCCGGCGCCGTTGCAGATCACGGCATCGGCCGGGAGGCGGTCCCGCAGCCACGCCACCGCCTCGCCGTACTGGAAGGCGCCGGGCTGCGCGGCGGGGGTCTCCGACCAGTCCCGGTACGAGGCGTGGGCCTGCGCCGCCCGATCCGTGCCGTTCGCGAGGGGCCCGCCGAGGGCCGCCAGCGTCCGCAGGAACGGCCCCGGCGCCGACTGGATCGCCAGGGCGGGCTGGTAGACCCGGCCGATCTCGTCGGAATCCGGGTGGACGTGGACGAGGGGCAGCCCCGGCTCCGGGATACCGAGCAGCCCGTAGGATTGCGACGGCATCTCCGACAGGCGCCCGCCGACCATCAGGAGGAGGTCGCTGGAGCGGATCCGCGCCACGAGGGCCGGGTTCGGGCCGATGCCGAGTTCTCCGGCGTAATTCGGATGATCCGAGGGAAACAGGCCGGCCCGGCGGAAGGAATTGGCCACCGGCAGGTCATGGGCCTGCGCGAAGGCCGCCAGCCGGTCGCGGTCCTCGGGGCGCCAACGGGATCCGCCGACGAGGACGAACGGGGCTTTCGCCGCCGCGAGCATATCCCCGAGCCGCGCCATCGCAGCCGGATCGGGCGCGGGTTCGGCGGGCTCCACGCGCGGGGCGTCCGCCACCGCGACCATGTCGTCGAGCATGTCCTCCGGCAGGGCCACCACCACCGGGCCGGGGCGGCCCTGCATCGCCACCCGGAAGGCCCGGGCGACGATTTCGGGGATCCGGGCCGCGTCGTCGATCTCCACCGCCCACTTGGCGAGATCGCCGAAGGTCTTCCGGTAATCGACCTCCTGGAAGGCGTCCCGGCCGCGCATCGTCCGGGCGATCTGGCCGACGAACAGGATCATCGGCGTCGAGTCCTGCCGGGCGATGTGGATGCCCGCCGAGGCGTTCGTCGCGCCGGGGCCCCGGGTCACGAAGCAGATGCCGGGCCGGCCGGTCAGCTTGCCCGCCGCCTCGGCCATGATCGCCGCCCCGCCCTCCTGGCGGCAGACGATGACATCCACCGCCGCATCGTGCAGCGCGTCGAGCACCGCGAGGTAACTCTCGCCGGGCACGCAGGTCAGCCGCTCGACACCCTGGACGAGCAACTGATCGACGAGCACCTTGGCCCCGGAGCGCGGCTGCGCCATATCGCGTCCTCCCGTGCTATCTGGCACCCGACTGATATGTCAGTTCGGGTGTAGAGCCCTCCCGGGCCGTGTTGTCAAATGGGCCGTGGCTCAGACGAGGGGACGGCGGTCGAGGGATTCGCGGGTCAACGCATCGAGGAAGCCGAAGAGCCGCGCGACCGCGCCCACCGCGCGGGATTCGTCGCGGGTGACGATCCCTTCCACGATCTCGACATGGTAGCGGGCGCTCTCGGTGAAGCGGTCGCTCGGCTCGTAGCTGTACCAGAACCGGCGGGACTGGGCGTGCAGGCCGGCCATCGTGGCCGCCAGCGTCCCGTTATGGGCGAACCGCGTCTCGGCCTCGTGCAGCAGCCGCTTGGCGGCGAAGTAGCGGTCGCGGTCGCGCCCCTCGGCGGTCGCGACGAGGCCGGCGGCGAGGCCGCGCAGCTCCTTCAGATCCAGATCGCTCGCCCGGCGGATGGCGCAGCGGGCGACGGTCTCGTCGAGGGGCCGGCGGACCTCCAGGAGTTCAAGGTGGCGGATGACATCCACCGGCGTCACGAGGACACCCCGGCGCGGATGGACCTCCACGAAACCGATGGCCTTCAGACGCGCCAGCGCTTCGCGAATCGGCGTCCGCCCCAGGGATAGCTCGGAGGCGATCTCGCTTTCGGAGACCATCGCGCCGGGGGCGAGCTTACGGCTGACGATCATCTGCTCGATCAGGTCGTAGGCGGTCTCGGCCAGGGAGCGGGCGCCCCGCAGGACGCCGATCTCGCCCCCGTTCGGTATCCCCACCCCGCTCATCGCCTGTCCGCATCCTGCATCGTCACTGAGATATCACAGGATGAGGCACTGGGCGCAAGTCGGATGCGTCCGACCTAAGCCATCGAGCCCCGGCTCGTTTCAAATCTCACTCGGACCGTCCGAGTGTCCGTGCGGCTCTACAGTGTGAACGTCCGGGATCTTCTAGAGCAGACCACTCCGTACTCTCGGGATCCCCACACCAATTGCGGCGGAAAGCGGGATATCGCCCCGTCTTGCCTGAAAAGCGTCCCCTTCCGGCCCTGATCGACCACGCCCGCGCCCTTAAATCGCCGGTGCCGCCATGCTGTCTACGCCACGGGAATGGGGCCGCGCGTCCAACTCCCGCACCGAGACGAGGAGCCGGGGCGTCCCGATGACCGACCGCACGCAACCCGCCGCAGGCCCGATCCATGGAGGCCGCCCCTGGCTGCCGCCGCTGACCGTTCTGACGGTGGCGTTCATGGCGGCCCTGGTGGGAGGGGTTCACGAACTCCCGGCCCCGTCCGGCCCCGTCCTGTCCCCGGCCATGCAGGTCGCCGAGGTCGAGCCCCCTTCGGAACAGACGGCGCGCTCCTTCGTCGATGCCCTCGATCCCTGGCGCGTGACCCTCGGCGGCAAGCTGTCCCGCTGGGCCTGGGCGCCGGAGGCCCCCTCCCCCGTGGCCGAGACGCAAGCCGAAGCGCCCCCCGCCCCGGCGGAGGCCGCCCCGCCCCGGACGGCGATGATGGTGCCCCTGCCGGTCCCGCGTCCGCTGGAATTGCGCGGCAACGTCCAGCGCCGGGCGAGCCGCGCGCCCGTGCCGCAACAGGCCGCCGCCCCCATCGTCCCGCCGGAGGACAGCCGCTCGTTCTTCGAGAAGCTGTTCGGCGTCGAGTCGCCGCCGGCCCGGTCCTATGTCGCCCTCGAGAGCAAGCCCTTCGACCCGACGCCGCCCCCGCGCATCAGCCCGCCCATCGCCCCTCCGGCGCCGACAGGCCCTGGCGGCACCGCCTATTACGACATCTCGGCGCGCATCGTGACGCTGCCGAGCGGGGAGCGCCTGGAGGCCCATTCGGGTCTGGGCGAGATCATGGACGATCCGCGCCATGCGAATGTGCGGATGCGCGGCGCGACCCCGCCCGGCACCTACGTGCTGACCGAGCGGGAGCAGCTCTTCCACGGGGTCCGGGCGATCCGCCTGACGCCGGTCGGGGGTGCCGACGCCGTGTACGGCCGGGTCGGCCTGCTGGCGCATACCTTCATGCTTGGCCCGACGGGGGCCTCGAACGGCTGCGTGTCGTTCCGCGACTACAACCGCTTCCTCGACTCCTACCTGCGCGGCGAGATCCGCCAGCTGGTCGTCGTGCCGGGAGCCGGCGGCGCGACACCCACCGTCGCCGATGCGGGGTTCAAGGTCGCTCGCAACTGAAGGTCTTGGGCATTCCAAAAGGCTTCACGCCCTTTGGTGGGGTCTTGGGGCGAAGCCATGAGCTCGGCTCGCAGCGCCCCGCCCTGCACCCGCCAAAGGGCTAGCCCTTTGGGAACCCCGGATCCGGCGCCGCCAAGCTGTCCAGGAACAGGGTGACGGCCAGGAGGTCGGCCGATCCGCCGGGGCTCAGGCGGTCGGCCACGAAGGCGCGGTGCAGGGCCAAGGCCCGGTCGCGCCAATCCCCCGCCCCGACCCCACCCGCGTCCAGGAAGTCCCGGGCGGACCGTTGCGCGAACCGCAGCCCCTCGGCCCCGCCCCGGTGCAGCACATTGGTGTCGTCGAGATCCGCCATGAGGGCGAACAGGCATTCGACCCTGGCTGCCTGGGCGTCGTCCGGGGCGAGGCGCCGGCCACGACGCAGCGCGGGGAGGCCGAGGGCCCTCACCGCCGGGAAGCCCGCCGCCGCCTCCGCCGCCGCGCCGCCGACGCCGTAGCGCCGCGCCGCCTTGCCCCCGTGGCTGACGGGGGAGACGGGCACCCGGGCAATCTCGGCACCCCAGAGGGCGCCCACATGCTCGGCCCGATCCTCGGCCGACATCGCGGCATCGCCGGCCCTGCCGGCGGCGGCGGCGATCAATCCCAGGGAGAAAATGGCGCCGCGATGGGCGTTGACGCCCCCTGTCGCCGTCAGCATCGCCGCCTCGGCCAGGAGGCCGATCCGCCGCAATTCGGGGAGGGGAGCCCGCGCCGCCCCGGCGCGGACGAGGTCCGCGAAGAACGGCGCGATGGCCCCGGCGCTTCGCGTCAGGGTGCGCGCGTCCATGTCGCGATGGCTGCCGGAATCGACGGGGCTCACCAGACCGGGCTTCGGCCAGGTTTCGAGCTCGTCGATCAGGGCGTGGTGGGCGAGCGCCGCGATGCGGAGGTCGGCCCTGTCGTGGGGCGAGGAGGCGGCGTTCGGCACGCCGCCTCCTACACCGGTTCGGGGGTGGAACCCTACACCGCCCTTAGCGGGGCGGCGCCTGGTTGCCGCCCTGGCCCTGTTGCAGCAGCGGGGTGATCCGCCGGACGGTCACGCGCCGGTTCTCGCGGCTGGGGCCCTGGGTGTTCACCTTCAGGTACTGCTCGCCGTACCCCTGCGTGGTCAGGTTCTCCGGTGGCACCTGGAACTGCTGCGTCAGGACCGTGGCCACGGACTGCGCCCGGCGGTCCGACAGGGACAGGTTGTCGATGTCGGGGCCGACCGCGTCGGTGTAGCCCTCGATGAGGAATACCTCCTGCGGGTTGGCCCGGATCGCCCGGTTGATCGCGTCCGCGATCACCGAGAGACGCCGGGCCTGATCGGGCGTCACCGTGAACGAGCCGGTGTCGAAGTTGATGGTGTCGATGTCCACCGACCGCATCCGGGCCCGCAGATCCGGGCTGTAGCGGATCTGGTCCAGGGTGTAGCGGCGGTCCACGGCGACGACCGGGGGCGCCGTCAGCGCCTCGTAGACGAGGCCGGGATCGGCCTGATCGTACTCGACGACGTAGCGCTCCCGGGGGATGCGGATGTCCGGCGGGGGCAGCGCCACCACGTCGTCGTAGATCGGACGCGGCGGGCCACCGTAGGTGTTGTCGATGATCACGACCTCACGCCCGTCCGAGAAGCGGCGGTAGCGGCGCAGCAGCCGGCCGTCGTCGTCCGTGACCGTATAGATGCGGTCGCCCCCGGGACGGTCGATGAAGCTGACGTAGTCGTCGCCCCGGCGCTCGGAGCGGTAGCCCCGCGGGTCGAGTTCGCGGAACCGCTCGTTCTCATCGTGGCGGATCAGATAGCCGTTGCGATCCTGCACGATCACGCGGCCGGGCTCCCGGTAATAGGTGCGCCCGTCGGCGCTGAACTCGCGACGATCGCGACGGACCTGCTCGTAGTCGCGGACGTCGTCGTTCTCCCGGAAGCCGCCGGGGACGTAGCCGGGGCGGCCGGGGACGTTGAAGTCGCCCCGGGCGCCGTTCGGGCCGGGGGGCGGACCCTGATCGTTGCGGAACTGGCCCTGGCCCGGTCCGGGCGGGGGAGCCGGCGGCTGGCCCGGAAGGGGAGCGGGGGGCTGACCGGCGCCGGGCGGCGGGATGGGCGGCTGGCCGACCCCGGCCGGACCCTGACCCGGCGGCTGGACCGGACGGCCGGGCACGCCCGGCGCGGCGTTCGGCGGGACCGGGCGGCCGGGTTCGGCACCGGGTGCGCCCTCTTGGCGCTGCACAGGACGGCCGGGTACGCCCGGCGCGGCGTTCGGCGGAACCGGACGGCCGGGTTCGGCACCGGGTGCGTTCTCCTGGCGCTGAACGGGACGGCCGGGCACGCCCGGCGCGGCGTTCGGCGGGACCGGGCGGCCGGGTTCGGCACCGGGTGCGCCCTCCTGGCGCTGAACGGGACGGCCGGGCACGCCCGGCGCCGCGTTCGGCGCGGGCGGGGCCGCCTCCCGGTTCTGCGGTCCGGCGGGGGGTTCGCGGTTCGGCGCACCGGGGGGCGGGGCACGATCGGGACCCGGACGACCCGGTTCCCGGGCTCGCTCCTGCGGGCCGTTATCTCGGTCAGGCGACCCCCGATCGGGGGCGGGCCGGGCGGCGGGGGCATCGGAGCGCGGCTCGCGGGCGGCGGGAGCCTGCGGCTGACGCGGGGGCTCGGGCCGTTCCTGGGGTGCATCGCGCCGGGGTTGCCGGGTCTCGGGGGCCTCGCGCGGCTCCGGTCGCTCGCGGGCGGCGGGCGGGGCACGGTCCGGCCGCGGCTCGGGGCGTTCGCGCTCGGCCGGCGGGGCGGCGCGCTCCGGGCGAGGCTCGGGCCGCTCGCGGGCGGCGGGCGGGGCGCGGTCTGGCCGGGGTTCGGGGCGCTCACGCTCGGCCGGCGGGGCGGCACGCTCCGGGCGAGGCTCGGGCCGCTCACGCTCGGCGGGAGGGGCGGCACGCTCCCTCGGCGCCGGGCCGGGACCACGCTCGGGGTTGGGGCCACGGTCCGGGCCCGGCCGGGGGCCACCCGGTCCTCCTGGTCCACCCGGTCCCCCGGGGCCGCCCGGCCGATGCTCCTCCGGCCCGCCCTGCGCGAGCATGATTCCGTCGGGCCGCGCCATGGCGGCGTGCGTCAGCACCATGCCGGGCAGAATCGTCCCGGCCAGGAGAAGGAGTCGAAAACGCTGCATCGGCACCTCGTTCGATCAGAACGCCCGCGCCGACAGCGAAGCAGGGTCGGCGCCGGGGTCCATCACACAGACAATGCGCGGCCGTGCGCGCTCGCCATGCGAACGGAAACGGCCAAGGCCGAACCGAACCGCCGAGGTCTCGAATGGTTCCGGGGCGCCGGGGCGTGGATGCCCCGGCGCACCCTGCGGATCAGGGGGTCATGCGGTTGGGGACCGCGACCATGTCGGGGGCGATGACCCGGACGGCGACGTGCTCGCCCCTATGCCCGGCGGCCTCGACCCCTGCCGTATCCAGGGCCTTCCCCCCCTCGGCGCTCACCCGTCCCGCGACGTCGGCGGCGAGTTCAGCTGCGGTCCTGTCGGCACGGCCGACCAGGGTCAGCCGGACCTTCGGCCGGGAGAGCGCCTCGGCCTGCATGGGGGTGACGAAGATGTCGCCCTTGTGCCGGACCAGCATGCTCTCGGCCTTCACCAGGGATTGCGCCCAGGTCTTGCCGTCCGGCTTGCACGAGCAGTTCGGGACGAAGGCCTTGCGGAATTTGAAGGCGTTGGCGAGGTTCGTATAAGCCTTGCTGCCCTTGACCGAGGCCGCCTGCCGGAGGGCTTCGTCACCGTTCGGCATCGAATAGGCCACCGCCTCCGTGCCGGGGCACAGGGCCTGGCACATCTCGTCGGCGCCGCTGCGGCCGTCCGGCAGGTTCCGCATCGGGAAGTAGCCGCCGTCGCAGGTGCGGACGCAGATCACCTGGCTGCCGCCCCGGGCGTAGGTCTCGCCGCCGGCCACGGTCTCCGGCCTCGGGCAGGTCCGGGCCACGAGACCCTGCAACTCCCGCTTGCGGGCGCCGCCGTCATCGATGGCCGCCCCCCCATAGGTCGCGTTCAGGGCGCGGATCCGCTGCTCCACCGCGCCGCATTGGGGTGGCCTCGTATCGAAGAACAGGAATCGGCTGCCCTCGCAGTTCAGGCTGCGGAAGTAGGTCTGGAGCCGGCCGATCTCGTCCTGGAGGGCGCGGGTCGCGCTGCCTCCGGCCTGGACGGAGGCCAGTTCGGCCCGGTAGCGCCGGCATTCCGGCGAGGGCAATTGCGGGGCCGGCGCGGCGGCGGGAACCTCGGTCACGGCGGATTCCGGCGCGGTCTGCGCTGCCGCCGGGGCGACGAGCGGCCCAGCCAGGAGCGCGAGCAGGAGGGCGCCCCGCGCCGCCACACCAGTGGACCCGGCGGCCTGGACACTGACCTCGGCCCTCGGCTCCACTGACCAGCACGCTTCGGTCGCCTGGGGGCGACGGGCGAAGAACAGAAGCCGACCGAGCGAGGCAAGCGAAGACAGTATCATTGCTGTGAAAGCGCTCTGCGGCGGGCAAAGACCGCGACGCCGCCCTGTCGGGCTCGCAAATCGTGGCGTTTTCAGTTTTAAACCTCCTCGCAGGTCGGCGTCACCCCTCCTACATTCACACGGTCACCGTGAATGGGGATTTACCAAGCGATGTGGTTTCGGCGTCTCAGTGCGATGGGTATTGTGGCAATTCTGGCCGGCGTGGCCGTTCCGGCGCAGGCCCAGGAACCGGATCGGATCTTCGATAAGTCGACGGTCTGGCGTCCGCTCACCCCGAACGACAAGCTCGCCGTCTACGGCGTGGATGATCCGGCCGTCTCCGGGGTGGCCTGCTGGTACACTCAGCCGGAGAAGGGCGGGATCAAGGGCACCCTGGGCCTCGCGGAGGATGTCTCGGACATCTCCCTCGCCTGCCGTCAGACCGGGCCGATCCGCTTCAGCGACAAGTTCAAGCAGGGCGAGGTGGTCTTCAGCGAACGCCGCTCGCTGATTTTCAAGTCCATGCAGATCGTGCGCGGCTGCGATACCAAGCGCAACACGCTCATCTACATGGTCTATTCCGACAAGGTAATCCAGGGATCGCCGAAGAATTCGACCTCGGCCGTGCCCCTCGCCCCCTGGGGGACCGAGCCGGCGGCCAAATGCGCCGACTTCCTGAAAGGATGACCGCCTGGGATCGGGCTCCGATCAATCCTGGCAGGTGATACGGATCGGGCGGTCGGCGGCCTTCGGGAGGGCCGGCGTCGCGATGGCGCCGGTATACTCGTCCGCCGCCGCCGTGCCGAAGGAACCGGCCGAGGCGTAGCCCTGCGACTCACACCATGCGTTCGCGACGACCTTGCCGCACTCGCTGCCGGGGGAGGTCAGGCAATCCGCCACGCCGTAGCCGTCGCTGGAGGGGATGAGGAAGGTCTTCTCCACATGGGCACCGGACGTGCCGGGGGTCTCACCGTCGCCGCCCGCGAGGGCCTGACCGGCCAGGCAAAGCGCCGCCAGGGCCGTAAGGGAGAGAGATCCAACAACCGTGCGTCGCATAGACTTTCCTCTGTCACGGGAGGGGTGACGTGACGACCGCCTCGGGAACGGTCGGGGAGTGCGGTTAAGGAAGCCTTACGGCGACCCCCGGGCTCGTCCGCCCGCCTCGCTTCTCGAATTTCTTACGGAATTGCGTTAGCCCCATCCGCACGACGAGGCAGTCGCCGCGGTGCAACAGCGAGCCTGGGCGTGTCCGGCGGGTTGCCACGGTTTCGCCGCGCCGGCGCCGCCGGTTCGACCGCGCCGCTGAGGGGCGGGCCGAACCACGACGGGCACGGATGGGCCGGCGATGCCCGGGAGGGTTGGGTTTCATGGCGCCGATGTTGCGGCTTTACAACACGCTGACCGGGGCTAAGGATATCTTCGCGCCGATCGATCCCCGGCATGTGCGGATGTATGCCTGCGGGCCGACCGTCTACGACGCGGCGCATATCGGCAACGCGCGGCCGATCATCGTCTTCGACCTGTTGTTCCGGCTGCTGCGGCACCTCTACGGGCCGGAGCACGTCACCTATGCCCGCAACGTCACCGACGTGGACGATAAGATCAATGCGAGGGCGGCCCAGCGCGGCATCACGATCCGCGAGTTGACCGACGGCACCCTGGCGCAGTTCCATCGGGACATCCGCGACCTCGGCATCCTCATGCCGGAGGACGTGAACCACCCCGGCGCCCCCGCCCGCCTGATCGAACCGAGGGCGACGGACCACATCGCCGAGATGGCGGCGATGATCGAGGGCCTCGTGGCCACCGGCCACGCCTACGTCGCGGACGGGCACGTGCTGTTCGACGTGCCCTCGATGCCCGATTACGGGCGGCTCTCGAAGCGCCCCCTGGACGAGATGGAGGCCGGGGCGCGGGTTGAAGTCGCGCCCTACAAGCGCTCGCCCCTCGATTTCGTGTTGTGGAAGCCCTCGAAGCCCGGGGAGCCGTCATGGCCTTCCCCCTGCGGCATCGCCGCGCCGGGACGGCCGGGTTGGCATATCGAGTGCTCGGCGATGTCGGCCAAGCATCTCGGCCAGACCTTCGACATCCATGCGGGGGGCATCGACCTAATCT
Source organism: Beijerinckiaceae bacterium (assembly GCA_022702015.1). Classification (GTDB taxonomy): domain Bacteria; phylum Pseudomonadota; class Alphaproteobacteria; order Rhizobiales; family Beijerinckiaceae; genus Methylobacterium. Next base: position 2,278 of record JAKONI010000190.1, on the reverse strand, counting down.
TTCCCCACCACGAGAACGAGGTGGCGCAATCCCGGTGCTGCTTCGGCACGCCGGTCATGGCCCATGTCTGGCTGCATAACGGCTTCCTCCAGGTGGAGGGCGAGAAGATGTCGAAGTCGCTGGGCAACTTCATCACCATTCGCGAGGTCCTGAACGATTGGTCAGGTGAGGTCGTGCGCCTCAACATGCTGAAGACCCACTATCGCCAGCCGATCGACTGGACCCTGCGGGGTCTCGAGGAATCGAGCCGGATGCTCGAACGGTGGTATGCGTCGGCCGGGGACGCGCCTGCGGCCTCCGCGACGCCCGACAGCGTGCTGGCTCCCCTCCTCGACGACCTGAACACGCCGGCCGCCCTCGCCGAGTTGCACCGCCTCGATACGCCAGAGGCCCTGCGGGCCGGCGCCCGGCTGTTCGGCTTCCTGGACCAGACCCGCTCGGAGCGTGAACGGTCGCGAATCGACGCCTCCGGTATCGATGTCGCGGCGGTGGAGGATTTGATCGCGGCCCGGCGCGACGCCCGCGCCGCGAAGGATTGGGCCGCCTCCGACCGGGCGCGCGACGCCCTCCAGGCCATGGGCGTCGCCGTGAAGGACAACAAGGACGGCACGACGACCTGGACCGTGACCAAGCCCCCGCCCCCCTGAGCCCTCCAAGGGAGTACCCGCGTCGCGGCGCCCCGCTTGGCGCCGGGGATCGCCTTACCCATCCTGGAGCGGCGAGTGCATCGATCCAGACGGAGGCGTCAGCCGGGTCTGGAAAAATTTATGCAAAAGCAAAGGGCTAGGGCAGAGGCGCATGAACGGAGTGAGTGCGTCACTGCACGAGAGGCTGAGAGGATCGCTGACGTGGGTGTCGTGCGCAGACTGAGTTGGGGAACGCGGGGCATCCTGGCGGCGGCGTTGGCGATGATGGCCGGCACGCAGGCCCACGCGATCGACGGCGGCACGGCGGCGGGGGGCGACGCCCTCGCCCAGGCCGCCGTGGGCATCGGGACGATCACGAAACCGGAGGACGCGCTGCGCCTCACCCGCTGTTCGGGCATCCTCGTGGCGCCGGATCTGGTCCTCACCGCCGCCCACTGCGTCAACGGCGATCCGCTCGGCGCGCTGGTGGTATTTTTCAAGGGGACCAACCCGGTCAGCCCGGTCTACGCCGCCCGCGTCGCCGCGCGCTACAGCCCCGATCCGGGGGAAATGCTGCCCAACGCCGCGCCGGACGTGAGCCTCGCGGACCTGTCGGTCGATCTTGCCGTGCTGCGTTTGACCGAGCCGGTGCGCGGCCGGAAGCCCGTCCTCCTCGCCAGCGACCCGAGCCGCGTACCGAAACATCTCCGTTTCGCGGGGGCCGGTCTGTCGCGGACGGGGGTGGGACGCCTGCGCACGGCGAGCCTGACGCCGGTGGCGGCGACCAGCACCGGCCTCACCATTGCCCGGGTCGATGGCGGCCAGGTCTGCTTCGGGGATTCCGGCGGCCCCGTCGTCGCGACGGACCGGCGGGGGACCTATGTCTGGGGGGTCGCGAGCGCGGTCCTTACCCGCACGGCGCCCTGCGGCCGCTACGTGATCGTCGCCCCGGCGGCCCAGGTGTTCACCGCCACCGGCCTGCGGTGACGGTAAGGTACGAACGCCCGCCGGGGTCGAGCGGATCGGCCCCGGAAACCGTCGCTCCCCGGCTCGCGCCGCAACCGACGAGGTCGGCTAGTGCATCCTCCGCCGAGGTGGATGCCGGTTCGGCAAAAGAAAATGCTGCGGAAGCAATGGATCGGAGCGTTTCCTGCGATCCACGAAGTACAGGAAACACCCTAGTGCAGTGACGCACTCACTCCGTTCATGCGCCTCTGCCCTAGCCCTTCGCTTTTGCATTAATCTTTCCAGACTCGGCTGACGCCTCCGTCTGGATCGATGCACTAGTGCTCTGACGCGCTCACTTCGTTCACGCGGATGAGCACTAGGCTTTTCTAGTTGCATCAATTTTTCCAGCTTCGGCTGACGCCTTCGTCTGGATCGATGCACTCGCGGACGACCGTGCCGCCCGCCTGCCCCTCCGTGGAACAGGGATGCCGGTGGGATGCGGAGGCCTCCCACCGGCTTCGCGATGAGTTGGCGAGATCGGCCTAGTAGGTGCCGAACTTGTAGTTCACGCCGACTCGCGCGATGTTGCCCTCGGTGCGGACCTTCGCGCGGAACGTGGGATCGTTGCTGGCGACGTCGTAAGCGACGACCTTGCGGCTGCCGAGATCGTAATGGATATACTCGGCGCGGAGCGTGACGGCGCT
>JAKONI010000174.1 GCA_022702015.1 Beijerinckiaceae bacterium | reverse complement strand
GCAGCAAATAAGGGCACGCCCCTCGCGGGAATTATCGCGGGATCGGGCTGTTGCCCCCTATCCCACGCTCTGCCTCGGGTCCCGGCCGAAACGCCGGTCCGTCCCCTCCATCCTCCTCATCCCGAGGCGACACGAGACTTGCCCCGACCCGTGGCCTCCTCCTGAGGTGTCCGCCCCGGCGGCTCCGCCGCACCCCAGGACGAGGGGGGAGGGGACTGGTCGCTCCGGCTACGACAATCCAGCGAGGCGGCGTGACCGAGCGACCGCCCTCGTCCGCGTCAGACGGCGAGGGGCTGGGGAGTCCGGCGGGGGCCCGACCGCTTGAGCGCCCGCACGGCGCGCGCGGCCTGCTCAGAGCTGCGGAACAGCGTTCCGTCGAGTCCGTCGAAATCCCGGGATGCGGAGAAGAACCGAACCCCGTGGTCCTCCGGCACGGCGATGCCGGCGGCGACCTCGCCGATCTCGATCACTCGGGCGAGGGCCGGCTGCTGCGTCTCGGCGGCGGCCGAGGCGGAGGGGAGTGTGTCTTCGGAATAGTTCACGGGCATGACGAGCGAGAGGGATGTTGGCATCGAACGAGCGACTCCCTGGGCCGGCGCAAAAGCCGTGCCTGATTGCGGTGACGGGCTGGTGACTGCCCCGGAGGGCGGGTGGCGCAGCTAGCGTCGACAGCGCGATGCGCGACTATTCGGGAGTTTCGACGGGACGAGCGGGTTCATCACTGTCCTCCAGACCGAAGGACCGCGAGCACAGCCGAGTGCTCGCAGTGCTTTAGCGTTTGGTGACGCGGCGCAAGCGACGCTTATCAAATCACCGCGGCCGCTGCTTACCCAGCGGCATGTAGAGGATGCCCCCGCCTTAACCCGTCGTCAACGGAATTGTTTTCCGTTTGCGTGACCGAGTTGAGGTGGTTGTTACATCGGGGACCGATTACGCGGACCGGACGCTCTTTTGCATGAAACTAATCTACGATGACCGTGCTGAAATTCGTGAAGTCGGAAAAGATAGTTACGGCGCCGGCTTGTACGAGATCGGCCCCGGACGGATCGTGGCCCCAATGGCCGCCGCCGGTGAACCCGGCGACCCGCATCCCTGCGGCAAGGGCCGCCGTCACGCCCGGGACGCTGTCCTCGACCACGAGACATGCGTCGGGAGCAAAGCCCATCCGGTTCGCGGCGAACAGGAACAGGTCGGGGAACGGCTTGCCCCGCTCCACCTGTGCCGAGGAGAAGACGTTGCCCGAGAAGAGCGGCCACAACCCCGTCAGCGTCAGCGAATGGCGAAGCCGCACCGGGTCGCTGCTCGACGCCACGCAGATGGGACGGTCGAGGGTGCGGATGGCCTCCGCGACGCCGCGCATCGCCTTCAACTCCCGGTCGAAGGTGGCGAGGGTCTCGGCCTTGACCTCCTCCACGAAGCCATCCGGGGGCGTCACGGAGTAGTCTCGGATGATGTGCCCCATGATCGAGGTCATGGAGGTGCCGGCGAAGCGGCTGCGCACGGTCTCGAGGTCGATCGGGACACCGATCCGGTTGAGGCCGGCGGTGAGGCAGGCGAGACTCAGCGGCTCGCTGTCGACGAGGACCCCGTCGCAATCGAAGATGACGAGGCCGATTGCCTGTTTCGCGGTCACAGCCGTCCCCCTAACGCCAAGCTGCATGCCAAGCTGGCTGCCAAGTTTGCCGCCGCCGGGGCTGTCGCATGGGGGGGGCGGGCAGGCAACCGCTTGCACCCGCCCGCCGCAGCCCGTAGGGCGAGGGCCGCGCCGTCCTGGCGCGGCGCGAAGACTTGGTGATGCTGCGTTTCCTCGCCCGCCTGCTCGGTCTCCTGCTGATGGCCGGCGGCTTCGTCGCGCTCGTGTATGACGGGGCCCGCTCCATCGCGAACAACGCCTTGCGGAGCACCTCCGTGGCGGATGTGTCCGCCGCTCTGTTCAAGGACAGGGTGGGGGCGGTCCAGACCCAGATCGAGGGGTTCGCACCGTGGCTGTGGCATATCCTCGGCCTGCCCCTCACCCTGGCGCCGGCCTGCCTCGTGGGCCTCGGCCTCGGGGCGGTGCTGCTGTGGCTCGGTCAGCCCCGGCGGGAGCCGATCGGCTTTCTCACCCGCCCCTGACGGTCATGTCCGGCCGGCGAGACGCCCCGCGGTCTCGGCGAGACGTCCTTTCGTCTCGGCGAGACGTTCTTCGGCTTTGGCGAGGCGGCCCTTGAGGTCCGCGATCTCGGTGACCATCGCGTGATGCTCGGACACATCGAGCTGCGAGGCGAAGAAGTACACGACCTGCCCCCCCTCGTCCCGCACCGGCCCCACGAACAGGGCGTTGTGGAAGGTCGAGCCATCCTTGCGGTAGTTCAACAGGTCGATGCGCATATCGTGGCCTTCGCGCACGGCCTCACGCAGCCGCTCGACGGCGGCCGGGTCCGTGTCCGGGCCCTGGAGGAAACGACAATTACGCCCGGTCACGTCCAGGCGGGAATAGCCCGTCAACTTGAGGAAGGCGTCGTTGGCGAAGACGATCGGATTGTCGAACTGCCGGGGATCGGTGACGATCATCGGCATCCGCGTCGCCCGGACGGCGGCGAAGAACGGATCGCCCCTGTGCGACTCGCTTTCGAGGTTCTCCAGCAAACGGCCGGCGGTCTGGTCCATACTCACAGATCGCTGTCCCGTAATGCCCGGCATTCGCTCGCCGCGTCGAATGTACAATCAGATATGACGGGGTGCGGTCTACCCCCCTGATGACCTTCGTCGGTGCGGCGAAGGGGTAAGTGTCGGTCCGGCGATCCGAGGGGAACGTCGGCCCCGAATGGATCGCCCGACCCGATGGGCTTCACCGGCCCCCGTCGTTCCTCCGCGTCGAGACCGGCTTGAGAAGGCCGGTCGCGCTCGCCACCGGGTTTCCCCCGGCATCGCGGATCTCCGCGTCGCAGAACAGCACCGAGGTGCCGGCCCGCGTCACCCGACCCAATGCCTCGAGCGTCCCCCGGCCCGGATTGAGGAAGCGCGTCTGCATGTCCAGCGTCACCACGGGGCTGCCTGCCGACAAGCGGGCGGCGGTGCCCAGGGCGACGTCGAGCAGGGTGCAGAGGATGCCGCCATGCGCGATGCCGAGGTTGTTGGCGTGCTCTGGCCTCAGGACCAATCGCAGGCGGGTTTCCCCGGCGGCCACGGCGATGGCCTCGATCCCGCAGTAACGAACGAACGGAATCTGCGCGCCGAATATCGTTTCAGGGTCCCACTCGTCCATTGATCACCTGCTTCATTCCGCCGCTCGGAGACGGAGCCGGGACTCCGTCCAACCCCCGCCGGCGGCTCAGGCATACCAGATGCCCCAAGTTGTGATCACTAGTTGTAGCTTCAGCGAACGCTCTCCGCGCGGCCGGGAAAATCGCCGCAGCGCTGTCGGCGGAAAGGCACGCGATCGCAGCGGGATTCAGCCGTGAAATTGGGCGTCAGACGCTTGGGATTGGTCGTTTTGCGAATAATCACCCGAGATATCTATGGGTGTGTGCAAAATTTGATCTCGTGTCTCTTGATTTTGCGCGGCAAACGTTAGAACCGTCGCTGAAACCCCAAGGAGAGGGAATCGATGATGGACGATACGGCAGCAGTCCCCCACGAGAGCTTGATCGAGCAAGCCTCGGATATCGTGTCCGCCTATGTCTCGAATAATTCGGTACCGGTCGGGGAATTGCCCGCACTTTTGGCTGGCGTACACGAGGCGCTGCTGAAGCTGGCCATGCCGGTGCCGGCGACGCCCGAGGTGGCCGACAAGCCGACCTCCGCTCAGGTCCGCAAGTCGATTACCCCCGACGCGCTGATCTCGTTCATCGACGGCAAGCCCTATAAGACGCTCAAGCGGCATCTTTCGCGCAATGGCCTGACGATCGAGCAGTATCGCGAGCGTTATGGCCTGCCGCGGGACTACCCCTCGACGGCGGCGAGCTACTCGGCCCAGCGCTCGGAGCTGGCCCGCAGCCTCGGCCTCGGTCAGCAGCGTCGCAAGTCGTCCTCGGCGGCCGCGGCCAGCGAGCCGACGCAGGCCGCCGCCAGCGAAGGTGGCGAGAAGCCCAAGCGCGCGCCCCGCGCCCGCAAGACCAAGGAACCAGCCTAGGGTGAGGCCGAACCCACGGGGTTCGGCACTTTCCTGGTTGATTTCTTGCTGTTTGACCGGCTCCCAAGGTTCTCGAACCATGGGAGCCTTTTTTTGGTGCTGACACGACCGGGGGGCCGGAGCGTTCACGGCGATGGGCGCGGTGGCGTCGCATGGCGGCGAGAGCCGGGATCTCGTTCTCAGCGGGTTCCGCCGCCGCCACCTCCGCTGCTTCCGTTCGGCACGGCCAACTCAGGGCGCGCCGCGTTGCCGGCGGCCGCCGAGTCCGACATGAAAGTTTCGGCGCCGGTGGCACCCCGGGGAATGATGACGTTCACGTCCCCGCCGGTGTTGTTGCGGTTGACGATCACGAACTCCCCCGGGGCCGGGCGCGGAAAACCGGCGGGATAGGGCTGGGCCCGGACGGGGAGGGATCCCATCGCGAGGACGAACCCGGCGACGGCCAGGGCGGGGGCGGATCTACTCATCGTCGACTCTCCTCGGATAAGGGGCCCGTCGCCGGCGATGGTCCGAGGGGCCGTGCTCCGGTCCAAGCCGCACGGGGCGGCGCGATAGGAATGTAAGACGCGGATCTCGTCCGCGCCGGCTTCACGCGAAGTCCGCGAGGTCGTCGGCCACGTCGCCGGCCTCACGGTCGAGACGCTCTTTCTCCTCCCGCGACGGTTCCGGCTCGGCTTTGCCGTCGGCGGGATTTCGTCCGTTCGGCGCCGTCGTCTCGGACGTCCCGTCCCGCTTCGGCGTGTTGTCATCGCCGACCGCTGGTGTCTGGGTCATGGCGGCCTCCCCTGGTGGTGGTACGCACGGTCAAAGCGGCCGGGGGTACGGTGTTCCCGGTACGGGGCGTCAGCGCACACCGGGATCGCGCCTGCATCGGATCCGTTGGGCTGACGGGGCAGCGAGGGAGGTCTAGGCTTGGGTCAGCGTTATGGTTTGGAGATCCGCGCCGCCGCCGGATCGGACGCCCCCGGCCTCGTCGCCCTCCTCGCGGACATGGGCGCCAGCCCCGTGTCGCCGCAGGCCCTGGCCGGGCGGATCGAGGCGGTGGCGCGCGCCGGGGGCACCGTGCTCATGGCGGTGGAATGGGGGCCGCCGAGCGGCGTCGTCGCCCTTCAGGTCGTCACCGACCTCGTGGCGACCCATCCCGCTGGCCTCCTGGTGAGCCTCGGCGTGTCCCCGGAGGCTCGCCGACGGGGGATCGGCCGGCTTCTCATCAAGGCGGCCGCCCGCTCGGCCCGCCTTGCCGGTTGCGATCGCCTCGTCCTGCCCGTGGCCGGTCTTCCCCCGGAGGTGATCGCGTTCGGGGCGGCCACGGGATTCGCGCTGGAGAACGGCGTCTGGGCGCGCCCACTGCTGCGCCGGGGCTCGTCTCAGGATTGACGGTCCACCGGAAAACTTTCGGCTGTGGATGAATCCCTTCGTTCACTCCCTCGCCCCCCCCAGAAACTCATCGGCGGGCGGTGGATTTCGTGCCGAATCCCGGGCTGGTGCAAGTGGGTTGGGGCGTCGTTTAAAGGTCGATTCATGCCAGCGCGGTTAGGTTCAGCTAACGGTACTTATGCGTAAACCGGCCACTCATGCCTTCGTCCGACGCTCCGCCGGATCTATCCGGCCTCCTCGAGTTGTCGAGGATCGAACAGCTTGATCTCAAGCCAGTGATCCTGCGCGTCCAGACGGACTTGTTCCTCCGGGCGCCACATCACGACCGGGCGGCGCGGGATATCTTCTCGTCCCTCGCCTGCGGCCTGATCCCCACCGTCGATGAAGACACGGCGCGCCTCGTCGCCGAGAAGCTTGCCTCCTGCGCCGAGACGCCCCCCGCCGTTCTCGATGCCCTGCTCGCCCGGGGTAGCGCGGTCCGCGCCGCCGTCCTGGCCGGCAGCGCGACCCTGACCGCCTCCGTGGCCGCCCGGACATCCCCCCGGGACGACCGAACCCCGCCGATGTCCGCGACGCTCACCGCCCGCCTCGCGGCCCTTCCCGCCCTGCGCGGGGACGCCCTGGAGGATCTCTCGCGCGACGGCAGGCCGGAGGTCGATGTCGCCCTCGCTGCCAACCGCGAGATCACCTTGTCCGGCGCCCCGTTGAAGCGGCTGGTGGACCGGGCGCGGGGCATGGCCGACCTCGCCCGCCTTCTCCTTGCCCGACCGGACCTCGCCGCCTCGGATCTGGTGCCCCTCTATCTCTACGCCGACGCCGAACGGCGCCAAGCCATCGCGAAGGCCGTGGAGGCGACGGCGGCGCTGCGGCCCTGCGCGCCCGTCTCGCGCGGCCTCGGGGCTTCCCTCATCGGCCTCTCCGCGGACCGGGACGTTCCCGCCTTCGTCGCGACCCTCGCGGGGGCCCTCGGGCTGCCGGCCGACTTCGTCACCGCCGTCGCCGAGGCCGATGCCCGCTACGACCTGCTCGCCCTGGCCATGCGCGCCGCCGGCCTGCACGAGGAGGAGGCGGTGTATGTCTTCCTGACGCTCAACCAGGGCGTCGCCCGCTCGACGGACAGGGTGTCGGCCCTCGTCGCCCTGTTCCGGGCGGTGAGCCGTCCGGCGGCCCGCGACCTGCTCGTGGCCATCCTCGACGCGCCGACCTCCGAACGTGGTGGGGATTACCAGTCCTATTACGGTCCGGAGGCGAAGCTGCGCCACGGGGTGGAGCGGGCCGTGGCGCAAAGGCCGGTGGCGAATTCGCGTCCGGGCCGGACCCTGCGCGAGGGAGGCTGAGTCGCGCCCGGGCCTTACTTCTTTCGGAGATACATCTGATAAAGTGGGGCGCCGGACAACATCGTGATCTTATCGAAGTAGATGTTGACGAAAGCGTCGATGGCGGGCTTGGGCGTATTGTTGATATGGCCGCCCTTGTAAAGAGGATCTGACCACGCATAGTCATCGAAGATGAGGATGCCGCCGGACTTCAACAGTTTGAAGGCTGCCACGGCGTCGGCCAACACGTCCTGTGCCTCGTGAGACGCGTCGAGGTAGATCCAATCGAATGTCCCGGCCTCCCCCTGGCAGATCAGCGAGGACAGGGCCAGGTACGAGTCCATCTTCAGCG
>JAKONI010000163.1 GCA_022702015.1 Beijerinckiaceae bacterium | reverse complement strand
CCCGAGAGGACGTGGCGCAGGGCCTCCTTGGTGCCGGTCTTGCCCACCGAGCCCGTGACGGCGACGACCTGCGCGGCGGTGCGGGCGCGGGCCGCCCGGCCGATCCGCTCCATCGCCGTCAGCACCGGATCGGGGCCCTCCCCCGGGATGGCGAGGACGGGGCCGGCCCCGGCGAAATCCCCTGCCCGACCCTCGCTCACCACGGCGGCGCCGGCCCCTGCGTTCAGGGCCTGGGCGACGAAGTCGTGCCCGTCGCGGGCCTCCCCACGGATGGCGAAGAACAGGTCGCCGGGCTGAAGCGTGCGGGTGTCGATGGAGGCGCCGGAGACGGGCCGGCGCCCGCCGACCCAGCGCCCCCCGGTCGCCGCTTCCAGGGCGTCGGGGGTCCAGAGGGGGCTGTTGCCCTGCGATGCGGTCATCTCAGGTCCTTTCCGCTACGGACGAAGGTCCCCTCTCCCCCAGGCGGGGAGAGGGGATGGACGGCACCGCACGCGGCATCGACAAAAGTTTCACGCCCCCGCGATCGCCGCGCGGAGAACCGCGTGGTCCGAGAACGCAAGCACCCGATCCCCCACGATCTGGCCGGTTTCGTGACCCTTGCCCGCGACGACGAGCACGTCGCCCTGCCCCAGGCGGCGGACGGCGGCACGGATCGCCTCCTCCCGGTCGCCGATCTCCTCGGCATCCGGGGCCGCGTCGAGGATCGCCCGGCGGATCGAGGCGGGATCCTCGGTGCGGGGGTTGTCGTCGGTGACGATCACCGCGTCGGCCAGCCGCTGCGCGATGGCGCCCATGAGGGGCCGCTTGCCCCGGTCGCGGTCGCCGCCGCAGCCGAACACAACCACGAGGCGCCCCGAGGCGAAGGGGCGCAACGCCGTGAGCACCTGCTCCAGCGCCTCGGGCTTGTGGGCGTAGTCCACGAGGCAGAGGCCGCCCCGGGCCTCGCCGATCCGCTCCATCCGGCCGGGCACGCCGGTGAGATGGTTCAGGGCCGCGAAGACCCCCTCCGGGTCGGCGGCTCCCGCCGACGCGGCCAGCGCGAGGCCCGCCGCGACCAGGGCGTTCTCCACCTGGAAGCCGCCGACGAGGGGCAGGTCCACCCGGTAGGACCGGCCCCCGGCCTCCAGGGACAGCGCCTGAGCGAACCCCTCGGTGCGGGCCTCCGCCAAGCGGATGTCCCGGCCCCCCCGGCCGGTGGTGCGCACGGGGCGTCCGGCCGCCTCCGAGGCGGCGATCACCCGGTCGGCGAAGGCGCCGTCGGCGTTCACGACCGCCGGACGGCCGGCGGGCAGGAGATCCGTGAAAAGCCTAAGCTTGGCCGCGAGATACTCCTCGATGCTCGCGTGATAGTCGAGGTGGTCGCGGCCGAGGTTGGTGAAGCCCGCCGCCGTCAGGCGGACCCCGTCGAGGCGGCGCTGCTCGATCCCGTGGGAGGAGGCCTCCATCGCGAGTTCGGTGATGCCCTCGCCCGCCAGCCGGGCCAGGGTCTCGTGCAGGGTGACGGGGTCGGGGGTGGTGAGCGAGCCGTACTGCGCCCCCTTGTTCGTGACGATGCCGACGGTGCCCAGGCTCGCCGACTCGCGACCCATCGTGGAAAAGATCTGGCGGACGAAGTCGGCCACCGAACTCTTGCCGGCGGTGCCGGTGACGGCGAGCACGGTCTCAGGCTGGCGCCCGGACAGGCGCGCGGCGGCGAGCGCCAGGGCCCGGCGGGCGTCGGGCACCGCGATCCAGGCGGTGGCCTCCGGCAGGTCGTCGGGGCGAGCGCCCTCCCCAGCCACGGCCAGGGCCCCGGCCCCCGCCGCCTTGGCCGCGAAGCGCCGCCCGTCGGCATGGGTCCCCGGCACGGCGACGAACACGCCGCCCGGCCCCACTTTCCGGCTGTCGGCGGTGAGCCCGGCGACGGCTTGGTCGGCGGCCCCAGCCGGCGCCTCGGGGAACAGGTCGCCGAGGCGGGTCACGGGCCGCCCAGCTGGTTCACGTGGTAGGCGTTGAGCTTGACCATCTGCGGGAAGGGCCGCACCGGCGCCTCGAACTGCGGCGGCAGGCCGAGGATCGGGGCCACGCGCTCGATGACCTTGCCGGTGACGACGCCCGAGTTCCACGCGGCGGTGGCGTAGCCGCCGGATTCCGGCAGGCCCTGCGGCTCGTCCATGATGGTGACGAAGAGGTACTTCGGGTCGTTCATGGGCGAGGCGGCCATGAAGGTGGTGAACAGGCGGTTCTTGTTGTAGCGCCCGCCGATGACCTTCTCGGCCGTGCCGGTCTTGCCGCCGACGTAGTAGAGCGGGATCGCCGCCTTCTTCGCCGAGCCCTCGAAGGCGTTGAGGCGCATGATGTAGCGCATCGCCTCGGAGGTCTGCGCCGAGAGGACGGGGGTCGAGCGCGACTTCACCGAATCCGGATCGGACTTCAGGAAGGTCGGGGTGATGAGGCTGCCGCCGTTGACGATGGCGCCCACCGCCATGGCCGCCTGGAGGGGCGCCACCGCGATGCCGTGGCCGAAGGCGATGGTGATGGTGTTGATCTCGCTCCACCGCGACGGGACGATGGGCGCGGCGCTCTCGGGCAGTTCCGTGCGCAGCCGGTCGGTCAGGCCCATCCGCTTGAGGAAGGCCTTGTGGCCGGGCACGCCGACGCCGAGCGCCATCTTGGCCGAGCCGATGTTGGAGGAGTGGGTGAACACCTCCGGCATGGTGATGACCCGGTTGGTGCCGTGGTACTCGTGGATCTTCTGGCGGCCCCAGTTCAACACGCCGCCCCGGGTGTCGAACGTCGAGTTGACGTTGTACTTGCCCGAGTCGAGGGCCATGGCGAGCGTCATCGCCTTGAAGGTCGAGCCCATCTCGTAGACGCCGACGTTCATCCGGTTGATCCGGTCGGGGGAGAGGGCGTCCTTGGGATCGTTCGGGTCGAAGTCGGGCATGGAGACCAGGGCGATGACCTCGCCGGTCTTCACGTCGAGGATCATCGAGGCACCGGCCTTGGCCTTGAAGTGCTCGATGCCCTTCGCCAGCTCGTCGCGCACCGCGAACTGCGCCCGCAGGTCGAGGGAGAGCTGGATCGGCTTGAGGTCGGCCTGCTTGCTGACGAGGCCGAAGCTGTTGAGCGCCTGGAGCCCGGTGGAGTCGATGTACTTCTCCATGCCGGCGATGCCGATGCCGTCGAGGTTGGTCGCCCCCAGGATGTGGGCGGCGGCGACCCCGTTCGGATAGACGCGCTTGTGGTCCGGCAGGAAGCCGATGCCGGGGATGCCGAGGCGGTGGACCTCGGCCTGCTGCTTGGGCGTCAGCTCGCGCTTCACCCACACAAAGCCCGCGCCCTTGCGGTCCTTCCGGGAGGCCAGCTTGGCCCGCAACTCCGAGGCGTTGAGGGAGGGCAGGACGGCGGTGAGCAGCTCCACCGCCTCGTCCTTGTCGTAGATGTTGCCGGGCTCGGCGAAGACCGACACCGTGCGGATGTCGGTGGCCAGGATCTCGCCGTTGCGGTCCACGATGTCGGGGCGGAAGGCGGTGGAGGAGGAGGCGGCGGCCCGGTGCTCCTGGCTCGGCGGCTCACCGAAGATCGCCATCGTCAGCAGGCGGCTGGAGATCGCCCCGAACACCCCGAGGAACACGAGGCCCACCAGGGCGACCCGCATGTGCGAGCGCTCGATGGCCAAGCGGAGCATATTCCCCGCCAGCCGGCGCATCCGCACGGCCCGCGACTCGCGCGGCGCCGTGGCCTCCTCCACCGCCTGCATCAGGCGGGCGGCGTCGGCCTCGGGAACCGGGCTCGCCCCGGAGGGGGCGACGTCGGGGGCGGTGTGGTCGGCCGGGACGGGATGACCCTCGCCGGCCGTCCTGTCGAACACCGGCTCCCGGCGCTCCGAATGATCCTGCGCGTCGGACACGGGCGGCTACCTCGCGGCGGTCGGGGCGGTGGTGGGAGTACGGGTCGTCGTCACGGTGCGGGTGATCGCGCCGGTGGTGCGGGGCTCGGGCGTGCCCTTTTCCTTCGGCGTCGCCGTCGCCGCGAGCAGGCGGCCGATCTCGTCGCCGCGCTCGGAGCGGGCGGGAAGGTCGGCGATCCGCCCGAGATGGGCGATGCCGATGGGCTCCAGGGCGAGGTGCTTCTCCACCGCCGCCTGGAGGCGGTCGGGGCGGGTCAGCAACTGCCATTCGGCGCGCAGCACCGCGATGGCCTGCCGCTCCTTGTGCAGTCCGGTCTTCAGCTTGGAGACCTGACCCGCCTGATAGAGCGTGTCGTATTTGATCGAGTAGGCGTAGACCGCCGAGCCGATCAGCCCGACGATCGCCAGCACGTTGAGAAGCCGGATCACCGCCGTGGCCCCCGTCCCTGTGGAGCCGGCAGGCTCGCCAGCGTTTCGATGGCGCTCAGCACCGGCGGCGCGGGCGCGTCGGTCCGCTCGCCGGCGCGCAGCTTGGCCGAGCGCGACCGCGGGTTCACGTCCGTCTCGGCTTCCGAGGGCAGGATGGGGCCCTTGGTCACCAGCTTGAAGCTTTTGGGCGCCGGCCGCTCCACGCCCGGGACGTGCCGGGAGGCCTGCGCCGCCCGGCCGCTGCGGGCGGAGAAGAACTGCTTGACGATGCGGTCTTCCAGCGAATGGAACGTCACCACCGCGAGCCGGCCGCCGGGCTTGAGCACCCGCTCGGCGGCATGCAGGCCGCGCACCAATTCGCCGAGTTCGTCGTTTACCGCGATCCGCAGACCCTGGAAGCTGCGGGTCGCCGGATGGATCGGGCTGCCGGGCTCGGGCCGCACCACGCCGGCGATGAGGTCGGCAAGCTGCGCCGTTGTCTCGATCGGGGCGCGGCGCCGCGCCTCGACGATGGCGCGGGCCACCGCGCGCGAGCGGCGCTCCTCGCCGAAATGGTAGAGGATGTCGGCGAGCGTGGTCTCCTCCTCGCCGTTCACGAGGTCGGCCGCCGAGGGACCCTCCCCGCCCATGCGCATGTCGAGCGGCCCGTCCTGCCGGAACGAGAAGCCGCGCTGCGCCTCGTCGATCTGCATCGAGGACACGCCGATATCGAGCACGACCCAATCGGCCTGCGCCTCGTCCTGATCGGCAATGAGCGTGTCGAGATCGCCGAAGCGCCCTTGGACCAGTCGCAGTCGGCCCCCGGAGGCATTCACGAGATCCGCTCCGCCCCGGATCGCGCTGGGATCGCGGTCGATGGCGATCACGCGCACTTCCGGCCCGGCCTCGAGCAGCGCGCGGGTGTAGCCGCCCGCACCGAAGGTGCCGTCCACGGCCAGGCCCGGCCGGTCGAGGGAGAGCGCGGCGAGAACTTCGGCGAGCAGGACGGGAACGTGGCGAGCCTGCTCGCCCTTCGGCATCTCGGGCCTTGCCGTGCGCGGCGCCCGGCTCATCGGCATTGCCCCGCGGCGCTCTCGCGGAGTCCGGAGACAGCTCGGGCGCGACCCGGCGAGGGATGCATCATGGGAGCCTGCAGAGTGGACGGACCGCAGGGCGGCCCGATCAGATGGGGCGACGCCGAACCGCGAGCGGCTCCGGCCATGCGCGCGCAGTCCCGCGAGGCAACCTGAGCGAGTGTTGGCCGATCCAGAACAGGGCGTCAACGGGATGGCGCGGGGTAACATGGGCCCTCGAAACGCGTCAACGAGCTTGACCATGCAGGCAGCTCTGATCTGACCGCATCAAGGTTAACCGAGCGTCAATAACGGGGTCGTTTTCTTGAGGTCTACCAAGCGGCGGCGCGGCAACTCTCTCCACGGGCGTCCGATGCGCTGCGGCGGAATTCGCGAAACTCAGGACGCACTTGCCCCGACGGAACCAGGACCGCACGCGTCGGTCGGATCGGGTGGATCAGCCGGCCTGTAAGCCGGGTTCTGTAGGGCCCGTGAGATGAACTCACGGACGTGGCAGCCATTCCTCTGGGACGTCCGTTACCGGCCGCCTCGAGCAACCAACCCGGGCGACGAGCCTGGAGAGAGGGCCTGCCCTCCCCTCGCGGGAAAGGCGTGTCGCCCCTATTCGGTTTTGCTCCCGGTGGGGTTTGCCGTGCCGTCCGCGTTGCCGCGTCCGCGGTGCGCTCTTACCGCACCCTTTCACCCTGACCTTGCGAAGGACGAGCCCAAGCAAGGCGGTCTGCTCTCTGTGGCACTGTCCCTAGGGTCGCCCCCGCCGGAGGTTATCCGGCACCGTCTCTCCATGGAGCCCGGACTTTCCTCCCCGTCTGACGACGGAGCGGCCGCCCGGCCGGCTGATCCGGGGCCCCGATTGCGCCGCGGGGGGCGCGGGGTCAAGGCTCGGCAGGCATTTCTCGTCGGAAGAAAGAGGGCATATCGGCGACTCGGCAGCCACCCTCAACTCGGGATTTCGTCTGCTCTGAAGTCTCGGCCGCCATAGAGCACGCGCAGGACTTCGACCCGCTCACGGGTCCCCCGATAGACGATCAGAATACGGCGCTCCATCGCCCAGGTGCGCAGGCCGGCGGAGATATCGTCACGCGGCGAGCCTTTCTCAGGGAATTCCGTTAGACCCCGGCATGCGGCCTCGATCCGGTCGAGAAAGCTGCTGGCGCGAGCTGAGCCGCTTCGTTCGTCGATGTAGTCGTAGATGCCGAACAGGTCGGCCCTGGCAAGCCGGTGGAAGGTGAGTTCACACGTCATCCCTGTCGGCCTTCCGACGCCCCGCTTGATGGGCGCGCAGTTCCGCAAACACCTGATCGGCCGGGAGCGGTTGGCTAGGATCGTCCAGTGCCTCCTGCACCTTCCGATGCAGGACGGTTTCGATGGCTGCTTCCTCGCGTTCCAAGGCGCGTAGCCCTGCGCGAACCACCTCGCTGACCGAGGCGTATGTGCCGGAGCGGATGCGGGCCTCTACTCGATCCTGCATCTCGCCGAGGGTGACGGTGACGGGCTTGCTGCTTCGCATGACCTTGCCAGTGCTTCGAGAGCGGTCGGCCCAGTGTATGACAAAGTCATTGCCGGCCCAAGGGCAAGTGCCTCACGCCTCCGCCAGCATCGCCAGCCAGTCGTCCTCCGAGATCACCTTCACCCCGTGGCGCTCGGCGTCCTTGAGTTTCGAGCCGGCGCCGGGGCCGGCGACCACGAGGTCGGTCTTGGCCGAGACCGAACCCGAGACCTTGGCGCCGAGGCGCTCGGCGGTGGCCTTGGCCTCGCTGCGGGTCATCTTTTCGAGGGTGCCGGTGAACACCACGGTCTTGCCGGCAAACGCCGCTGCCGAGGCCGTGGCGGCGAGCGGCTCGGTTCCCACCTCTTCGAGCAGCGCCCGCACCGCCGCGTCGTTGTGCGGCTCGGAGAAGAACTGGATCAATGAATCTGTGGCCACGGGACCGATCTCGCCGTCATCGGCGAACAGCCGGTAGGCGTCGCCCGGCCGCTGCGAGGCGGCCCGCTCCAGCGCCGCGTCCGTAGCCTCCTCGCTGCCGTAATGGGCGAGCACCGCCTCGCGCTGGCTGGGCGTGAGCCGCCCGCGCAGGCGCGCACCGAGGGGCAAATCCTGCATCGCCTCGCCGGGCAACGGATCGAGTGTTTCGAACAGCCGGTCGCGGGTGCCGGGGCCGATCCGCGGGAGTGCCGAGAGTTCGAGCCAGTCCTGGCCGGCCTGCTCCCGCGTCGCCGTCTCGATCGCCGCCATCAGGGCGGGCATGTCGGGGAAGCGCTTGGCGAGCGCCTTCGCCGTCGATTCGCCGATCTGCGGGATGCCGAGCGCGAACAGGAAGCGGTTGAGCGGGATTGTTCGGCGTGCGTCGAGCGAGGCGAGCAGATTTTTGATCGCCTTGTCCTCCTCCTCGCCCTTCTTCTTGGTCGGCTTCTTCGGCGCCGGCTCGCCCTCGGCGCGGCGCTGTGCGGACAAAG
>JAKONI010000152.1 GCA_022702015.1 Beijerinckiaceae bacterium | reverse complement strand
GCGAGATAGGGATCGGCCGGGGCGATCATGAGATGGACGTCGAACGGCTTGGTGCTGTGGGGCCGCAGCGCCTTCACCACGGCGGGGCCGAAGGTGAGGTTCGGCACGAAATGCCCGTCCATGACGTCGAGGTGGATCCAGTCGGCCCCGGCCTCGGAGACGGCGCGCACCTCGGCGCCGAGTTGGGCGAAATCCGCCGAGAGGATCGAGGGCGAGATGATCGGGCTGGTCACGGTCGGGTTCCTCTTGGGCCGCCGGCCCCTGGGGCCATGCGGCGCGTGTTCAGGCCATGCGGCGCGTTTCTTAGGCCATGCGGCGCTTGCGCTCGACCAGTTGCATGATGATCGGGGTCAGGATGAGTTGCATGGCGAGATCGAGCTTGCCGCCCGGGATCACGATCGAGTTCGCCCGGCTCATGAACGACCCTTGGATCATCGAGATGAGATAGGAGAAGTCGATGCCCTTTGGGTCCTTGAACCGGATCACCACGAGGGATTCGTCTGCGGTGGGAATCCAGCGGGCGATGAACGGGTTCGAGGTGTCCACCGTCGGCACCCGCTGGAAGTTGATGTCCGTCCAGGTGAATTGCGGGCAGATGGTCTGCACGTAGTCCGGCATCCGCCGCAGGATCACGTCGGTGACGGCTTCCGTGGAGTAGCCCCGGGTCGAGCGGTCCCGGTGCAGCTTCTGGATCCATTCGAGGTTGATCACCGGCACGACGCCGATCTTGAGATCGGCGTAGCGCGCGAGATCGACGTTGTCGTCGACGACGCAGCCGTGCAGCCCCTCGTAGAACAGCAGGTCCGAGCCCGGCGCGAAGCTCTCCCAGGGGGTGAAGGTGCCCGGCCGCGTGCCATAGAGTTCGGCGGCGGCCGCGTCGTGGACGTAGTGCCGGGTGCGCCCCGTTCCGGATTCGGCGTAGGTGCGAAACACCTCTTCGAGCTCGGGCAGGAGGTTGGCGCGGGGGGCGAAGTGGCTCAGGGTCGGCTCGGCCGCCATGGCTTTGCGCATGGCGATGCGATCGAGGGCGTGGAACGCATCCCCCTCGATGTAGACCGCACTCACGTCCTCGCGGCGAAAAATCTGCTCGAAGGTGTTGCGCACCGAAGTGGTGCCGGACCCCGACGAGCCGGTGACCGAGATGATGGGATGACGCGACGACATGCGCTGTGACCGGCGGTTCCGCCCCTCAGCCGCGCATCAGGCCGCGCTGCCCGAACAGGGGCGAGCGCCCGGCCGCCGGGTTGCGGCCGCCGTAATACTTCGCCACGCACGCCACCTCGTCGGCCGAACCGAAGATCAGCGGCACGCGCTCATGGATGGCGCTCGCGCAGATGTCGAGGATGCGGCGCTCGCCGTCGATGGCCCCGGCGCCCGCCTGCTCCATGAGGAAGGCGATGGGGGCGGCCTCGTAGAGGAGGCGCAGGCGCCCCTGCGCGTAGCCCTTGCGGTTGTCGCCCGGGTACAGGAACACGCCGCCGCGCAGGAGCACGCGCTGGGCATCGGACACGAGGGAGCCGAGCCAGCGCATGTTGAAGTTCTTGTCGAGGGGCCCCTCCGCGCCACGCAGGCAATCCTCGATGTAGGCCTTCACGGGAGTGTCCCAGTGGCGGGCGTTCGACGCGTTGATGGCGTATTCCTTGGCCGTGGCCACCACCTCCATGCGCGGGTGGGTGAGGCGGAAGACCCCTTCCGCCCGGTCGAGGGTGTAGGTCTGCGTGCCCTGCCCGAAGGTGAGCACCAGGGAGGTGGCCGGGCCGTAGGTGACGAAGCCGGCGGCGAGCTGCAGCGTGCCGGGGCCCGTGAAGGAGCCCAACGGGTTCTCGGGCGTCGAGGCGGTCGGCCGGATGCCGAAGATCGAACCCACCGCCATGTTGACGCCGATGTTCGACGAGCCGTCGAGGGGATCGATGGCTACCGCCAGCGGTGCCCCGGGGTTGAGAAGCATCACGCCCTCCGCCTCCTCGGAGGCGACCTCCGACACGGGTGCCCCGCGCAGGGCCTCCGTGAAACGCTCGTGGGCGAAGACGTCGAGGAATTTCTGGACGTCGCCGTCGCTGTTCTGCTCGCCCTGCGCGGCGAGGTCGCCTGCCAGCGCCCCGCGCCCGATCACGGTGCTGACCTCGATGGCCGCGGTCGCGCAGGCCGCGATCACCTCGGCGACGTCGGAGAAGGCCGGGTCGGCGGCGACGGCGGCGGCGAGGCACGCATCGAGGCGAGACCCGATCTCCAGAGATCCCATCGACATCGGCTCACCTTCCCTGAAGATCCATCGTCCGCACACGGGCCACCGCCCGCTTCGCGTTTCCATTCTCCTTGCCACGAGTGGGGCCGCCACAACCAGAGTGCCGGAGGGTGCGTCCTCACGAAAACAAGGAATTTGAAAAAACTTGCGGGCGGTACCAAAAAAACTAAAACCGCCGGATGCGCAACCTTTCCCTGAAGCAGCTCCAGGCCGTCGCGGCCGTCGCCCGTCTGGGCACGATGACCCGGGCGGCCCAGGAGCTCAACGTCACCTCGGCCGCGCTCTACGCACGCATCCGCCAGCTGGAGGAGGAGGCGGGCCTGCTGCTGTTCGACCGAACGCCCACGGGGCTCCGGCCGACGGATGCGGGCCGCGAGATGCTGTGGGCCATCGACAGCATCAACACCGTGCTGGAAACCTGTGCCGACCGGCTCGAGACCCTCAAGGGCGGTGCCGGTGGCCGCGTCGCCATGGGCGTGGTCTCCACGGCGAAGTATTTCGCCCCCGGCATCATCTCGGGCTTCGTGGGCACGCATCCGGCCGTGGAGATCAACCTCGTGGTGGGCAATCGCGGCAACATGGTCGAGGCCCTGCGCAACTACGAGATCGATTTCGCCATCATGGGCCGGCCGCCGCGCGATTTCGCCATCGAGGCCGAGACCTTCGGCGTGCATCCCATCGTCATCGTCGCCGCGCCGAGCCATCCCTTCGCCGGCCGCACCGGACTGACCCGGGAGGATCTGGCCCAGGAATCCTTCCTCGTGCGCGAGGAGGGCTCCGGCACCCGCACGGTGTTCGAGGAATTCATGCACGGCATCATGATCAAGCGGGCGCGCCTCGGGATCGATTCGGGCTCCAACGAAACCATCAAGCAGGCGGTGATGGCGGGCTTGGGCATCGCCCTCATCTCCGCCCACACGGTCGCGGCCGAACTCGGGAGCGGCCGCCTCGTCCTCCTCGACGTGCAGGGCCTGCCGATCCGGCGCGACTGGTACGCCGTACGCCGGGCCGACAAGGTGCTCGGCCCCGCCGCCGCCGCGTGCTGGGACTACGTCGTCAAGGACGGCGGCCGCTGGCTGCCCCAGATCGCCGTGGTGCCCAGGGTCTCGGCGGTCACCGCCGAGTTCGAGGCATGAGCGCGGGCGTGGTCGTGGTGGGCGCCGGGCAGGCGGGCTTCCAGCTCGCCGCGTCCCTGCGCGAGGCCGGCTACGCCGATCCCATCACCCTGCTGGGCGACGAACCGGACCTGCCCTATCAGCGCCCCCCCCTGTCGAAAGCCTACCTCGCGGGCAGGACCGACGCGGCCGGGCTCGAGCTGCGACCGGCGGCCTACTTCTCCGATCATCGCATCCACCATCGCGCCTCCATGCGGGTCGAGGCCATCGACCGGGCCGGACGGCGCGTGCTCTGCGCCGGCGGGGCGGTGGTGGCCTACGACCATCTCGTCCTCGCCACGGGCGCGCGCAACCGGGCGCTGCCGGTCCCGGGCGCCGGCCTGCCCGGCGTGTTCCAGCTGCGCGGACGTGCCGACGCGGATGCCTTGAAGGCCGCGCTCGCCGGCACGCGCTCCGTCGCCATCGTGGGAGCCGGCTTCATCGGGCTCGAATTCGCCGGCATCTGCGCCGCGCGCGGGCACTCCGTCACCGTCCTCGAAGCGGCGGAGCGTCCGATGGCCCGGGCCGTCTCGGCCGAGACCGCGTCGTTCTTCACCCGCGCCCATGGGGAGGCCGGCATCCGCTTCGTGTTCGGGGCCGGCGTCACCGCCATCGTGGGGGAGGGGCGTGCCGAGGCCGTGCGGCTGCGCGACGGGACCTCCCTCGCGGCGGACCTCGTCCTCGTCGGCATCGGCGTGGTGCCGAATCAGGAACTGGCCGAGGCGGCCGGGCTCGCGGTCGGAGACGGCATCCGCGTCGATGCGTTCCTGGCGACCGACGACCCGGCCATCTCCGCGATCGGTGATTGTGCCCGGGCGCCGAGCCGCTTCGCCGAAGGGGCGCCGATCCGGATCGAGTCCGTACAGAACGCCCTCGACCAGGGCCGCTGCCTCGCCGCGCGCCTCACCGGCCGACCCGCCGCCTACGACGCGGTGCCGTGGTTCTGGAGCGACCAAGGTCCGCACAAGCTGCAGATCGCGGGGCTGTCCACGCCCTCGGATGCGAGCGTGGCCCGATCTATGTCGGCGGGTCTCTGCGTGTTCCGCTTCCGCGAAGGCCGGCTGTCCGCCGTCGAAACCGTGGATCGCCCCGGCGATCATATGGCCGCCCGACGCATCCTGGCGCAGGGCCGCGCCTTGAGCCCCGCCGAGGCCGCCGATCCCGCCTTCGACCTCAAGGCGCTCGCAACGGCAAGGTGACGTCTAGCGGTCGTTCTCGGTGGTGAGCGCGCCCAAGCGCGTGCCTTCGTCGCCGCCCTGATCGCTCAGGCGGACGCCGGCCGAGCCGTCCTCGGTGAACACGAC
This sequence comes from Beijerinckiaceae bacterium, assembly GCA_022702015.1. Lineage (GTDB taxonomy): Bacteria > Pseudomonadota > Alphaproteobacteria > Rhizobiales > Beijerinckiaceae > Methylobacterium. The sequence continues at coordinate 11,082 of JAKONI010000152.1, read as the reverse complement.
GCCCGCCGTCATCAGGGCGCTGCGCAGAGCCTCGATCTGGCCCGAGGCGAGTTCGCTTCCGCCGGATTCGAACGTTCTGACCGTCTCCTCGCCGAGCCCCACCTTCCCGGCGAGATCGCCCTGCGACCAGTCGAGCAGAGCGCGCGCGGCGCGCGACTGCGCCGGGCTCATGGTGTTTGGGGTCATGCCGCTCGCTCCGCCCTCGTCCGATCCCGCCACCGTCACGTCCCTCTATTTCGCTGCCCAGCCGTCCGGCCTGACCCGACAACGGAGGATGGGCGCCTTCGTTCAACGCGACCCCCACGATGGGGCGTGGACGGATGGAATTCGTCCTTCAGAGAGCCTTGACCATATTTGTGCTGGAATCTTATCCGATTGGCCCTGGCGCAGGCTCGCTTCGTCGACGATCCCGTGGGCTCCGCCGCCGTGGATCGTCCAGCGTGAGCGGGCGAACTTCGTCCACCGATGCGACGCGCGCGCTTGAACTGAGAAGGGCCCGAGGATGAGAGCGATCCTGATCGCCGCAGTGGCGGGTGCCATCGCGGCCAGTGCGGTGACCACCGCCACGCAGGTGCGGGCCCAGATGGGCGGCAACGTCACCGGCTTCGGCAGGGACGCGCGCGAGAAGCCGGAGAAGAAGCAGTACGTGCCCGCCGCCAAGGCGCAGGAGAAGATCTTCCCCCTCGACGCCACCTGGACGGCCGTGAGCCTCAACGGCAAGGCCTTCAGCGGCACCGACCGGCCGAGCTTCATCGTCGACAAGCAGTACCGGGCGCGCGGCTACGGTGGATGCAACACCTTCGCGGCGACCGCCTTCCCGTTGAAGGATCAGCACCTCGCCGTCGGCCCCCTCGCGTTGACGAAGAAGCCCTGCGACAAGGGGCTGGGGGCCAGCGAACAGGATTTCTTCATCGCCCTGCGCACGGCTGGCCAGTGGGACCTCGTCGGCTCGCAACTCGTCATCAAGAGCCAGAAGGGCGAGTTGCGCTTCGACCGCGCACTCTGATCGCCCCCGGCGTTTTCGCCGCCTGCGCATTAAGGCCGCGTTGAGGACGATCGGGACTCTCCGGCCCGGGTTTACCCCTCGTTCAACGCCCCCGGCGCCTGCTGACTTCCATGGCAGGCACGGGGAACCCGATGGGAACGCGGTTGGAATGGACGACCGGAAGCCGTGGGCTGCGCAGCGGCGCCCGCGAGGATACACGCTACACCTTCCTGTCCGGGCCGCATCCGAGCGCCCTCGTCATCGCTTCGGCGAGCGGGACTTTCGCCACCCTCATCGTCCTGTGCGTCGCCCTGTTGCGGGCGTGATGCCGGTCGCCTGATCCGTTGCGTCCCGCCTGTCACGTCATCTCCGGCCTGCGCACGGGCGGGGCCGAGACCATGCTGGTCGCCCTGTGCGGCGCCCTTCTGGCCCGGGGGATGCCGCAGCACGTGGTGAGCCTGACCGGCGACGGCCCCAACGCCGCCGCTCTGGAGCGCCTCGGGGTCACCGTCCACCGCCTCGCTCCGCGCGGGGCGGCCGGCTCCGCCCTGGCGGTCCTTCGCCTTGCGCGCCTGATCCGGACGCTGCGCCCGGCGGTGATCCAGGGCTGGCTCTACCATGGCGACCTGTTCGCCGCCGGCGCGCACCGCCTCGCCGGGGCGCCGCGCGGAACGCTGCTGGCCTGGGGCCTGCGCAATTCCGACATCGACCACGCCCGCTACGGCCGGCTGCTCGCCATCGGCCGACGGCTGTCCGGATGGCCCGGCCTCGTGGTGTCGAACAGTCAGGCGGGAGCCGATTTCCACCGGGCCGAGGGCTACCGCCCGCGCCGCCTCGCCATCATTCCCAACGGCATCGACACCGTGCGCTTCCGGCCCGATCCGGAAGCTCGCGCGGCCCTGCGCCGCGAACTCGGCCTGTCCGACGCCGCCGTGGTGGCGGTCCACGCCGCCCGCCTCGATCCGATGAAGGACCACGCCACCCTCATCGGGGCCGCCGCGCGCCTCCCGGACCTCCATGTCCTCCTGGCCGGGGAGGGGACCCTCGGCCTCGATCTGCCCGCCAACGCCCGTGCGCTCGGCCGGCGCGACGACCTCTGGCGAATCCAGGCGGCCGGCGACATCGCCGTCTCGTCGTCGGCCTTCGGCGAAGGCTTCTCCAACGCCGTGGCCGAGGGCATGGCCGCCGGACTGGTGCCGGTGGCGACGTCCGTCGGCGATGCCGCCTCGATCCTCGGCGGACTTGGCCGCCTCGTGCCGCCGCGCGATCCCGAAGCCCTGGCACGCGCCCTCGGCGCGATGGCGTCCCTGCCCGAGCCCGCCCGCCGGGCGGCCGGGCTCGCCGCCCGGGCACGGATCGAGTCGGCCTACGGCGTCGGTGCCATGGCGGACCGCTTCCTCGCGGCTTGGCGCCAGGCGGGCGCGGTCCTCGACCGTCGTCCTGGAGAATGAAATTCCACCATCTGCGTGCCCGGCGACGATAAGCTTCTACGGTGCTGCCGCAGCCTCGGCGGAGGAGAAGATTTCCCTTTGCGCGCAGGCTGTTGGCGATTGCCTCGTCCCCGCCGACGCGATATCCCCCGGCCCGAGACCGAAACGTCCGCGACAGGAGATCACCATGGCCGAGTCCGCCCACGCCACCACCCGCACGCCGGGCCACGGCCACATCTTCGGGTCCATCACCGAGACCATCGGCAACACGCCCCTGGTGCGCCTCAACCGCATCACCAAGGAGCGCGGCATCGACGCCGAGATCCTGCTCAAGCTCGAGTTCTTCAATCCCATCGCGAGCGTCAAGGACCGCATCGGCGTCAACATGATCGACGCCCTCGAAGCCTCCGGCAAGCTCAAGCCCGGCGGCACCCTGGTGGAGCCGACCTCCGGCAACACCGGCATCGCGCTGGCCTTCGTGGCGGCGGCGCGGGGCTACCGCCTCATCCTCGTGATGCCCGAGACCATGTCCCTGGAGCGGCGCAAGATGCTGGCCTTCCTCGGCGCCGAGCTCGCCCTCACCCCCGGCCCGCAGGGCATGAAGGGCGCGATCGCGAAGGCCGAGGAACTCATCAGCGAGATCCCCGGCGCGATCATGCCCCAGCAGTTCTCGAACCCGGCCAATCCCGAGATCCACCGCAAGACCACGGCCGAGGAGATCTGGAACGACACGCAGGGGCAGCTCGACGCCTTCGTGGCGGGCGTCGGCACCGGCGGCACCATCACGGGCGTCGGCTCGGTTCTCAAGCCGCGCCTGCCCGGCCTCAGGGTCGTGGCGGTGGAGCCGACCGACTCGCCGGTGATCTCGGGCGGCCAGCCCGGCCCCCACAAGATCCAGGGCATCGGCGCCGGCTTCATCCCGGACAACCTCGACCGGTCCGTCATCGACGAGGTGATCACCGTGTCGAACCAGACCGCCTTCGACACGGCGCGGCTGCTGGCGAAACTCGAAGGCATCCCCGGGGGCATCTCCACCGGCGGCAACGTCGCCGCCGCCCTCGAACTCGCGGCCCGGCCGGAGTTCAAGGGCAAGCGCATCGTCACCGTCGCCTGCTCGTTCGCCGAGCGCTACATCTCCTCGGCGCTTTTCGAGGGCATCTGAACCCGGCCATGGAGGCGGCGCCGAGCGCCGCGTCCCGATTGCTGACCCGCCGGGCGCTACGCGGTGCCCGGCAACTTCGTGAGCCTCATGACGGTTGTCCCCCTGAAACACGGGAGGACATCATGACCGACGAGCCGCGCGAGCGCCCCTCGCTGAAGGATTTTGACGCCTACGCCGATCGCAACGGGCAGGATTTCGGCCAGGACAATGCCCGCGACATCGGCCTTCCGGCTCGGACGCAGGCCGATCTCAAGAGTGATCCGGCCGGGGACGCCGAGACTGCCCGCCTCGCCTCGGGCATGACCAGCGAGGACGCCACTGACGCGACCGAGGCCGAGACGCCCCCTGAGAACCTGCGCCATATCGGTGACGCCTCCCCGGCCGCTCCCCAAGGCGCCGCCAAGGAGGCGATCGACCGCGCCACCGCCGCGATCGGTCAGGACGAGGGGGAATAACCGATGCCCAACGACAACATCCCCATCTCGGGCACCCGTAAGCCGGACGAAGATGTCGGCACCCCGGGCGAACCAGCCGTCGCCGGTGGCGGTCAGACCGCGCAGCAGGCGGAGATCACCGGCATGAAAGAAGGTGCCCGCACCGATGCCGACCGCAAGGCGGATTGGGCGGCATCCGGCGGCGAGGCGGGCCGTAACCCCGCTCCCGTCGGCGGCTCCTCGGACGGTCAATCCGATCGCAAGCGCTGATCCCCTCTTGGAAGGACCGATTCATGGACGACCCGAAAGATCAGACACCGCCCAAGCCCGCCGGGGAGCCGGCCAATTCCGCCCCCGACGCGGTGATGGATCCCAACGAGAAGACGGACGGTAAGCCGGGCGAAGGTCCCAAAGGCGGCGGGACCCAGAACGACGAGACCGATCCGGGCGGGGGCTGAGCAGCCTTTAGATAGGGCTCGCGGAAGGAAGCGAGGCCGCCTTCCGCGTTGCTCAAGTTTTCGACAACAGCCGATCCCGGTTCCGAAGGGCTGGAAACAGCCGGCCCCACAGGCCCGCCACCAGGATCGTCGCCAGCCCGCCCAGGACCACCGCCGGCACCGCGCCCACCAGGGCGGCCAGCGTGCCGGATTCGAACTCGCCCAGTTCGTTGGAAGCGCCGATGAACACCGTGTTCACGGCGGAGACGCGCCCGCGCATGGCATCCGGCGTCTCGCCCTGCACGAAGGTCTGGCGCACGTAGACGCTGATCATGTCGGCCGCCCCCGTGACGAACAGGCAGGCCATGGAGAGTGGCAGCGAGGTCGAGAGACCGAAGACCAGGATGGCGAGGCCGAACACGCCCACCGCCTGGAGCATCCGCAATCCGGCATGGCGTTGGAGCGGCCGGTAGGCCAGCACGACCGCCATGGTCACGGCGCCCGCCGCCGGCATGCTGCGCAGGGTGCCGAGTCCGAGCGGCCCGACATGCAGCACCTCGGCTGCGAAGATCGGCAGGAGCGCGGTGGCGCCGCCGAGCAGCACCGCCACGAGATCGAGGCTGATCGCGCCGAGAACCACCGGATGATCGCGGATATAGGTCAATCCGGCCGAGAGGGTCGCCCAGGTGATCGGCGGCCTCTCGGCGACAGCGGCCGGCCGGAACCGGATGCCCGCGATCAGCAGGCTGGCACATGCGAAGCTCGCGGCCGCCACCCCGAAGACGGCGGCCGGTCCGAGGGCGTAGAGGAAACCGCCCAAAGCCGGGCCGAGGATCGACGCGCTCTGCCAGAGCGAGGCGTTCCAGGCGATGGCCGAGCCGAACAGGGTGCGGGGCACCAGGGTCGGTAGCAGGGCCTGAAGCGAAGGGTTGGCGAAGGCGCGCCCGGTGCCGATCACCACCACCAGGGCGTAGATCGGCCAGAGCGCGGTGGTCCCGGTCCGCGCGGCGACCAGCAGGCCGAGATCGGCCGCCGCCAGCGTGGCGTAGGCCAGGGCCGCCACGAGCCGGCGGTCGTACGTGTCGGCCACGTGCCCGGTGATCAGCGCCGACAGGATGGCGGGCAGGAAGCTCGCGAGGCCGACCAACCCGAGGGCCAGGGCCGAATGGGTCAGGTCGTAAACGAACCAGCCCACCGCCACCGCCTGCATCTGATAGGCGAGGCCGGTGAGGAAGCGCGCGCCGCCATAGAGCCGAAAATCGCCGTTGCCGAACACCGCCCAGCGCGGCGGCGTGGCATCACCGAGGTCGGGGACTCCCGGGGGCGGGGCGGAGGTCAAGGGCGCCCCCCGCCCGGCCTGAAGCCGGAGGCCCCGAGAAGTCCGCGACGGTTCATCGGGTTAACGCTTGCCGTCCGGCTCGGGGGCCAGGGCAGCCTGCCGGTCGGTGGGGACGGACGGCAGGGTGGCCAGCGCGTCGAGCACCAGGCCGGGGGTGAGGATCTGCGGTAGCACCACCGGCTCGCCGGCTCCGGCATAGAGCAGGTAGAGCGGCACGCCGCTGCGACCGTGGCGTTCGAGGAGCCGGGTGATCTCCGGGTTCTGATTGGTCCAATCGCCCTTGAGATAGGTCACCCCGTGGGATCTGAGGGCGGCCTGGACCGCGTCGGTGCGCAGGGCGGCGCGCTCGTTCACCTGGCAGGTGATGCACCAGGCTGCCGTCATGTTGAGGAAGACCGGCTTGCCGGTGGCCCGAAGCGCGTCGAGGCGTGCCTGGGTGAAGGCTTCGATCCCCTCGGCTCGGGCCGTCGCGGCACCGGCCCGGTCACGGTCGAGCCCCAGGGTGAGGGCGACGACGAGGGCGAGCGCCGCCAGCGCGAGGCCGCGCCCGAGGGGAGTCGCGATGCGGCCCGCCCCGCGCGCCTTTTCCCAGACCCAAGCGGAGAAGCCCACGAGAACGAGTCCGATGAGCGCGGCGAGCAGGCCGGACGGCCCGATCTGCTGCGCCAGTACCCAGACGAGCCAGGCGGCGGTGGCGTAGATCGGGAAGGCGAGGACGCCCTTTAGCGTCTCCATCCAAGCGCCGGGGCGCGGCAGGCGGCGTAGAGCCGCCGGCCAGACGGTCAGCACCAGGAAGGGCAGGGCGAGGCCGAGGCCGAGGCTCGCGAACACCGCGAGACTCACCCCCGGGGCCTGCGTCAGCGCGAAGCCCACCGCCGAGCCCATGAACGGGGCGGTGCAGGGGGTCGCCACGACGGTGGCAAGGACACCGGTGAAGAACGAGCCTTCGAGCCCGCTGCGTCGGGTCAGGCCATCGCCGAGCCCGGCGATCCCCGCGCCCACATGCACCACGCCGGACAGGCTGAGGCCCATGGCGAACAGCAGATAGGCCAGGGCCGCCACCACCAGGGGCGATTGCAGCTGGAAGCCCCAGCCGATTCCGGCCCCCGCGCCCTTGAGAGCGATGAGGAGCCCGGCCAGCGACAGGAAGGCGGCGAGGATGCCGGCGGTGTAGGCGAGGCCGTGCAGCCGCACCCGGGCCGGGGGCTCGCCGGAATGCTTCACGAGGCTCAGCACCTTGATCGACAGGACCGGGAAGACGCAGGGCATGAGGTTGAGAAGAAGACCGCCGAGGAAGGCGAGGCCCACCGCCGACCAGAGTGTCAGGCTCTCCTCCGGGGCCGCGATCCGGACCGGTGCGGGCGCCTCGGCAGCCGGGACGGGGGCGGCCGACGCTGGCGCCTCGCCCAAGGCGTAGGCGCGCCGGACCACGCCGTCCGGTGTGGTTTCCGAGAAGGTCAGGACCCCCGGCAGCGCGGCGGGGACGGGCTCGGCGAGGTCGCCGCGGGCGAACGACAGGGTCAGCCCCGCGGCATCGACGGAGGCCACTTGTGGCGCCGCATTCTCAATGGCGGTCTCCGCATAGGGGAAGAAGGCCACCGACTGGACCGCGTCGCGCGTCAGGCCCGGGGCCGCGATATGCAGCACCAGCCGGTCGCCTTGCGCGGTGAGGCGCGTCGACCAGGGGCTGGCAAGCGGCAGGCGGTCCCGCGCCGCTTCGAACAGAGGGCGGTTCTCGGGCCTCATTCCGGTGCTGGTCCCGAACGCCGCCACCGGAAGGGTCAGGCGAAGATCGGCCGAGCCCGGCACGCATTCGCGCTCGCAGACCAGATAGCTCAGCTTGGCCGACAGCGTCACGGGTTTGCCCGGGGCCAGCGTCGGCGGCGGCGTCACGGACACGAGCAGGACCGTCTCGCCCTCGTAGCCGTAATTGACGAGGTGGGCGACCGGGATCCGTTCCGGAATCGGCCACGCGATCGGGCCGGCCGTGAAGCCCGGCGGCAGGGTCCAGGCGATCTCCGGCGGGAGGCCCGAATCGCCGGGATTGCGCCAATAGACGTGCCAATGCGGCTTCATCACCATCCGGATGCCGACGGTGAAGGGCTCGCCGGGCTGAATGGAGGCCGGTTCGGCCAGGAGGCTCGCCTGAACCAGGTCCGCCGGGAGCTTGAAGCCCTGCGCCCGTACGCCGGTCGGGGCCGAAACCAGAAAGGCCAAGAGGACGAGGAGCCGGATCATCGCGTGCCGCATGCCATCATCATCGCTCCTGTCTAGGCCGCTTCCCCGGTGCCGCCTACCCGCGATGGCGTGACAACGGACACCCGTCACGCCGCCGTGCCGATCGGCCGCGTCGCCGCGTCCAACCAGAGGCGGGTGGGGGCGTCGAGGTCGGGGCTCAGGGCCTCGCGAACCCGGGCATGATAGGCGTCGATCCAGGCCGCCTCGGCGGCGTCGAGGAGGGCCGGCAGGATCAGGCTGCGGTCGAACGGCGCCAGGGTCAGGGTCTCGAAGCCGAGCATCGGCCGCTCGCCCCCCGGAATGGCACGGCGCTCCACCAGGATCAGGTTCTCGAGGCGGATGCCGTAGGCGTCGATCCGGTAATAGCCGGGCTCGTTGGAGAGGATCATGCCGGGCTCCAGCGCCACCGTGCCGGTCTTGGCGATGCGCTGCGGCCCCTCATGGACGGAGAGGAACGCGCCGACCCCGTGCCCGGTCCCGTGATCGAAATCGAGGCCGGCCTGCCACAGGGCGTTGCGGGCGAAGCTGTCGATCTGCGCCCCCGTGGTGCCGGCGGGAAACACCGCGCGGGCGATGGCGATGTGCCCCTTCAGAACGCGGGTGAAACGATCGCGCATTGCAACGCTGGGTGAACCAAGCGCGACAGTGCGGGTGATGTCCGTGGTTCCGTCCGCGTACTGCCCCCCCGAATCGATCAGGAAGAGTTCGCCCCGCCCCACCCTCCGGTCGGTCTCGCGCGTCACCCGGTAATGTACGATGGCGCCGTTGGGGCCGCTGCCCGCGATGGTCGGGAACGAGACGTCGCGCAGGCGTCCGGTCGCGGCCCGGAAATCCTCCAGCGCCTCCACCGCGCCGATCTCGGTGAGGCCCTCGCCCTGATGCGCGAGCCAGGCCAGGAAGCGCGTCACCGCGACGCCGTCCCGGTGATGGGCCGCCCGCGCCCCTGCGATCTCGGCCGGGTTCTTCACCGCCTTCATGCCGGTGATCGGATCGGAACCGATCTCGGCGAGGCCCCCGGCGGCCTCGATCCGCAGCTTGAGCGCCACCGCGGCGGTGGCCGCGTCGAGGCGGATGCGGGCGGCCTCGGCGCCGAGGCCGTCGAGCCTTGGCTCGAAACGGTCGCGCGGATGGAGATCGGCCAGCGGCGCCAGGGTTTCGCGCAGGACGGGATCGATCGCAGGCGAGGTCAGGAACAGGTCGGCGCGGCCCTCCACCGGAACGACGGCGTAGCCCAGCGCCAGCGGCGTATGGGCGACGTCGGCCCCGCGCAGGTTGAAGGTCCAGGCGAGGTTGTGGGGATCGGAGATCACCAGGGCCTCGCAGCCCGCCCCGGTCAGGACCGCACGAATGCGCCCGAGCTTTGCCGCACTCGTCTCGCCGGCGAATTCGGAGGGATGGGCGGTGACCGGACCGCAGGGCGCGGCGGGTCGATCGGTCCACACCGCGTCGATCGGATTGGTCGCCACCGCCCGGATGCCGCCGCCGGCTTTGGCCGCCGCCCGTTCGAGGCGGGCGACCCCGTCCGGCGTGTGCAGCCAGGGATCGTAGGCGAGCACCTGGCCCGGCCGCAGGGTGGCGGCGATCCAGGCCTCGGCGCTGGTCTGCGCCATCTGGATCGGGGTGATCACCGCGAGGTCCACCTGGGCCGGGGCCTGGAGCGTGTAGCGCCCGTCAACGAAGAGGGCCGCCTGCTCGGCCAGGATCACGGCGGTGCCGGCCGAGCCGGTGAAGCCGGTGAGCCAGGCGAGGCGCTCCGATTGCGGGGCCACGTATTCCGATTGGTGCTCGTCCGCGCGGGGGACCACGAACCCGTCCACGCCCTGCTGGCGCAGGGCCGCCCGGAGGCGGGCGATGCGGGCGGCGCCCTCGCGGTGGCTCGGATCGTCGAAGGTCTGGAAGCGGAGGCGCGTCATGCCCCGAGGGTTAAGCCGCGCGGCCTCGCCCCGCAACGGCCTCGGGGCGGATGCCGGTCAGCGCGGACGCGGTGCCGCGCCGCCGCGCTTGAGCACCAGGGTCGCCCAGCCCTCGATCAACCCGTGGCGGACGAGATGGAAGCCGCGATGCCGGTAGGTCGAGAGCACGCCTGGCACGTCGCGCTCGATCAGCCCGGAGAGGATCAGCACGCCGTGATCGGCCACCACCGCCGTGAGGGAGGGGGCGAGGCGCTTGAGCGGCCGCGCCAGGATGTTGGCGAACACCACGTCGAACCGCCGGGGCCGGTCGGCCAGGGCGTGGCGCACGCCGGGACCCTGGTAGAGCCGCATCACCGGCCCCAGGCCGTTGAGGCGCGCATTGCCCACGGCCGTGGTCACCGCCTCCGGGTCGAGGTCGCCGGCGATGACCGGGCGGTGCAGGGCCTTGGCCGCCGCGAAGGCGAGGATGCCGGTGCCGGTGCCGACATCGAGGACATGGGCCGGGCGGCCGCGCTTGAGGATGTCGGCCAGCGCCCGCAGGCAGCCCAGCGTGGTGCCGTGATGGCCGGTGCCGAAGGCCAGAGCCGCCTCGATCTCGATGGCGAGGTCGTTGGGCCGCACCGTGTCCCGGTCGTGGCTGCCATGGACGAGGAAGCGGCCGGCCCGCACCGGGTTCAGGCCCTCCAGGGAGGTCCGGACCCAATCCTGCTGGTCGATGGTCTCGAAGCTCGCCCCATCCGCCTGATCGCCCACCAGGGGGCGGATCAGGTCGCGAATCATGCCCTCGTCGGGGGCGTCGGCGAAATAGGCCTCGAGCCGCCAGGTCTTGCCGTCCTCTGCCTCGAAGGCGGCCACCGCCGTCTGGGTCGGGTCGAAGACCTCGCCGAGGAGGTCGGTCATGGCGCGCGCGGAGCCCTCGTCGGTGAGGAGGCGCAGCACATGGGTCGGACGGTGGGGAGGCAGGCCTTCGAGCATGAGCGGGGCTCTATCACCCGCGACGTCCCGCCGCCACCTCGTGTGCAAGCTTGGCCGGAACGGAAGCGCCGGATCCGCGTTTGTTGTCGCTTCTCCAGGCTCGCGTCGATGTCGGAGCGTGCGTTGTGCGTATGAAAATCAGAAGAGCCGGCGGACGAACGCCGGTCGT
>JAKONI010000091.1 GCA_022702015.1 Beijerinckiaceae bacterium | reverse complement strand
GCCTCGACGGCGAAGGGCAGCACGGCATCGTCGACGCCGGGGGTCTCGGTTCCTGCGGTCATGATCACTCCGGGGATGTCCCCGCTATATGGTGAGCCAAGACAGGGTTCCCAAAGGGCGAGCCCTTTGGCGGGGTCTCGGGGCCGGGCTCCGACGATGCGGGCGCCGCCCCGCACCCGCGAAAGGACTTGGTCCTTTCGAAACCTCGCCCCAGTGCGTCGATCCAGACGGAGGCGTCAGCCGAGGCTGGATAAAATGATGCAAATACAAAGACCTAGGGCACGTGTGCATGACCGAGGTGAGTGCGTCCGAGCACTAGGCCCCGCCCGCCTGGAGGCACCAGGCCAGGACGCCCTTCTGGGCGTGCAGGCGGTTCTCGGCCTCGTCGAACACCACCGATTGCGGCCCGTCCATCACCTCGGCGGTCACCTCCTCGCCCCGGTGGGCGGGGAGGCAGTGCATGAAGATCGCGTCCCTGTTCGCCGCCGCCATGAGCTTGGCGTCGACCCGGTAGGGCGAGAGCAGGTTGTGGCGGTGGCTCTCGTCGTCGTCGCCCATGGAGACCCAGCAATCGGTCACGACCGCGTCGGCCCCCTCGACCGCCGCGTAGGCGTCCCGGGTGACGGTGAGGCGGGCGCCCTCGCGCTGGGCCCAGGCCACGAGCGAGGCGGGGGGCGACAGCTCCGGCGGGCAGGCGACGTTGAGGGTGAAGTCGAGCCGGGCGGCGGCGTGGACCCAGCTCGCCAGCACGTTGTTGGCGTCCCCCGACCACGCGACGGTGCGGCCCTTGATCGGCCCCCGGTGCTCCTCGAAGGTGAGGACATCCGCCATGATCTGGCAGGGATGCGAGTGCTTGGTGAGCGCGTTGATCACCGGCACGGTGGCGTGCTCGGCCAGTTCCAGCATCTGCCCGTGATCGAGGATGCGGATCATGATCGCGTCCACGAACCGGGAGAGCACCTGCGCGGTGTCGCCGATGGTCTCGCCCCGGCCGAGCTGCATCTCGGAGCCGGTGAGCATCAGCGTCTCGCCGCCGAGTTCGCGCATGGCCACGTCGAAGGAAACGCGGGTCCGGGTGGAGGGCCGGTCGAACACCATCGCCAGGGTCTTGCCGACGAGGGGGCGCTCGGCCGCCCGCTCGCCCTTGCGGCGCGCCGCCTTCATCGCCGCGCTCTCATCGAGCATGCGGCGGATCTCCGCCCCGGTGAAATCCGAGAGGTCGAGGAAGTGGCGCGGCGCGGTCCCGGCCCCGGCGGAGGCCGGTGCCTTGGCTTGACCGTTCAGTGTCGTGGTCATGGTCATGAGCTTTCCGGCGGCCGCTATTCGGCCGCCCCGCGCAGGGTCTCGAAGCCGGAGGCGGCGGCATCGAGCCGCCCGATCGCCTCATCCACGTCCGACTCCGTGACGATCAGCGGCGGGATCAGCCGGACGACGTTGTCGCCCGCCGGGATCACGAGGAGGTGCGCGTCGCGCGCCGCCGCGGCGAATTCCGTGTTCAAGACTCCGAGCCTGAGGCCGATCATCAGCCCCTCGCCGCGCACCTCCTCGATCACCCGCGGGTGCCGGTCGCGGAGCGCGGCGAGCTTCTGCTTCAGGCGCAGGCCCGTCCGGGCGACCCCCTCGAGGAAGCCCTCGGACAGGACCACGTCGAGCACGGCGTTGCCCACCGCCATCGCCAACGGGTTGCCCCCGAAGGTCGAGCCGTGGCTGCCGGCGACCATGCCGCGCGCCGCCTCCCTCGTCGTCAGGCAGGCCCCGAGGGGGAAGCCGCCGCCGATGCCCTTGGCCGCGCTGAGAATGTCCGGCGCGACGCCAGACCACTCGTAGGCGAAGAGCTTGCCGGTGCGGCCGATGCCGGTCTGCACCTCGTCCATGATGAGGAGCAGACCGTGCCGGTCGCAGATCTCGCGCAGGCGGCGCAGGTCGGCGGGGGGGATGACCCGCACGCCGCTCTCGCCCTGGATCGGCTCGATCATCAGGGCGGCGGTCTCGGGGCCGATCACCGCCTCGAGGGCGTCGAAGTCGCCCGTGGGCACCTGGTCGAACCCCTCGACCTTCGGGCCGAAGCCGTCGATGTACTTCTGCTGGCCGCCGGCCGCGAGGGTCGCCAGCGTCCGCCCGTGGAAGGCCCCCTCGAAGGTGACGATCCGGTAGCGCTCGGGATGGCCCCCGGCGGCGTGGTACTTCCGGGCGATCTTGATCGCCGCCTCGTTGGCCTCGGCCCCCGAGTTGCAGAAGAACGCCACCTCCGCGAAGGTCGCCTCCACGAAACGCCGGCCGAGCCGCTCCCCCTCGGGGATCTGGTATAGGTTCGAGACGTGCCAGACCTTGCCCGCCTGCTCCGTGAGGGCGGCCACGAGGTGCGGATGGGCGTGGCCCAGCGCGTTCACCGCGACGCCCGCGCCGAAATCCAGGTATCGCTGCCCGTCCTCCGCGAACAGCCATGCGCCTTCGCCGCGGGCGAAGGACAGCGGAGCACGGGTGTAATTCGGCAGAAGGGCGGATGTCACGATCCGGTCTCCATCGCACGAGGCGTCGGCGGTACCAAATGAAAGTGCCGCCTCGTCACCGGGCGGCACGCGCGCGATTACTATGAATCGGGTCTGCGCTGTCAATCGCGCAAAGCCCGTGCCGCGCGCGGGTCAGATCCGTCCGTTGCCATGGGACGGGGGCGAACGACCCCGCCGGCCCCCCGCCCGCCCCCTTGCGCGGGGCGGCTCCGGCATGTTCCAGAACGCCCGCGACTCGCACACGAAGGCCTCACATGAGCACGATCAAGGAACGTCTGGCGAAGCTGGGTCTGACCCTGCCCAAGGCGGCGGCACCGGTGGCCAATTACGTGCCGTTCGTGCGCGCGGGCCATCTCGTGGTCATCTCGGGCCAGGTCTGCTTCGGGGCCGACGGCAAGATCGCGCCGGAGCATACGGGCAAGGTCGGCGGCGGCGTCTCGCCGGAGGCCGGCAAGGAGGCCGCCCGGCTCTGCGCCCTCAACGTGCTGGCCCAGCTCGAGGCGGCGGTGGGCGACCTCGACCGGGCGCTGGAGCAATGCGTGCGGCTCGGGGGCTTCATCAACGCCGCGCCGGGCTTCTCGGCGGTGGCCGGGGTGATGAACGGCGCCTCCGACCTGATGGTCGAAGTCCTTGGCAACGCGGGCCGCCATGCCCGCTCCACCGTCGGCGTCGCGGAACTGCCCCTCGACGCCGCCGTCGAGGTCGAGGCGATGTTCGAGGTGCGGTGATGGGATTCGCCTGGCTCACCGCGCGGCCGATCGCCCATCGCGGGTTGCACGACCGGGCGGCGGGCCGGCCGGAGAACACGCTGGCCGCCGCCCGCGCGGCGGTGGCGGGGGGCTTCGCCATCGAGTGCGACGTGCAGGTCAGCGCCGACGGCGAGGCGATGGTCTTCCACGATTCGGCCCTGGGCCGGCTGACCGGGGCCAGCGAGCCGACCGCCGCCAGGACCGCGGCCGAACTCGGCCGGCTGACGGTGGCGGGCTCGGCCGAGCGGATCCCGACCCTGCCGGAGTTCCTCGCCGCCATCGCGGGGGCGGTGCCGGTGATCGTCGAGATCAAGTCCGCCTACGACGGCGACCCGCGCCTCGCCCGGCGCACGGCGGAGATCGCCGCCGGCTATGCCGGGCCGGTGGCCCTGAAATCCTTCGATCCGGAGGTCGTCGCGGCGCTCCGCGAGGGGCTGCCCGCCACGATCCCCCGGGGAATCGTGGCCGAGACTCGGCAGGACGACCCCGTGTATGTCGCGATGCCGGAGAGCAAGCGCCGCTCCCTCTCCGACCTGCTGCACTTCCCCGAGACCCGTCCGGATTTCCTCTCCTGGCGGGTGGACGACCTGCCCTGTACGGCCACCGCCCTGTGCCGCCTGCTCGCCGGCCTCCCCATCATGGCCTGGACCGTGCGTACCCCCGCGCAACGGCTGAACGCGCAGGCCCATGCCGACCAGATGGTGTTCGAGGGATTCGTGCCCTGAGCCGGGCGCGCAGTGCCCCGCTGACACTGTTTCTCAGTGTTTTTCAGTGCAGTAGGATCGTCATGCGGACGAGGTGCTCACGCCTACGCCCCGTGGACAGATGACGGTCACGCTGACGGAGGAACTGGAACAGTTCGTCCGCGAC